>CAZNPC010000004.1:0-60197 GCA_964574765.1 uncultured Nitrospirales bacterium | reverse complement strand
AAGAATATACTTCCGCGGACAATCTTATGAGCAAAGATGAGATCAGGGACCTGCTGAGAAAGAATGATCTTCTGCCTGAAGAAAGGGAGGTCACGGAGCAGGCTATTACAGCAGAAGTTGAGAAGATTAGAGGATAAGAAGTTAAGAGTTGACCCTCACAATTTTGTTTTCACAAAATAACCGCGAGGGCTGGCGGAAGATTAGAGGATGAGAAGTTAAGAGTTGACTCCTATGTATATGCCGGTACGCAACACGGCTTCAATGGGAAATGAGAAATGGGAAGTGAGGTGAATAAACAGGCTAACTGCTTCCTGATCCCCATAATCGACGGACCTGCCTACCGGCAGGCAGGTATTTACATTTTGTTTAAGCTTTCAGTTTAGAGTTCGGACTGAAACTCCTCACAAACAAGGCATGTAAAGCTGGTGAAACAGTTCTATCCGACACCTTTAGAAAATAAACGCTGAGGAATTGACCAAATAACGCTTTACATAAAAAGCTAAAACAAAATATTAATGATTTGTCGATTATAGAACGGTTGAGGCAGTTTTTCATGACTTGTTAGACAACCTCTATTTATAAGAGCAATACCAAAAAGGAAGCATAAATAAACAATGGCAAACAGATTGAAAATAATGACTGTCATCGGCACGCGGCCGGAAATAATTCGTCTTTCTCGTATTATCAGGAAGCTGGATGAGTGCTGCGGGCATATCCTTGTTCACACGGGACAGAATTATGATGATTCACTTAATAGGAATATTTTCAGTGAGCTCGGAGTTCGCTTGCCTGATTTCTGTCTTGATGTGAAAAGCAGTACATTCGGTGAACAGATCGGCAAGATACTCATAGAGACGGAAAAGGTCATAAATAAGATGCGTCCCGATAAGGTACTGATCCTCGGTGATACTAACAGCGGACTGGTCAGTATTGTGGCAAAACGTATGGGCATAAGTGTCTACCATATGGAGGCAGGGAACCGTTGTTTTGACAGCAGGGTGCCGGAAGAGGTAAACCGGAGGATAATTGACCATTCCAGCAGTGTTCTCATGCCTTATACACATAACAGCAAAGAAAATCTGCTCAGGGAGGGTATTGATATAAACAGGATCTTTGTCGTAGGAAATCCCATTAATGAAGTCATTAACGCGTATAAAGGCGATATTGAGGAGAGTAGTATTCATGAGAGGCTTAAGATAGAGACGCGGGGGTATTTCCTGGTCACGATGCACAGGGAAGAGAATGTGGATATCAGGGACCGTTTGTCCGCCATTCTGACCGGGCTCAAAAGAGTCCGGAATAAATATAAGATGCCGGTCATATGCAGTATCCATCCAAGGACAAGGAACAGAATGAAGAAATACAGGCTGACATTGAAAGACAGGAACATACGCTTTCTATCTCCGCTTGGATTTTTTGATTTCATCGCCCTGGAGCAGAAGGCATTCTGCGTGATCACGGACAGCGGTACGGTGCAGGAAGAATGCTGTATCTTCAGGGTGCCGAACGTGACGATCAGGGACGTAACTGAGAGACCTGAGACGGTTGAGGCCGGGAGTAATATGATCAGCGGGATCATGCCTGACCGGGTTTTGAACTGTGTTAATACTGCTGTCTCGGAAACCACTGACTGGAAAATACCGGAAGAATATTGCAGGACGAATGTTTCATCCGCTGTTGTAAAAATTCTCATGGGGACGGGTTAAATGAGGGCTCTGCGTGCCAGTTCTGTAGACATTATTGTTTTTCTTTTGATGATTACCATGGCGTATCTTGCCAGCAGGGTCATCTCTGAAAATCCCGGTTTGACTGTTAGCGGATGGATATTCGGGATTGCTCCCGTAGCTGCCGTGGCCGCGGTTATTGTTGTCATAAAAATGGGAGAGCAGTCGGGCTACGATATCTTATCATTCTTCAAATTTTCTCAACATAATCTGAACGTAAAAATATTATTTGCAGTTACCGTGTCCGCGTTGGTTATAGGATTCCTGGTACTGTCTAATCCCTTTGGTTTTATAGTCCCGACATTTACAGTTGCTGCTCTAATCCTGTTTTCTATGTCCGTCAGTATGGCGATGAAAAATAAAATGGTAGACGCAATCGGACTACTTCTGATCCTGCTGCCTTTTATTAACTACATTGAGTTTGAAATAGGGAAACTGACTGATTTTGATCCAGGATGGATTACCATGAAAGTCGCCGCTATTCTGCTGTTTACTTTCATCTGGCTGATCTCAAGTATCGCTATCCATAAAACAAAGATGTATAAGGGAAAATTCAATACGCTTGTTCTGATCTTTATGTTTACAACGTTTGTGTCGGCAGTTTTTTCAGCGGACATCTTATACAGTTTGGAACGGTGGTTGTTTGAAATAATTTACCCTTTAATCTTTTATTTTATTGTTATAAACAGCATAAGAAAAGAAGCAGACGGCCGAAAATTTATAAATTATCTCATAGGCAGCGTATTCCTGAATCTGATAATGGCCATTTATTATTTTATAAAATACGGTTCACAGGTGGCATATAACGAATATGTTCTTAACCTGAACTTTGCCAACGGGGTGCTTCTGGCGGAAGTTATGATCATAATTATTCCCGTCATTTTCGCTTTTATGATTATAACCCGCAAAAAAAAATTAAAACTGCTGTATTCAATGTTGATAGTACTTAGTGTGGTAGGACTTGCTGTGTCTTATTCGAGGATGGCCCAGTTATGCCTTGCTGCCGAACTGCTGGCGCTGTTGTTAATTAAGGAGGCGAGGAAATATATAGTTTTGCTGCTGACCCTGGCAGCTGTTTTACTTACTTTCCATATAGGCAAGCTGGATCCTTTATTAATAAAATACAAGGAATTTTCATCATTTCAGGACATAATCTACGCGCCGAGTATGGAGAAGCGGTATGAGGACTGGAATGCAGGATTGGAAATGTTTAAAGACCGCCCAATTACCGGTATAGGAATAGGCAGGTATATACAGGAACACGAAAACTACGGTACTCTTTATTTTTCAGTGTGGCAGCATGATTACCTTCCCATGATATCGGCCCATAACATGTATATCAATTTCCTGGCCGAAACAGGGGTCCTGGGTACGCTTTCCCTGCTGGCGGTCTTCTACGCCATTATATCCTCGGTATACCGTCTGTTTAAAAAGGCGGTTGATAACAGAACGTTTGTTTTTTCATTACTGGTCTCTGTTGTAATCTTTATGTTTTTGAATCTGGTGAGCGGCGTAGTATTTACATATGTGAATGATATAGACAAAGGGGTAGTGTTCTGGAGCATTGTTGCCGTGATAATGAGTTACTCTGCGTTGGGCGGGAAACAGGATACGGTTCAACTTCAGCAAGAACATATCGAAAGGGCTTGAATAAAGTGTTTGAAGGGATCAGAGAACTGTTAAAGTTCAGGGAATTGTTGTTAAACATCACAATAAGGGAAATAAAGGTCCGTTATAAACAATCGGTTCTCGGTATATTCTGGTCAATACTTCAGCCTCTCCTGATGATGATAGTGTTTACCCTGATATTTTCCCGTTTTGCGAAGATTCCGAGTGACGGCATACCTTACCCGGTGTTTTCTTATACCGCGCTTCTGCCGTGGATATTCTTTGCTACCGCACTGTCTTTTGCAATACCGAGCCTTGTGACAAATTCGAACCTTTTAACCAAGATCTATTTCCCCCGGGAGATATTTCCCCTGGCCTCTATATTTGCGGCCATGGTGGATTTTTTTATAGCGGCAGTTATTTTTGTCGGTATTCTCTTTATCTATAAAATATCAATTACGCTGAATGTGCTGTATATAATCCCGATATTGGTTATACAGGTACTTTTTACTCTTGCGCTGTCATTGTTTGCTTCAGCAGTCAATGTTTACTATCGTGACGTAAAATACGCCCTGCCGTTTTTTATTCAGATATGGATGTTCATAAGCCCTGTAATTTATCCTGTCAGCTCGGTGCCTGAAAGATTCAGGACTCTGTATATGCTCAATCCCATGGCGCCGGTAATAGACGGCTACAGGAGGGTGCTTTTAAAAGGGATGCCTCCGGAGTTCTATTCATTTGGAATTGCGTCGGTTACAACGGTTATTATGCTGATATTGGCATATATGTATTTCAAAAAAGTTGAGATGTCCTTTGCCGACAGGATATAGATGAGTGATACAGTAATAGAGCTGAAGAATGTTTCAAAACATTACCGCCTCGGACAGACGGGATACCGTTCTCTCAGGGAAGACCTGGATAATTTCTTCAGGAAAAGGAAGTCCGCTTCATCGCAGTTTTATGCTTTGGACAATGTCAGTATCAGCATAAAGCGCAGCGAGGCTGTGGGGATTATCGGGGCCAACGGAGCGGGTAAAAGCACAATCCTGAAATTACTTGCAAGGGTCACAAAGGCGTCTTCCGGTTCGGTCTTTACAAGCGGGAATATAGGGGCCCTTATCGAACTTTCTGCCGGGTTTCACACTGAACTGACCGGACGTGAAAATATATATCTGTACGGGTCGATTATAGGTATGAAGAAATATCAAATTAATGAGCGGTTCGATGATATAGTCGCGTTTTCCGGGCTTGAAAAGTTTATTGATACACCCATTAAAAGGTATTCATCCGGAATGCTGGCCCGGCTGGGCTTCTCGGTATCCTCACATCTGGACCCTGATATCCTGCTCGTGGATGAAGTACTTTCCGTGGGTGATTATATATTTCAGGATAAGTGCATTAAAAGGATGAAGGAGTACAGGGACAGGAACAAGACAATTGTATTTGTGTCGCATAATATTGATTCTGTGAGAAAACTGTGCGAAAGAGCTGTTTTCATTAATAAGGGCCGGGTCGGTTATGACGGGGACGTGGAAAACGCTATCAGAATGTACTATGAATCAATGGCAGAAAACGTGGAGGCAGATGGGACATCTCATTCTGTCAAATTGACCGATACGGTCCTCACGAACGGCGCCGGCCAGGAAGTACAGATCTTTGATGCAGGAGAAAAAGCGGTGTTCGGTTTTAATGCGGAGTTCAACGGTAAAGTAAATAACACTTTCTTCAGCATGTTCATAAGACATTCAAGCGGACTGGTTGTATATGACGTCAGCAGTGACCTTCTTACCGGACGTTTTTTCATGCCTGAAGCCGGCAAAACAGTGAAAGTAAAGTTTGAATTTGATGTGAACCTGCTCAGAGGAGTGTACAACCTGGGATACAACATAATGGGGTCAAGCAACGGAGGCCCTATGCATTATCTGGATTACAGAAACAATGCCTTTACATTCTCTGTCAAAGAAATGACCTCCCAGCAGGGGGTTGCCGATCTTAAGGCGGCCTGCAGAATTGAAAACTGATATTCATTCTTAATATCCCTGTTGCCATGGAAAATAAATTAAAGATCTGTCATATAGGCTGGGCGCACAGTATCCACGTGGAAAGGCTTATGCTCTGGCTTTTGAGTGAAGGGCATGATGTTTCCATAATTACAGATAAACCGAAAAAGATCGATGGAATCAGAATGTATGTAGTGGATGGTGAATCAAACAGGGTCTCCGGCAATGGACGAAACAGGACCATGGGCCCGGGAAAATATATGAAGTGGTTTTCTCTTCATAACAGGATCAGCCGCGTAAATAAAATTATAAATGAGATATCCCCGGACATTATTCATTCTCATTCATTATGGTATCCCGGGTACCTCGGTTATTATGTAAAAGGTTATCCGTTCGTTGTGACTGTGCTTAACGGAGACGTTCTCTGGGAGAAAAGTAATATTGATTTTTTTACAAAAATAAGGACAAAGCGTGCCATAAGAAAAGCAGATGTTATAACGGGTGAATCACAGGTGCTGATAGACGCGTGCGTTAAGCACGGAGCGGAGCCGGACAAGACCCATATTACAAGAGGATGGGGGGTTGACCTGGCCCGGTTTAATCCCTGCGCGGATAAAGAAAGGGTTCGGAATAACCTGGGTCTTCCGCAGGGTTCAAAAATTATTCTCAGCCCTCGCAGTACAGGGTCATACTATAACCTGAGAAATATCATGGCAGCTGCTCCTGAAATCCTTGAGAAAACAGAAAATGCCTTTTTCGTTTTTATCTGGCATGGAGGCAGTCCTGACAGAGTTCGCGAACTTAAGTCCATGGCCGGTCAGCTGGGTGTTGAAAAGTCTGTGAGATTTGTCGGACCGGTTGATCACGACAAGGTAGCGCTTTATCATAAAGCCTCGGATTTAATGGTGTCTGTATCGAGTTATGATTCCGGGCCCGTAGCTTTGCAGGAAGCCATGGCATGCGGTGACGTTCCGGTAATAAGCGACCTCCCCTCTGTTAGAGAGTGGATAACTGACGGATGGAACGGGATACTGGTTGATCCTGACAATGTCGGGCAAATCGCCGGATCTGTCATAACACTGCTGAATAACGAGGAAATGAGAAGTAAATTCTCAGACAGAAACTGGGAACTAATTCAGGAAAAAGGGAGCCAGGATTACTGGGTGAAGAAGATGGAAAATATCTACTATTCGCTTTTGGAGGCAACGAAATGAAAGTACTGCTGATCTACCCGGATATTATATTGGAAGGAAAAAATTGGTCCGGATATTACTATCACGGAATTGGCTTCCTGGCCGCGGCTTTAAAAAAGGCGGGCCACAGTGTAAATTTACTGCACTTGACCCGGTCTTTGCAAAAAGAAGAATATCAGGAAAAAATATCCTCGTTTGATAATCCCGGGCTTATCGGGTTTTCTCTTACATCAAATATGCGGCCATATGTGGAGAAATGGATAGGCTGGACAAGAGAAAAGATACCCGATGCTGTGGTTATTTGCGGTGGTGTCCATCCCACCTTGAATCCCGAAGATACTATTATGACCGATGGGGTAGACGCTATTTGTTTAGGGGAGGGGGAAGAAGCCTTACTTGAGTTGTGTGGAAAAATTGAAAGAGGACAGGATTTGACGCAAATACAGAATATTTGGTTTAAGAACAGGAATAATATTTATAAGAATAACGTAAGACTGCCGCTGAAGACCCTGGATGACCTGCCATTTCCGGACAGGGGGATTTTTAATTACCGTCAACTTTACCATGAGAAGTTAAACGAAGCGAGCGTTATGGCTTCCAGAGGGTGTCCTTATAAATGCTCTTATTGCTGTAACGAGGCTTTATGGAATGTATACGGTAAGACGGCTAATTACGTGAGATTCAGGAGTGTGCAGAACGTCATCAGTGAATTAAAACACATTATCAGCAATTATCCGTTCATAGAAAGCTTTGCCTTTGATGATGACATACTACCTTTGAGAATCAAGTGGTTCAGGGAGTTTGCACAGGAATATAAAAAGGAAATCGGTCTCCCTTTTACCTGTAATATCCGTCCAAATCTTATAAATAAAGAGGTAGTCGGGCTTCTGAAGGAGGCAGGTTGCTGGCGGGTGCATATGGGCATTGAATGCGGCAACGACAGAATAAGGAATGATATCCTGAATAGAAACTTGTCGGAAGAGCAAATCATCAGGGCCTTTTCCTTATGCAGGGAGAACGGGATAAAACTTTACTCTTATAATATGATCGGGCTGCCTGAAGAAGATATGGCTGAAATCCTTGATACAGTAAAATTGAATGCCAAAATTTCAGCAGACGCCCATCAGGTTTCGATATTCTATCCTTACAAAAACACAAGATTGTATGATTTCTGCCACGCAAAAGGACTTATCGGTCAAACGGATGTTACAGACTACTTTAAAAATACAAAAATAAAATTCACGTCTCTGCAGCAGAAACAGCTGCTTTTTTCTGTTGCGAATTTTAGAAGTCTGGTTAATTTATACGATCGGCTATTCAAACTCCCCGCCCTCCTTTCAGGCATTAGCGTTAAAGTCCTGGATAAATTGTTCTGTTCCAGAATCGGATTTAATATAATTGAAAAGGCTGTAACAAAGATTTATCCAGGAATCAGGAATAACCGGCTGGCAATGTTTATCTGCAGGCCTGTAAGGCGGGCAATATCGATGACTGGGTCTATTATTAACAATTCACTGTTCAGGAAAGTTTCTGTGAAAAACGTCATCAAGTAATTACATGAGTCCATGCTGTGCCGTTTGAAACCCGGGCTTAAAAGTTTTCCGATAAGTAAATCTCCAGAGTCGTGCAAATATTTCTGATTTCCCAGGTATAAATAATTTAGGAACATTGATGAAGAAAGTCTTGCTGGTTACAGATTGGGCTCCCCCGATGCTGGACGGGCCTTCCATAATCCTTGGAAATATTCTGAGGAAATTTAAAACTGAAGACCTGGTTCTTTACACACGCAAGCTTGACCGGCATACAAAAATATTCTGTAAAAAGGGGAATGAAGTCGATGCCCGGCGGTATACTGTTTCAGTGCCTTCGCCCTACGCGGCCGGCAAGAACGGTATGTTGAGAAGAATCGTCAGGATGCTGGAAGTAGCTTCCATACCGTTTACAGCTGTTAAAGGTATGTTCATTGCTTTTAAAGAGAAGCCGGATTATATTTTGGCAACTTCTGATATACCTCACGGTCATTTTATGATAGCTGCTTTTTTCATTGCCGCGGCGCTGAGAATAAAACTGTTTTTTTATTTGTTCGATCCGATTGAAGAATTCGCTTCAAGCCGGATGCACAGGACTCTGATGAGATATTTTGAACCCCGGATGTTTAATTACGCGGCAGGGGTTATTACCATGAACAATCACCTGGCAAGGCATTATAAGGAAAAATATGGAATAGACTGCAGGGTGCTTCATCATTCATATAACAATACCCCGTCAATTGAGAGCCAGGGCGGCGGTAATAATAAAAAAAAGGACTTTAAGATCATTTTCTCAGGTAATGTTTCAAAGTATCAGCTTGACGCGTTGTTAAATCTGAAGAAAGCGCTTGAATTGACGAAGTCAAGCGTACAGCTCGTTATCTATAGCCCGATTAATCAGGAGACATTAAAGTGGTATGGACTTGCCGGCGATGATGTATCCAATATGCATGTTGACCATGAGACACTGGAATACGAACTAAAAAAAGCTGACCTGCTTTTTCTGCCCCTTTCTTTTGAAAACGCTGACTCAATTGTAGTTAAAGCTGCTTTTCCGTCCAAGACCATGGATTACATGGCATCAGGAAGGCCTATAATCGTCCACGCGCCGGCAGACTGTTTTATTGCTGAATATGCCCGGGAAAAGGAATTTGCTGAAGTTGTTGCGGAAAACAATATTGCCTCACTGGCTGAAGCAGTAGAGTCCCTGCTTAATGACCATGACAGGCAGGAGGACCTTGTCAGGAACAGCCGCAGGACCCTTATGGATCATAATTCAGGATCAAAATACAGAGAGCTGGTAAGCATACTTGAGGGCTGACGAATTTTGAAAGTAGCGTTCCTCGGAGACCTTATAGACGTAGACAGCAAGACAGGACAGGGGAGGTATTCCTATAGCCTTATCTCCGGACTTGCCGACCTTGGCGTGGACGTCACTCTTCTTTATGCCGACCTGCCGGACAAGTCTATATATAAGAGCATCGATAAAAAAACATACCGCATCGGCAGTCTGCCTCTTATAAACGAATATGTCAAAAACAGATTGATAAATTACAGGTCAGGTGAATTCGACATTCTCCATGACACTACGAACTATGGCATGTCGCCGGGCCGTTCAAAAGCAAAAAAGATAATCACTCTGCATGACATTGGGACATTCCGGCTGCCGCAGTTCTACCGCGATTATACAAAAAGCAAAATGGATTCAATCCGGACAATATTAAAAGATACCGACGCGGTGATAACTGTCAGTGAGTTCCAGAAAAGAGAGATTGCCGACTGGTACGGTATTCCCGAGGATATGATTTTTGTAGTTTATCACGGAATTGACACGATGAAATTCTCAAAAACACAGGAGCAGAGATTGATCAGTGAAGATTATATTATGTATCTCGGCAATATCGTACCCAGAAAAGGCGTGCACCATCTGTTAAATGGGTTTAATGCTGTCAAAAAGAAGCTCCCTCACAATCTGCTTCTCGCTGGTGTAAGAGGGTACGATTCCGAGTCAGTGTTTTCAATGATCAATGAACTGGGACTTAATGAAAGGGTCATGGTGAAGGAATGCCCTGATGATAACGAAGTGATCAATTTTCTCAGTTATGCGACTGTTTTTGTTTTCCCTTCCCTTTATGAGGGGTTTGGTATGCCCCCGCTGGAAGCCATGGCATGCGGATGCCCTGTGATAACGTCTAATAATTCTTCATTAAAAGAACTTTATGAGGATTCGGCAATACTGACAGACCCTGAAGATACAGACGGTCTTGGCAATTCCATTTTATCCCTTGTTAATGAAAATGGAGCAAATAGGGACCTGATCTCAAAGGGGTATGACAAGGTGAAGAGGTTTTCGTGGGAAAACACTGTCAGAAATACTCTGAAGGTGTATGAGGAGGTGGCAGGGGCATGATGTCTGAAATAGACAGAAATAATCCGGTTCTGTTCCTCAGCGATAAACTGAAAAAACTGAAGTTTTATCTGAATCTTGCAAATCCCCTTATAGACAGGAAAAAACGCATTTGCCGGACTTACGGCAGGGAAGTATATGACCACCTTGTTTTCCTGGAGAAGTCGCAGTGGTGGGAATCGGGGCAATTGAGGGAATATCAGAACGAAAAACTGAGAAAACTTATACGGCACGCCTATGAAAATGTGCCGTATTACAGAGAACTGTTCGTAAAAAATAAATTAGAACCGGGTGATATAAGGACTGTTGAAGAGCTGAATAAAATACCTGTTCTGACTAAAGATATCATAAGAAAGAACTATCCGGACAAGCTCGTGGAAAGAGGTGCGGTAGTAACTGAAAACCATGTGAGGCGTACAGGGGCTTCGACGGGAGAGCCGCTGGTATTTTGCGGAGACCACAGATCATTTGATGTTGCCTGGGCTTCGTTTCTGAGATTTTATCAGTGGATTGACTATGAATGGGGGGATAGAGAGGCGCGCGTCTGGGGTTTTCCGATAATCACGGATAACAGCAATTTTCCGGTTCACTGGAAAATTGCCGACTGGATATTCGGCAGTTATGTTCCAAATCGAAAATACTATAACGCGTTTAATATGGATGAAGAGAAACTCGGCGAATATGTTTCCGATTTAAGCAGAAACCGGCCGCAGATATTAAGGGGATATGTGAGCGCGCTGACAAGTCTGGCGGATTACTGCAGGAGGAATGGGGTAAACGGGATTAAACCGAAGGCAGTAACGACTACCGCTGAAATGCTCCATTCAGCCGACCGGAAACTGCTTGAGAGCCAGTTCTCAAGTGATGTTTTTGACCAGTATGCCTGCGGCGAATGCCTGGGCGTTGCGTATGAATGCAAAGAGCATAAGGGTATGCACATAACATCTGAGCACTGTGTAGTGGAGTTTCTTGACGAAAACAGGGATGAAAATGTTTCCGACGGAGAGCGCGGCAGGATGGCGATCACAGACCTGGATAACTACACGATGCCTTTTATCAGGTATGTA
This sequence comes from uncultured Nitrospirales bacterium, assembly GCA_964574765.1. GTDB lineage: Bacteria > Nitrospirota > Thermodesulfovibrionia > UBA6902 > BMS3Bbin08 > CAZNPC01. The sequence goes on along the minus strand of CAZNPC010000004.1, from coordinate 48,669 downwards.
AACGGTGACGTGGGAAGGCTGAAAAAAGAAGAGTGTCCCTGCGGAAGTGGCCTTCCTTTGATGGATTATGTCGAGGGCAGGATAACTGACATGATACACGGTGCGAACGGTAACGTTGTTCACGGAGAGTTCTTTACTCATTTGCTGGAGGAAATGGGCTGGCTTGAACGGTTTGGAGTCAGAAATTTTGAGGCGGTGCAGAAGGATGGAAATGGTATTCACTGGCATCTGGTGTGTGATGCCAGGCCGGGTCAGCGGGAAATTAGCGAACTTGTAAGTCTGTGCCGCAGGTATCTTGGAAATATGAACATAGAAGTTCATTTTGTCGATAGTATTCAGCCGACCCCTTCAGGCAAGAGAAGGTTTACAAGGTCAGAAGTTACAGCAGGAAAATAACCTCTATCAGCAGAGCATTTCTTTATATCTTTTCAGAACGGGTAAATTTCAAAAATGAAAAAAATTAATTTAATGCATATTATCGGCAGACTTCCTGTCGGCGGCGCGGAGAATCTGCTTCTTACGGTTGCCAGAAACATTGACAGAGACAGGTTTAACCTGACGGTCTGCTGTCTTGACGGTGAGGGCAGGGTTGCGGAGAAGATCAGGCAGGAAGGTTTCAGGGTTGTATGTCTTGGCGGGGCCAGACGCAGACACTTATACCGGAAGGTGTTTGGTCTTATGAAGATCCTCAGACAGGAAGAAATTGACATTGTCCATACCCATTTGTATCAGGCGGATCTTTGGGGCAGGTTGATTGCGTTATTGGCGGGAGTGCCTGTTGTCTGCAGGACCGAACACGGGGATGTCAGCAGCTTTAAGAATAAGCCTTTTTATTTCAGGGCCGCTGAATATTCCGGTTTTAACAGTATGCTGGACAGGTTGGGGGCAGGCGTTATTTTTATCTCCGATGCGCAGAAAAGGGCGTTTGAAAAGCATGGGAGGAATACAGGCGAACATTTCCTTATACATAACGGGATCGACACAGATAAGTTTTCTGATGGCAGGGAGCGCAAACATACCGGAGCCGGCATGAAATACGCGGAAAACAGTGTTGTTATCGGGGTAATAGCCAGATTATCCAGCAGCCGTAAGGGACAGAATTATCTATTGCCGGCCATGCGGAAAATTCTCAACAGATACCCTCAGACAAGATTGCAGGTAATAGGCGACGGAGAGGATGAAGGCGGACTGAAATATCTCGCAAAATGTCTGAAGCTGGATAGAAACATATCTTTTCTTGGAATGAGGGATGATATTCCTGAACTTCTTGAAGGTATGGATATTCTGGTCCAGCCCTCTATTACAGAGCCGCTTGGTCTGAGCATACTGGAAGGTATGTATTCAGGACTGCCTGTTGTTGCCACTGACGTCGGCGGTATTCCCGAAATAGTAAGGCATGGAGAGACCGGATTCCTTGTTCCTCCCAAAGACCCTGATGCACTGGCAGACTCAATAATGAAGCTTATCCGTGACCGTGATATGGCACGGGAAATGGGGAAAAAGGGCAGGGAAACAGTGATGAATGGATTTACAGGCAAAGTCTATTCAAAAAAACTTGAGAAATTGTATACATCTCTGCTTGGTGGGAAAAACAGGAGACGGATCAGAGTCCTGGAAAACATCTTGCCGTTGGGTAAATAAAGACATGGCAATAATATCCGATACTGAAGTCCATTTAAAATTGCCGATATGGTCGTATGATTCGATATGCTGTCCGGTTTGCGGAAGCGACCTTCGTTTAGATAATGAACTCGAGTGCTTAAATCCGGTTTGCAGATCTTTTTTCCCCGTGGTTGGCGGGATACCGGTTCTGATTGACGAAAAAAGAAGCATTTTTTTGAAAGATGACTATATCAGGATGAAGGAAACTTATTACACCCGCAGCCGGAACGGTTTCAGCCGGACAGTACTAAAGACCGCGCCTAAAATAGGCGCCAATATAAAAGGAAAAGGAAATTACAATAAACTCGCGGAACTTCTGCTTGCAGACTTGAGATCTCCCAAAATCCTTGTCCTTGGAGGAGGGGTCTTTGGCAAAGGAATTGAAAGACTGTTCGACAGGAAAGTTGAGGTCATTGAGACTGATATTTCTTTCGGCCCCCGGACCACGGCCATTATTGACGCGCACTGTATCCCGTTTAGAGACGATTCGTTTGATTGTGTAGTGGTGCAGGCTGTGCTGGAGCATGTAGTGGAGCCGTCCAGGTGCGTAGAGGAGATCCATAGAGTTCTTAATAACAACGGGATTGTTTACGCGGAGACAGCGTTTATGCAGCAGGTACACGGCGGCAATTTTGATTTTACCAGGTTTACGCATCTTGGACACCGCCGTCTGTTCAGACAGTTCCAGAAGATAGACAGCGGGGCTGTATGCGGTACGGGTATGGCGCTGGCCTGGTCATATGAACGGTTTCTGACAAGCCTGATAAGATCATCCACCGTACAGGTAATGGCAAGGCTGTTCGCGAGATATACAGCATTCTGGTTGAAGTATTTTGACTATCTTACGATAGACAATCCCGCGACACTGGATAACGCGTCTGCCTGCTATTTCCTTGGGCGAAAATCCGACAAGACACTTAATGACCGCCTGCTGGTCCGGTCATATGAAAGATAATAAAAAAATGAATACTGCAGATATCGCCTATATTCTCGGTGACTATCCCGGGGGAGTTCAGTCATTTGTTCTGAATGAAATGATCGAGCTGAAGAACAGAGGTTTTGATATACACGTGTGCCCGATAAATCATATCCCTGCCAGCGGCGGAAACGATCCTGAGTTTAATGCCCTTTATGCGGAGATGTCTGACTTTCCCGGGATAGTCCTTTCACACCTGTATTTTATGTTGTTCAGTCCCGTGCCTTATCTAAAGTGCCTGTTCAAATACAGATCTTACGGCGGCAAACGGGTATTTGTTAAATCAGCTTACTTTGCAAGGGCAATCATGAAGCTTGGGATAAGGCGTGTCCACTCGCATTTTGGCTGGAGTGCTGCAGATTCCGCGCGAATAATATCGCGGCTTACCGGTATCCCGTTCAGTCTCACTCTCCATGCGGCGGACATCTATTACCTTCCCGATAACCTTGGAGCAAAACTCGCAGAGGCGGATTTCATACTGACCTGCGTAAAGAACAACAAAAAGTATATAGGAGAAACATACGGGCAGGCCCTTGAGAGAAAAGTGCAGGTTGTGTATCACGGTGTTGACCTTGAGACATTCAGGCCCCGGCATGATACGGTTGAAGAGACTGCAGACATACTGACTATCGGTAATTTTGTTGAGAAGAAAGGACACCGCTACCTTATTGAAGCATGCACAATATTAAAGCGGAAAGGGATTGAGATCAAATGTCTTTTGCTCGGTGAAGGCCCTGAAAAAGACAACATCATTAAAATGGTTAAGGAACTTCAGCTTGAGGATAACATTGAGTTTTCAGGAAGACGGCCTCAAAGTGAACTTCCATCTGTATACGGCAGGGCAAAAGTTTTCGTTCTGCCGAGCCTGATAACAGGGTCAGGCGACAGAGACGGTATCCCGAATGTACTGGCAGAGGCAATGGCCATGGGCCTTCCTGTAATATCCAGCGATCTTCCAAATATCTCCGAGCTGATTGAACATGACAGAGACGGCATTCTCGTCCGGGAAAAAGACCCTGAGGCGCTGGCCTCCGCGATAGAGGAACTGATCAGCAGCAGGGGAAAACGTGGTTTATTGGGCGCGGCTGCCAGGGAGAAAGTGGAACGGGAGTTTGACGCGCGTAAACACATAGAGAAACTTTCCAATGTATTGAATCAGGACATGTATCGGCAGGACCGGGTATCAGGCCTTATAGCCGGGCGGTCCTGGCATCGAGGGTGATAAGATGAGCCATACGATCGCGGCCATAACAAATGAATGGGACATATTTATGCGCAGGTATCGCAGTCTTTTTACGGAACTGATCAAATCCGAAGATATTGACCATATCTTTTTCATTGAAACACCGCTGACCCTGTATTCTTTTATTCGTTTTGTAACAGGCAGGATGAACAAAAGGGATAGAGAACGATGGAAACGGGTTTTGAAGAAAGGTATTATCAGCCGTGAAGGCGACATATTTGTCATTACGCCCATTGTGCCGTTTCCTTTCCTTTCAATCAGTTTTTTTCTCAGGATCAATAAATTCTGTCTGAACAGATTTCAGCTTTATGCCATAAACCGCCTGAAGAAGAAATTGAATGTCAGCGACTTGATCTTGTGGATTAACCATCCGTATTTTTCCGCGGGCATTGTAAACATGGTCCGGAAAAAACTGCTGTGCTATGACCTGTGCGACGACTACAATACAAAAGAAAAGGACAGCACAAGCGTCCTGGCGAACCTGATAAAGAAGGATGATCTATATCTCACAAAACATGCTGATATTATGTTCGTTTCCTCAAAAAAACTGTTTGACGACAGGGCGCCTTTAAACCCGAACGTTCACCGGGTTCCAAACGGCGTGCACGCAGACCTGCTCAGGGGAGACCGCGATGATATTAAGGAACCGCCTGACCTTCGACATATTCGTCGGCCGCGTCTGATATTTACGGGTAACATATCTACAACCATAGACATGGAATTGATGAAGTTGATAAACAAAACCCATCCCGAATGGTCTGTAGTCATGATCGGTCCTGTGCACGGAGCCGAGGTCGGGAGGGAGCTCGGGGAACTGGAAAACATACACCTGCTCGGCGTTAAATCATTTGAAGAATCCATTGCGTACATGAAGTTCAGCGATGCTGCTGTTATTCCCTATGTGGTCTCACCGTGGGCCGTATCAGCGGACTCTCTTAAAATTTACAACTTCATAGCATCAGGTAAACCTGTGATTTCGACCGCAATAGGCGGCATAGAGAATTTCCGTGATTTGATATTTGTCGGATCGGATCGGGAAGATTTCATTCGAAAGATCAGTCTTGCGTTGAACGAGACAGATGATAAGCGGGTTAAGAGGGAATACGCGCAGTATGAAACAATCGCCGGACACACGTGGAAAAAACGCGCTGAAAGAGTTCATGACCTGATATTTGCCAGCATGGGGAAATAGAGGAAATACAGCAATGAAAATATTATTGATTAATCCTCCCCTGTCGGGTGTCCAGTCCGAAGCAAGACTGCCCCTGGGTTTAAGTTATATCGCTTCGGTTCTCCGGGATAACGGCCATGATGTTCAGCTAATAGATTCAAACGCGTTCAAACTGTCATACGCCGGGATAGAAGAACTTGTCAGGAACAGTTCATTTGATATCGCTGGATTAACGGGCCTGATAACGCAGTTCGGTCAGGTAAAGAAGATAGCTTCGATAATCAAAAAAATATCCGGGGCAACAGTCATTCTTGGAGGAGGGCTGGCAAGCGCCGCGCCTGAGGTCGTTCTGAAAAAAACAGACGTTGATATAGCTGTCATTGGAGAGGGAGAAGAAACCTGTTCTGAATTATTAAAGGTAATAGAAGAAAAGGGCTCATTGGCCGGGGTGGACGGGATATGTTTCAGGAAAGACGGTGAGTTTGTCAGAACCGGGAAAAGAAAGGCGGTAGAAGATATTTCTTCTTTGCCGTTCCCGGCATGGGATCTGTTCCCGATGGAAAGTTATTTTAATAATGATGTAATGTGCATGCCAAAGAGGAGGATAAGCCTTATTACAAGCAGGGGATGTCCATACCGCTGTACTTTCTGCTTCCACGGGATCTTCGGCCGCCGTTTCAGGGCCCGCACCGCTGAAAATATTTTTCAGGAAATGGAGCTTCTTTATAAAAAATACAGGGTCAGAGGTTTTGTTTTTGAAGATGACACGTTTGTTCTGAACAGGAAAAGGGTTAACAGATTGTGTGAGCTTATCATTGAAAACAGACTTAAGGTGTACTGGACGTGCAATGCCAGAATAAATCTGGTTGATAAAGAGTTAATTGCAAAGATGAAGGGCGCTGGCTGTGTAGAAGTATCATACGGCATTGAATCCGGAAACCAGTCTCAACTCGACAGAATAAAAAAGGATATCACTATTAAAGAGGCTTACAGGGTCATTGAAATGACCAAAAAGGCAGGAATAATGACCCACGGATTTATGATGATAGGGATCCCGGGGGAAACCACGGAAACGGTAAAAGACAGCATTAAATTCTGCAAGGAGGCAGGGTTGCAGGCGGAATTTACAATCCTGACGCCCATACCCGGGTCGAAGCTTTATCAGGGCGCGGCTGATTTAAGTACAATAAAAATTACAACTGAAGACCTTATTGAAAATTGGGGCTCATGGCTGGATAAAGTGCTCGTTAACTTCACTAACTTGTCCGACAAGCAATTGCTTGAACTGAAAAGAACGGCAGAAAATGAGATCTTCACTTCCTATTATAAAAGGAATGCAATATATATCATCAGGATGCTGATTCTGGAATTGAGAATTAATGGCCTGTTTTCTATGTTGTCCAGATTTAAAAAAGGGTTGAAAATGTTGGTACGCGCCCAAAAAGGACGTGATTTGAGGGAGAGGCCCGCTTCAGTATGATCTCAGATGTTGACTTTGTTGCATTTCTTTCAGTTGATTGGATCAATCAACACAGGAATAAGTATTTATTTCTTTCGATGGCAAAGGCCAGAGCGAACTGCAGGATATTATGTGTACAGCGGCCCATATGTTTTTTTACGACCCTCCTGAGGGACAGAAAAAAGGTTGTGTCCTGGTTTAAAAAAAAGGAACGGCTGAACAGGGTGCTTCCGAACCTGTTTATTTACCAGCCGGTTATTTTCCTGAACGACCACCTGGCACCGTATGTACCGGGTGCGGCGGAATTGAACAGAAAAGCGCTTTCATATCAGGTTACGAGAAAAATAGACGAGCTCGGGTTGAGAAAAAATAATCTTGTCTCATGGATATCAGACCCGGTTCAGGACAACTGTCTCGGGCTGATCAACGAGAAAAAAAGCATCTATGACTGTTTTGATGATTATTTTGCCATCCCCGGGAATTCCATCTTTATGAATAAAGAGAAAAGTATGCTGAGGGAAAACCGGATTCTTGAAAATGCTGACATTGTTTTGACCGTCTCAAATGATCTGTATGAAAAAAAATCAAAGCTCAACAAACAGACATATATAGTCCCTAACGCGGCTGACACTGAATTGTTCGGCAGGGCGGCCGACGAATCAACCGAGGTCCCCCCCCGCATGGCAGATATACCGCATCCAATAATAGGAATGGTCGGCAATCTGCATCAGCGGATTGATTTCAATTTGATCGGCCACATAGCTGTCTCTCACCCGGAATGGTCGATAGTGATAGTAGGGGACTGGTCAGGGGCTGATCCTGATTTTGTAAATTCGGACCTTATAAAAAAGCTGAAGAAAACAGCGAATATCCATTGGATGGGACACCAGCCGCTGGAAATACTCCCGAACTATATAAAGGCGTTTGATGTCTGTATCATTCCTTATGTTCCGGATGACCCGTTTAACATAAGCTGTTCGCCTCTTAAACTGTATGAATATCTGGCTACCGGCAAACCTATTGTATCTACAAAACTGCCATCGGTTGATGAATATTCCGGGGTAGTGCGTATAGGGTGCGATTACAGGGAATTTGAAAGGGAGATAAGGCTGGCTTTGGAAGAAAATGACGGGATGCCGGCAAGGAGAAGGGAACTGGCGTATGAGAATTCATGGGCGAAACGGGCGGGGGAGATCTTTTCTATTGTAGAGGAGGCTGGAAATCAATAATAAACTTTTCGAAAGGAACGTCTTATGAATATTTTATTGATAAACCCGATTAAAGAGGAATCATCACATCCTGAAATATTATTTCCGCTTGGACTTGGTTATATCGCGCGAACCCTGATGGTTGCCGGGCACAGCATTGATGTGCTGGATATCAACGCTAACCGCTGGACACCGGAAGAAGTGGAAGACAGGATCAGGGAACTGTCGTTTGACGCGGCTGGCATAACCAGTATGATTACGGATTACAAGCAGGTGAAGTGGCTGTGCTCCATTATCAAAAAGTATCATGGTGACCGCCCTGTTATCATTGGAGGCGGCCTGCCGTCAGTAGTACCTGAACTTGTGCTCCGTGAAACAGAGGCTGATATTGTTGTTATTGGTGAAGGTGAAGCAACAATAACTGAACTCATCGATGTGCTTGGGACATCAGGAGATCTTTCCGCAGTTAAAGGAATCTGGTACAGGCGCAGCGGTATAATCCACAGTAACCCGCCGCGCGAACTCCTGCCGTCTCTTGATGATATTCCTTTCCCCGCCTGGGAACTTTTCCCAATGGATATATACACGAGCGGGCTGGCTTTGGGATTTGAAGCACCCATAAAAAATCTGAACATGATATCAAGCAGGGGTTGTTCATACCGGTGTATATACTGCGATCACAGTATCTTCGGCTATAGGTTTCGCAGCAGGTCGGTCGACAATATGATAGAGGAGATGAAGCTCCTGAAGGAGAGGTATGGTATCAAGGCGGTAGCGTTTGTTGATGATCTGTTAATTCTCAACAAAAAGAGGGTCTATGAATTCTGCAAACAAATGACCGGCAATGATATGAATATGATGTGGTCATGTAATGGACGCGTAAACCTTATAGATGAGAATTTACTCCGTGAGATGAAATCTGCCGGATGTGTTCTGATGGGTTACGGCATTGAGTCAGGCAGTCAAAGCATACTTACAGAAATGAATAAAAAAACAACAGTGGATCAGGCAAAAAGGGCCATTGACATGACGTGGAGGTCGGGGATAACCCCTTTTCCATATATGATGATCGGGATGCCGGGTGAAACCGAGGAGACAATTAATGAGACAGTAGAATTCTGCAAGGAAATAGGAATAGTCGAGGGATTCGGTTACGCGGCTCCAATACCGGGCACTCCGCTTTATGACAAGGCATGGGAGTCTGGAAAAATCAGCAGTCTGAAAGACCTGGTTGAAAAATGGAAAGCATGGCAGAAGGCGCCGATAGTGAATATGACAGGACTTGCACCTGAAAAGTTAATAGCTCTGAAAGAGAACGCGGAGAAGTCCATTGTCAATCATATTATCGGAAATCACAAGAAGCTTATTTTTAAAAGGATGCTCTATTATTACCGGATTCACGGAGCCGTTGGGTTGATGGTAAAGCTTAGAATATGGGCGGCAAAGCTTGTAAGGCGGAATTTTTGCAGGAGCAGCGAAAGCCGGTCATAGCCTGATGACAAATATCCTGATCATATCTCTCCAGGGAATTGGAGATACACTTATGGTTTTAAGTGCGGCTGAAAAGCTTATGGACCAGTATCCTGTCAACATATCTGTTGCGGTATCCAACAATGGATCGCAGGAGCTGGCGCTGTCGCAATTTCCTGAAAGGCAGGTTCATATATGGGACGAATCTCAGAATGCCGTAAAAAACATTATCCGGCTGGGCAGGAGGCTCAGGCGGATGCGTTTTGACAAAGTCTATCTGGCGTATCCTTCATTTAAACGGGAAGGTGTAGTCGGCCTGCTGGCAAGGGCGAGGGAGAAGACAGTTCTTTTGAACGGGAAAAACGGCGGGAGGTTTCTCAAAAGACTCTATTCACCAAAGCGGCTGCAGACATCGAGAATCCATAACATAAACGCGAATTACGCTCTTTTCGAAGTTGCGAACCGCGGGTATCTGAATACCGGAAGTGTGTTTAACAGGACAGTGGAAAAAGAATATAAAGATTACGCTGATAATTTCTTTTCTGACAACGGCCTTCAGGATAAATTTGTTATTGCTGTCCACCCCGGCGCGAACGGTAACGGTAAACGCTGGGCTCCGGAGAAACTGATTGAATTATGCAGTGAACTGGCCGGCCGGTTTGCCTGCAGGTTTGTTATAGTCGGCGGACGTGATGAATCCGGGCTTAAACAGACTGTTATCAAAGGTATCGGAGAAAGCGCTGTTATGCCTGAGTCGCCCACACTTTTTCAGACGGCTTCCATAATAAAAAAATGCGGCCTTTTTATCGGTAACGATTCCGCACCAATGCATATGAGTGCCATCTTGGGAGTACCTGTTATCGCCTTATGGAGTTACACGGATTTCTATAAGACATCACCGTACGGCGCTGACAATCTGGTGATCCGGAAGGCCTGCGATTGCAGTCCGTGTTATAACTCCTTAAAACGTTATATAAATGACTGCGAATACGGAATGAAATGTATTAACGGCCTTTCTCTGGAAAACATCCTGCCGCTTGTATCAGGATATATCCGGTTCCTGCTGAATAAAAAAAGAACAATGAACTCCAGGGATATTGATTCGCTGAAAGTCGATGGTATTGAGAGAGTTTACGAACTGGAGCATGGATGCACAGTTGTTGATTTCAGGGGGTAGTACCATGATAGAAGCGTCAGTAATAATACCCTGCCGGAACGAGGAAAGATTCATAGACAGGTGCTGTGGCTCTATCATTGTCCAGGATTACCCCAAAGACAAACTTGAGGTTCTGTTCGTCGACGGCATGAGCGTTGACAGGACAAGGGAGATCATCCGGAAGTACTCAGAGCGATATCCGTATATCAGGCTTCTGGAGAACAGGAAAAAAATAACGCCATCTGCCCTGAATATCGGGATACGCAACGCAAAAGGAAGTATTGTTATCAGGATGGACGCTCACTCGGAATATCCTGCGCACTATATCAGAAAGGGTATTGAGTATTTGAAAACAACCGGTGCGGATGTTGTCGGCGGCCCTGTCGATACGATACCCGGTGATAATACGCTCATGGCAAAGGGCATTGCTTTGGCTACTTCTCATCCGTTCGGTGTCGGGAACTCAAAGTTCAGGACATCAAAATATGAAGGTTATGTTGATACAGTTCCATTTGGTGTATACAGACGTCAGACATTTCAAAAAACAGGTCTGTTCGATGAGAGACTTGTGCGTAATGAGGATAATGAGCTGAACAGCCGTATTATCACGGCCGGGGGAAAAATATTCTCGACTCCGGAATTAACAGCCGTCTATTATAATCAGTCTACACTCAGAGGACTGCTCAGTCAGGCGGTAAGGACAGGGACAGCCAACGCGCGCGCTGTAATAGCCAATCCCGGGGCGTTTCGGATCCGGCGTTTTATACCTTTTTTCTTCGTCATGTCGATTTTAGTACTGATGATGGTATCTCTGATTTATCCTCAGGCCTTATTATTGCTGGCAGGCCTGGTTTTATTATATGTAACCGCCGCCGCTTTAAGTACATTTGCCGTATTGCTTAGAGAAAAAACTCCCACTGTGCTCCTTCTTCTGCTCATATTTCCTGTCTATCATCTTGTCTATGGATTTGGCACGATTAGCGGATTTTTGGAAGTTCTTTTTCGAAAAAGAACGGCAATCGCGTCCTGAAGGCCGGAGAAATAAATGATAAAAAAGTTTACTGATAATAAAAAAGAGCATATAACCGGATTGAAATATTGCCTGATTCTCGGTCCCAATAACTATTTATGGATACCTGCGTTTGAATTTGCAGTATCCGGACTACCGGTAAATATTAAGGGGTTTAATGTTATAGAAATAGGGGCGGGTAGAGGCGGATTGTCTCTATATTTCGCAAAGAGGGGCTGTAACGTTTTGTGTTCCGACATTAACAGTAATCTTGTAGTGGCAGCGGAAAAGTCTCATCAGCCCTATAAATTCCCCGGAGAAATAAGCTATGAGACTTTAGATATACTGCATAACAATTTGGCAGACGAAACCTTTGATATCGTCTGTTTTAAATCCATGCTGGGCGCCATCCCGGCAGATAAGCAGACTAATATTGTTTCAGAGATGCAGAGGATATTAAAAAAAGGCGGGCACCTCGTGTTTTGCGAAAATCTTAAAGGAAGTTTTCTGTCAGGCTTTTACAGAAGATGTTTCATTCCCTGGTATAAGACATGGAACTATATGACGGTGGAAAAGGGACAGCGTTACATGGAGTCTTTCAATGATTGCAGCATAAGTTCTTTCTGGTTTTCAGCGCCTTTTCTCGCGAGGATATCTCATAGAATGAGCCGGATAGGGATTGCCCTGGATCAGACGCTTTTTAAACGATTAAAGAATGAGTACAGATACATTATGGCCAGCTATGCTGTTAAATAGCCGGATTAATGAAGAAATATAAGGGATATCTTTATGAAAGTAATACTGGTTCACGGAAAGTATTTCAATTCCTGGGAAGCTCTCGGCCTTGGATATATCGGCGCGTATCTCAAACAATTTGAGAGTGACATTGAGATAGGGTTTTATCAGGGAAGCTTTGATAATGACGAAACAATTATCAAGGGCTGTATGGATGCTGATATCGTGGCGTTTTCATGTACTACCCCAACGTTCCCTCATACTTCGGCTATCGCGCGGGCCGTGAAACAGAACAACCCTGATATTCATACAGTTGCAGGAGGTTATCATCCGTCGGCAGTCCCTGAGGATTGTACGGTTGAAGGGATAGACCAGGTAATAATTGGAGAAGGCGAAGCCGCGATGCTGGATATTGTGTGGGGCAACAGAGAGAGACTGGTAATCGGACGGCCGATGGAATTTGGCGAACTTCCATGGCCTGACCGGAGATTGATCAGGAACGAACGCAACATTCAGGTTGCCTACAACGATAACAGAAAGAAAATTACAGCGTTCCAGAGTCACAGGGGCTGTCCGTACAGATGCAAATACTGCGCTGACGGCTTTAACAAAGTTTTATACAGGGATGTCAAAAAGGCAGGTGTGCGCTACAGGCAGGTTCATGACCTTCTGGATGAAATGCGGGAAGTTTCGGATACCTATGACCTCGATCTGATGAAGTTTACAGACCCGACGTGGAACACAAGCATAAACTGGGTACTTGAATTCTGCAGAGAAAAAATCAAAAGGGGTTTCCAGACTCCTTTTTACCCGAATATTCACGCGGGAATGTGCACGCAGGAAATGTTCCATTTGATGGCGGAAGCAGGTTGTTATGAAATTGCGGTCGGGGTGGAGTCGGGTTCTCCCCGCATACTTAAACAGATCGGAAAAGGAACTACTGTTGAGAAAATCAAACAGTCTGTGGGATGGGCTAAAAGGGCGGGAATCCTTATACGGGGATATTTTATTCTTGGGATGCCTGATGAAACAGAGGACGATCTTAGGCTGACGGAAAATCTCGCGGATGAGCTGGAGCTTGATGAGTATGGTTTTACCATTCTCTGCCCCTATCCCGGGACGCAGATGTATGATCCTGGGAAATACGGGTCAGTGGATTGGGAAAGTGCCGATGAATACAGTAATGATTTCTGGCACTCAAATCACCTTAGCAATTATCAACTTAAGCAATGGCAGAAATACCTGACGGAAAAGTATAAAGAAAAACTTACATGGCACAATAAGGCGCTGATACATCAAAATTAACAATATTTCCAAAGAATATTGTTATTTGAATTGCAAAATGCAAAATGCAAAATTAACAATTAGCAATGTAATATTGGTTTTTAAATCATTTTTAAATGCTAAATTTGCAGTGATAATTTAGTGATAACCCTGCGGGCAAGCACAATGTAAGGAGTTGCTATTATTATATTCGCTCACAGTTGTTCGCTATGCATTTAGAAATTTATTGTTTTTTGACCACTCTACCCTGCTAGTCATAGATGAACTATAAACTATAATCCTTTCTATTACTGATGAACACTTACAGCCGCAAAAAACGAATTTTCCTCTCGCCTCCGCACATGAGCGGAGAAGAAAAGCGTTTTGTGCTCGAAACGTTTGAGAGCAACTATATTGCTCCATTAGGCCCGCAGGTCGATGCCTTTGAAAAAGAGTTTGCCCGAAGGCTGGGGTTTAAATATGCCCTTGCAGTATCGAGCGCGACGGCTGCCATTCATCTGGCACTTCGGATTATCGGTGTAGGTCCTGGAGATGAGGTGATTTCCCCTTCTTTGACCTTTATAGGAGGCGTAAATCCGGTTATTTATCAGGGTGCGGTGCCTGTCTTTATCGATTCCGAACGTATGTCGTGGAATATCGACCCTGAATTGTTAAAAGAAGAGCTTGACTCGAGATGGGAGTCGGGCTGTTTGCCGAAAGCTGTCATTTCAACGGATATATACGGTCAATGCGCAGACCTGGACAGAATCCTTGAGATATGTGCCCCATTCGATATACCTGTCATATCTGATTCTGCGGAGGCCCTTGGATCAACCTATAAAGGCCGCAGTGCGGGGGCAGGGGCAAAAGCGGCGATTTTTTCGTTTAACGGCAATAAGATAATCACAACTTCCGGCGGGGGTATGCTTGTATCTGACGATATAGAGTTTATTCAACAGGCCGGATTTCTTTCCCGGCAGGCCATTGATCCTGCTCCTCACTATGAACATTCGCAGATAGGCTATAACTACCGGATGAGCAATATACTTGCCGCTATCGGCCGTGGACAATTGGCAGTGCTTAATGACCGTATAGAAGCTAAACGCAGGATATTTAATTGCTACAAAAACGCATTATCCAGAGTACCGGGAATTGAGTTTATGCCCGAGGCGCATTACGGACGCTCGAATCGATGGCTGACCGTTATTCTGATTTCCCCTGATGAATTCGGTGCAGGCAGGGAGCAGGTTCGTTCGGCAATGGAAGATCAGAATATGGAAGCCCGGCCTTTGTGGAAGCCAATGCACATGCAGCCGGTGTTTAAAGAGTGTTCAATGCGCGGCGGGAAGGTCTGCGAGGACCTGTTCGACCGGGGACTCTGCCTTCCATCCGGCACTGCAATGACAGAAGACGACCTGAAAAGAGTGGTAAAGACAGTTAAGGCGGCCGCGGTCAGAAGGAACAGGGTGTTTGTATGAAACGTTTATTCGACATCTTTTTTTCACTGCTTGGGTTAGTTATACTTCTGCCCCTTTTTATTACAGTCGCCATACTGATTAAACTGACGGATAAAGGGACTGTTTTTTACAGGCAGGAGAGGATAGGCAGGGAATTCAGACCTTTTTATATATACAAGTTCAGGTCTATGCGGCCGGATTCTTCAGAAAGAAGTCCTTTAATTACTGTATGCGGCGATGACCGGATAACGCGTATCGGCAGGTTCTTAAGGAAAACCAAAATTGATGAACTGCCTCAGCTGATAAATGTCCTGAAAGGAGATATGAGCCTTGTCGGGCCGAGGCCTGAAGTTGAAAAATATGTGGATCTTTACAGGTCGGATTATGAAAAAATCCTTACAATACGGCCCGGCATAACAGATCCGGCATCAATAAAATATTATGATGAAGAAACTGAACTTTCATTATCTCCGGAATGGGAAGAAGATTACATCAAAAGGATACTTCCCGAAAAGATCAGGCTTGCTTCCGGGTATGTTGACAATCACGGAATTTTCCTCGATATTAAACTGATCCTCAAGACCGTTTTCAACGCCAAGGGCAGCATGAGCAGATTCGGCCAAAGTTGGCGGCAAAACCTGATCTTCCTGCTGGATATGATCATAATCGCCTTCTGCTACATTGCAGCTTATTTTATGAGGTTTGACGGAGTACCTGATGCAGAACATCGAACAATTATGTTTAAATTGCTCCCTTTGGTGTTAGCGGCAAGAGTGTCTGCGCTGTTCTATTTCAAGCTCCATAAATGCGCATGGCAGTATGCGAGCATCAAGGATCTGGCCCAGATAATAAAAGCTGTGACTCTGAGCTCGGTATTTATTGCTGCAGTTGTAATGGCACTGCAGCTGGGACACCCGCGGTCCATATTTATTATCGACTGGCTTCTGCTAGTAGTTATATTAGGCGGGGTCAGATTTTTTATTCGTATCACAAGGCCTATCAGGTGGAAACTGGAAAATGGGAATGACAGGCAGAAAAGGGTTCTGGTTGTGGGCGCGGGGGATGCCGGAGAAATGATTTTAAGGGACATGATCTACCGGTATGACAATAATTATAAAGTGGTGGGGCTGATTGATGATGATGTCAGAAAATATAATAGCCGTATACACGGTGTAACTGTCCTTGGAGCAAGGTCGGATATCCCGAAAATCGTCAAAGAGAATACTGTTGAGGAAATTATTATCGCTATTCCTTCATTGAAGTCATATCAGATGCGGGAGATCGTTAATTACTGCATACAGAGCGGAGCGAAATACCGGACAGTTCCCAGGATGGCAGATCTTGTAAACGGGACTGTAAAAGTGAAGGAACTGCGCGAGATAAAGCTGGAGGATCTTCTCAGGAGAGATGAAGTCCAGATAGACAGGCAAAAGCTCAAAAATTATATTGAAGGAAAAAGCGTGCTTATTACCGGAGCAGGCGGATCAATTGGTTCTGAACTGTGCAGGCAGATCGCGGCACTGTCGCCGGGGAAACTGGTTCTTTTCGAAAAGTCGGAGAACGCGCTGTTCTACATAGATATGGAACTCAGCCAGAAATCTCCGAAATCCGATATTGTCCCTGTTATCGGGGATAGCTGTGACAGGATGAGAGTTAAACAGGTATTTGCTGAACATAAACCTCAGATCATTTTTCACGCGGCGGCCCACAAACATGTACCTCTTATGGAAGCAAATCCCATGGAGGCCATCAAAAATAATGTTTTTGGAACAAAGACACTGGCGGAAGAAGCTATGAATATAGGTGCGGAAAAATTCATCATGCTCTCGACTGACAAAACAGTTGACCCGACCAGTTATATGGGGGTTTCCAAGAAGGTCGCGGAAATGTACATAACTGCCCTGGCGGCGGAATACGGAACAAAGTTCATTTGCGTCAGGTTTGGCAATGTCCTGGGGAGTGAAGGAAGTGCCATACCTACGTTCAAAAAGCAGATTGAAAAAGGCGGGCCTGTAACGATAACTCACCCTGATATCAAAAGATACTTTATGACAATACCCGAGGCTGCCGGGCTTGTAGTGGAAGCGGGTTTTATGGGTAACGGCGGAGAAATATTTATACTTGAGATGGGGACACAGTTGAAGATAGTTGATATTGCCAGGAGTCTTATCAAACTTTCGGGACTGGAGCCTGACAAAGATATAGAAATAGTATTCACCGGACTCAGGCCCGGTGAAAAGATGTACGAGGCCCTTGTGGCGGATGATGAAAAACTGGAGAAAACCCGTCACGAGAGGATGATGATAGTTAAACCGTCAAGAGTCAACGGCCGTAACATTTTCAATGATATCAACTTCCTCGCCGATCTTGTCGAGAAAGAGTGCATTAATACATTAACTGAGAAGTTAACAAGAATTGTTCCGAATTATAAGCCGAACATGGCGGTGTCTCAAGCGATGCTGGAAGAGAGTTCCAGGGTCAGTGACAAGGACATTCTGATTGCCGACGATGAGAATATAGTACAGGAGTTATTACAGAAATTTCTGGACGGAAAAGGTTACATCACGCATTTGGCTTCTAACGGCCGAAAAGCGCTGGATATTGTAAGAGGCAGTGATGTGCGGGTCGCGTTTGTTGATATTAAAATGCCGGGCACGATGGACGGTTTTAAGGTTCTGCGGCGGATCAAGAGAACGAATAAGGACGTTAAGGTAATATTAATGACCGGTTTCGGTACTGAAAAAACAAAAGAACTTAGCAGTCGATTGGGCGCTTACGCCTACATAGAAAAACCGCTTGATCTTGTGGATGTCCGAAAACATGTTGAAGATGCTTTAACAGTGTAAAAAACTGCATTTTAATTAGAAAACGCACTTGTACCAATAATCAATGTTTTTGTTATTTTTGTAATATTGAACATGGAATTAGAACCTGCAATGAATGTTTTGGATAAAAGAAGGAATTAAGTTGCTGAAAGAAAAAGAGAAGATGTTCGGGATCATCAAAAGTATTTCTGGCAGTCTGAACGGACTTGCAAGGAGAGAGTCGCGGGTAGAATTTTTGCCAAAGGTGGTAGAGATGTCAGATAACAGAGCATATAAAAAGACCGGTATTATACACGCAATAGACCGTAACATAAGAGTTCTCAATGCAGTAGTCCTGATTGTGGTCTTTACCCTCCTTTTTGTGAATGTAAAGATTTTGTATGCGGTCCTGGATTATATCCCGTCTTTTTCAGTGGTTGCCATGCTTACTGTTGCGTCATTGCTCGTGGTTATAAGCATGTTGCTGGTCAGAGTCATCTCCAGGCGGGCCGTAAAAGAGATAGAGGCGTACGACAAGAGGGTAAATGGTCTACTGATGAGCAACCTGCAGGAAATAGATGACCGTATAGCTGCTGAGGAAAAGCTGAAAAGAGTCAATGACGAGTTGGAAAACCGGGTAAAGGAGCGTACAGCCGAACTTCTTAAATCCGTAAGGAACCTGAAAGAAATTCTGACAGAGCGAAAAAGGTCGGAGAATATGGTGCAGCTTCAGTTTAAGCGCCTGAATACTCTCCGTTCCATAGAAAGGGCTATCTCCGGCAGTTTTGATCTGCGCGTTACCCTGGATATTATGCTCGACCAGGTTATAACTCAATTGGGGATGGATGCCGCTACTATACTGCTCCTTGACCATAAAACCCAGACTCTGGAATATGTTAACAGCAGGGGCTTCAGAACAAGTGCTTTAAGATACACACGACTAAGACTGGGTGAGAGCAATGCAGGCCGGGCGGCAATGAAACGCAATACAGTTGCCATTGTTAACCTTAAGAAAACACCTGCCGGTTTTGTCCACTCAAAACAATTTACTGATGAAGAGTTTGTTGCCTATATTGCGGTTCCACTGATTGCCAAGGGGCAGGTAAGAGGAATCCTGGAGCTGTTCAACCGGTCTTTTCTGAACCTCGATCCTGAGTGGCTGGAATTTATAGAGACAATTGCCAGTCAGGCGGCAATTGCCATAGATAATGCCGCTCTGTTTGAAGGGCTTCAGCGTTCGAATCTTGACCTTACGCTTGCTTATGATTCGACAATTGAAGGCTGGTCCCGAGCAATGGACCTGAGAGACAAGGAGACAGAGGGGCACACACAGCGTGTAACAGAAATGACGGTTCGTATGGCACGGGAGATCGGGATAAAAGAAGAAGATGTCATTAATGCCCGGAGGGGAGCGCTTTTGCATGACATGGGAAAGATGGGTGTACCTGACAATATTTTGCTTAAACCAGGCCCCTTAACAAAAGATGAATGGAGAATAATGAAAATGCATCCTGTATACGCGTATGAGATGCTGTATCCAATTGAGTATTTGCGGGGGGCGCTTGATATACCTTATTGCCATCATGAGAAGTGGGACGGCACCGGATACCCCAGGGGACTTAAGGGAGAAGATATACCCCTGGCCGCAAGGCTGTTTGCTCTTGCTGATGTATACGACGCGGCATGTTCGGACCGTCCATACAGACCTGCCATATCAAAAGAGGAATCGCTTGGGAATATTCGTTCGCTAATAGGCACCCATTTCGACCCCGAGATCACACGCAAATTCCTGAGAATTGACTGGTAGGTAACTCAAAATTCTAACTATAGCCAAACTTTTCAACAGCATGTAATATTTTCCTGTTCCTTTCAGGTTTATCTGCTAACACCTCTTCAGAAAAGATTTCTCTAAGCCCCGGCCTGTTTATATATCTTTGTTCTTTTGTTATTTCTTTTATTTTTTCATGTTCCCTTATATATCTGCTCATTTCATCAATAAAACCGTCATCACCCAGTATGCTCTGACCGGTTACTTTATTATATAATCTATCCCCTCCAATTCCTGCCTGAACAAACTCTTTGTATTTGCTTATTGCTTCTTTTTTCCTTTTCCCGAATTGATTCAGTGTCCAGTCTGCTGTCAAACATGGATGAAGTTTATTTTTGCCTGATGTTGAGTTATAACTATTCCATTTCCATTTTTCAGGATGATCTACTGCTTTTGCTCTTACCGGGTTTAATGCAACATATCTACAGGCTTCCAGTAAGTGATTTTCTCTCTCTATTAAAATTGCCTTGTATCTGCCCTGGAATAAATGTCCCACCTTTTTGTGTACAGCATTAAACCACTGCGTGTAAACACCATTTAGCTGTTTCATTCCTTTTGACAGATTTCCATCCGAGGTTTCTATAATAAGGTGGTAGTGGTTATTCATCAGACAGTATGCATGACAGAGCCAATTATATCGCTTGTTCACCTTGTTTAGAATATCCAGAAAATTCCGCCTATCAAAATTGTATTTATATATGGGGTTTTTTGCATTTCCACGCGAAGTAATGTGATAGATTGCTCCGTTATATTCAATTCTTAGAGGCCTAGCCATAATTGGTAATATAGCATAATTTAACAAGAATGTTAAAATACAAGCCTGCCCGCCTTGTAGTGTGGCGGGACCTGACCCCATTCAAAAGAGGGTAATAATTAAATGGATATCAATATATTTATCTTGACTTATGTTGATAATATGGTATAAATAGATATAATATCATTTCTAGTGATTTCAAAATAATTTAATTTCCTTGATTCGTGTATATTTTTATATACTGCTAAATCCTTATATTAAGGAGTTGGCATATATGTGAAATGTGTTCTGTATTATTTTATTTGCCGCGAGATATGGAGTATATATCCAATAACATGATTCTAAACCATATTAACACTGCCGGAATTATTGATGCAATCGGTGATCTTGTAACTGTTCAGGACACTGACTACAGGGTCATATACCAGAACAGTGCCCACCGTGATCTTGCAGGTGACCACATCGGAGAGTACTGCTACAAAGCATATCAGGACAGGGATAGAATTTGTGAAGGATGTCATCTTTCCATATCGTTCAGGGACGGCAAGACCCGCACGGTGGAGCGTATCAGCAATACAAATGAAGGAATAAGATACTATGAGCATACAGCTTCTGTTCTAA
This sequence comes from uncultured Nitrospirales bacterium, assembly GCA_964574765.1. Lineage (GTDB taxonomy): Bacteria > Nitrospirota > Thermodesulfovibrionia > UBA6902 > BMS3Bbin08 > CAZNPC01. Next base: position 27,853 of record CAZNPC010000004.1, on the reverse strand, counting down.
AAGGCCTGAATGGTGAAATAATCGCGGGGATCGAGCTTGTAAGGGACATCTCAAAGCGCAAACAGGCAGAAGAGGCACTCATAAGGTCAAGAGAAGAGATTGAAAATCTGGTACAGGAACGCACCTCAGAGCTGACCTCAGCAGTGGAGCGGCTGCATAAAGAGATAGACCATTGTGCCAGGGTAGAGAAAGAGATACATGGATCCAAGGATTTCTTTAACAGCATATTGAATGGAATTAATAATGGAGTCTGGGTGACTAACAAAGATGATGTGGTCTTCTACACTAACAGAGCTATGACAGATATTGCTGGAATTCCCGGGGAGCAGATAAAAAATATGCATGTTTTAACGGGTTTCCCGGAGAATACCCTTAAATATTTCAGGCCTTATTATTTAAAGGCAAAAAAAGACCTGAAACCTGTGAAATATGACGCGCTTCCTGTTGTTATCCCATCAGGCCGCGAGAGTTATCAGGCCGGATGGCTAATCCCAAGACTTGAAGACGGTAAGTTCAATGGAATGATCTGTACAGTCGAAGACATCACTGACCGCAAGAAAGCAGAGGAGGGATTAAGTAAAAGCGAAGAAAGATTCCGCCTGCTCTTTGAAAGCTCAAACGATCTTATTACATTAGCTGATGCATCAGCCAGGCCGTTATGGTCAAATAAGGCCTGGAGAAAACGTTTTGGTTCGGAATCGAAATATAGTGAGGATTCTTTAAACATGGTTTATCCGGATGACCGTGAAAAAGTTATTACCGCCTGGAATGGCCTGGTCTCTGGCAAAGGGTCTTTAAGAAATCTGGAATATCGATACAAAATTAATAATGGTGACTACCTTACGTTTGAATCCTCGGCTTATCCGGTTGATATGGATGACGAAATATTCTATTTCGTCATAGCCCGCGATATCACAGAGCGCAAGAAAGCGGAAGAAGAAATTGAAAGTCTTGCGAAGTTCCCTTCTGAGAACCCGAATCCCGTTTTAAGGGTTAGCAGAGATAAAACCGTTCTCTATAAGAATGAAGCATTCGACTGTCTGATGCAGGAATCCGGATTAAAAGATGAGGATATTTTTCAGCTCCTGCCGGAGAATCTTGATAACCTCATAGGCGAGTCATTTAAGGAGAAGAAGTCTTATTTCATGTTAGAAGTCATTGTAGACAGTAAAGTTTTTTCCTACAACCTTGTTCCAATACCGGAACATGGGTATGTGAACCTGTACGGCAGAGATATCACCGAACGTAAAAATGCTGAGAAGCTGCTTAAAGAAAGTGAAGAAAAGTTCAGACTGATGGTTGAGAACCTGCCGAGAGGGGCAATTTATTTAGAAAAAGATAGAATATATTTAAACAGGGCTGTAGAACAAATGATAGGATACACCCGTGCGGAGATTACCACACTTGACGCCTGGTTTACGAAACTATACGGCAGAGAAGCGGATACAATACGCGGGTATTATGATCAGGACAGAATCGCCGGTTTTCCTTTCGCCCGTGTCTTGCCTGTCACAAAGAAATGCGGCAGTTATTGTTATATTGAATTTATCGGGTATAGCTATGGTAAAGGTGAAATATGGCTTCTTACAGATATTACAGAGCGCAAGCAGGCAGAAGATAAACTCAAAAGATCAGAGGAAAAATATCAGGATTTGTATGACAATGCCCCTGACATGTACCATTCCCTTGATAAGAAAGGGATAATAACCGAGTGTAACAGGACGTGGCTTAACATGCTTGGTTATGAAAAAGATGAAGTCGTCGGCAGGCCGCTTACGGATTTTTTCACAGACGAATCAAAGTCGTTTTTTGAAAAGCTATTCCCAAGTGTTTCCAAAAAGAGAAACCTGTTAAACATAGAGAGGAATATTGTTCGGAAAGACGGTACGGTTTTCCCTGTTATCCTGAATGTTTTTGTTGAAATGGATGAGAATAACAAATTCATAGGAACCAGGGCGATTTCAAGAGACATTACCGAACGCAAGAGGGCTGAAGAAGCAATTCAGAACAGCGAGCTGAGGTTCAAGGAACTGTTTAACAATATGAGCAGCGGAGTCGCTGTGTACAAGGCTGAGGAAGATGGGGAAGACTTTTTATTCCTTGATATTAACAAGTCAGGAGAAGCGATCAGTGACATAAAGAGGGAATCGATTATTGGCAGAAGGGTTACTGATATGTTCCCCGGGGTCAAAGAATTGGGCCTTTTTGATGTGTTTCAAAGGGTATGGAGAACCGGGAAGCCGGAACACCTGCCTTTGACTTTATATAAAGACAGTCGTATTTCACATTGGGTGGAAAATTATGTGTACAAACTGCCCTCAGGAGAAGTAGTAGCTGTTTATGATGACATAACAAAACGCAAGAGGGCGGAATCAGAGTTGGAAGGAGCGTTTAGAGAGCTTAAGGAAACCCAGGAACAGCTTCTGCAGTCAAGCAAAATGGCGGCAATAGGCCAGCTTGCGGCCGGCATATCACACGAGCTTAATCAGCCCCTGACAGGCATAAAGGGTTTTGCGCAGGCAGTGCTGATGGACCTGGATAAAGACAGCCCTCTAACAAGTGATCTGAATAAAATTGTTGAGCAGTCAAACAGAATGGACAAGATAATCAGGCATATGCGCATGTTTGCCAAAAAGTCTGAGTTTGAGTTTAAGGAAACAGATGTTAACAGGCCTGTTGAAGATTCATTAATGCTTCTCAATGAACAGTTCAGGATACGCAATATCCGTTTAATAACGGTTCTTGCTAAAGACCTCCCGAACATCATGGCCGACGCTAACCAAATGGAGCAGGCTTTTATTAATATTTTAACCAATGCGCGGGACGCTATTGAGATCTGTAACAGGCTTGAAGGGGGGGAGATAACCATAAAAACGGCTTTAAGCAGAAATAAGAAACATATAAAGATATCTTTTGAAGATACAGGGTGCGGCATATCTGAAGATGATATTAAGAACATTCTAAACCCGTTTTATACAACTAAGTCACCTGACAGGGGAATGGGGCTGGGTTTGTCCATAATGTACCGAATTGTTGAAGATCACAGAGGGAAAATAGATATTAAAAGCAAAAAAGATAAAGGCTCGACGTTTACGATATCATTGCCGACGATATGATGGTGCAGTTCTAATTAGTTGTCTCACTCTTTTTTTTTACGGTATTCTTTATCCGCATATTGACTGTATTCAGGACTAAGTTTTCTTCATTATAGCAAATAATTGACAGACCGTCTAAAAGACTGTATATTTCAACCGAAGTGTATTAACTTACGTTTATCTAATGATTTTTTACTCATTCAGTAAATCAATATGAAAGACGAAAATAAAAAAGAGCAGCTTATAACTGAATTGACTGAACTTCGTCAACGAACAGTTGAATTTTCATAGATAAAAGAGAGGGAGAAAATGAGAAAGACCATTATTTTCCTTGTTATCGTGATTCAGTTTTTCGGGGCCGTAAAATCTTATTCACAGGAGAACAAATCACTATTTCAAATATCTCTGGAGGAATTGCTCGAGATTAAGATTACCTCAGTTGCCAAAAAGCCTCAGAAACTGACAGAATCTCCGGCTGCCATATTTGTTATCACCCGGGAAGACATCCGGCGCTCAGGGGTTACCAGCATTGCAGAGGCCCTTCGGTTGGCACCCGGCGTGCATGTAGGCCGCATCAATTCCCATAAATGGGCTGTCAGTATCAGGGGTTTTCAACAGGAGCTAGCCGGTAAACTTCTGGTTCTTATTGATGGACGCAGTGTTTATTCACCCACATTTTCAGGTGTTTTTTGGGAAACTCAGGATGTCATGCTGGAAGACATTGAGCGCATAGAGGTCATTCGTGGACCTGGTGGCACACTCTGGGGCGCCAACGCCATGAACGGCGTTATCAACATCATTACCAGGAGTGCTAAAGATACACAGGGGGGCATTCTCCATGCAGGTGCCGGAAACGAAGAGTCAGGGTTTGGTGGCATAAGGTATGGGGGCCGAAGCGGTGATATATATTGGCGCGTCTACACCAAGTACTTCGAAAGAGATAAATCAACCCGTACCCGTTTCGAAGAGTCTGAAGGGTTAGATGATATGAATGACGACTGGGAAATGTTCCGGACAGGTTTCCGGGCAGACTGGGATGGCTCAGGAGATGACCTGATAACCGTGCAGGGTGATATTTATTATGGCGAGACCAATGACATTGCAGACGACATTCCAGTCCTCACTCCCCCTTATGCCGTGGTTTACCCTGTGGAAAACACAGTACAGGGAGGAAATTTACTGGGACGCTGGACTCGAAAGTTCTCAGAGACATCTGCCATAACCCTTCAGGTTTATTATGACCGGACTGACCGCGAAGACAATGTGAATGTTAATATAGTGCAGGATACCTTTGATATTGATTTTCAGCATTTATTTGCATTTGGACGTCATGATCTGATGTGGGGACTGGGCTACCGCTTTACTCATGATGACCTTGGTTCAGGACCCGCCATTTCTTTTGACCCTGAGAGTCAGAGCGCAGATATTTTTAGTTCCTTTGTGCAGGATGAAATCACCCTGATTGACAAGGTTCTTCGCCTGACACTGGGCTCAAAGTTTGAGCATAATGACTATACAGGCTTTGAAGTACAACCAAGTGCCCGCATACTATGGCTGCCGCATGAACGACATCAACTCTGGGCCGCGGTTTCCAGGGCTGTCCGTACACCAAACAGGGTAGAGCGTGATATTTATGCAAATTCCCAGTCCCTTCCACCGGACTCTCTATTCCCCGGACAGCCGGCAGGTTATGTACAGCTAACCGGTCAGGATGATGTGGATTCCGAAGAGATGGTTGCGTATGAACTGGGTTATCGTCTGAAGCCGACAGCAAAGCTTTTTTTCGATTTTTCTCTTTATTTTAATGACTACGATAAACTGATTTTTCTTGACAGTGAACAGGGATTGGGAGAGCCTTTTATCAATGATAAAGGAGCATTTGTTTTACCGGCCTTTATAGGCAATACCGGAGAGGGAGAGGTTTACGGATTTGAAATATATGCCGACTGGCAGCCCACCGACTGGTGGAAATTAAAGGGAAGCTATACGTTTGTGGAAATGGATCTCCACGGGGATGAAGTAACAGATAATATTGAAGGGGAGACCCCGGAAAACCAGTTTCATGTTCATTCCTACCTTGACTTGCCCCACAACTTTCAACTGGACGCAGGGGTCTTTTATATCGATGAAATTACTGGATTTTCTACCGCTGAGATCGATAAATCCGTTCGCGTAGATATTCGGCTTGGCTGGATGCCTAAAGACAATCTTGAGTTAAGTCTGGTCGGACAGGATATTTTTGACAATCATGGGACCGAACACGGCGAGAAGGCGTTTGGCACTCACTCCGAAATCGAGCGAAGCTTCTACACCAAGGTAACTTACAGGTTTTGAAAAGTAAAAGAATGGATTAATGTAATAAAGGTACAGGAATATGTTACTGGTGTTAAGACAACAGATAGTAAAAGTTCTGCTTATCCTTATGTTTTTTCTGGTAAGTGTTCCACCGCAGGCCATTGGAAACATCGATGCCGCGTCTGAATATCAGATCAAAGCAGTATTTCTTTATAAATTCCTTTTTTTTGCTGATTGGCCGCAGGATACGATTGATAATTCCGAGGGTACCATTATAATCGGTATACTCGGCAAAGATTCCTTTGGTGATGCTTTTGAATCGGTCGAAGGAGAAACCGTTTATGACAGGAAACTTGTTATTAAACGGTTTAAAAAAGGTTCAGAAGCTGATTCATTGAAAAACTGCCACCTGTTGTTCATCAGCTCTTCGCTCGAAAAAAGCATGGAAGGAATCCTTAAGTCGCTGAAAAAATACCCGGTTCTGACAGTTAGCGAGATGGATGGTTTTGGTGAGTTGGGAGGGATGATAAATTTTATTAAAAAGGGAGACTATGTACGATTTGAGATTAACAAAGAGGCCGCCGGGCGTGTTGGGATCAGGTTTCGTTCCAAACTGCTCAGAGTAGCTACACGAATTGTTGAGGATTAAGATGAGGGGAGATAAAGAATACAGAAAAAATAAAGCACCTGGTATTGGAGGTCTCGGCAAGGTGACTATCAGGCATAAAATAGTGCTGATTATCATGCTTGTCAGTTCAACTGTAATGTTGCTGGCCGGGGGGGCATTTATAACTTACGAGTGGTTCTCTTTTCGCCAGCGTATGGTGATTGACCTCTCTACGCAGGCAAAGATGCTTGCAGATAACACTGCAGGGGCGCTGTCATTTGACGATCCCGAGGATGCAAGCGAAGTGCTTGAATCCCTTCGCGCTAAAAAATCGATAGCGTCTGCGAGCGTGTATCGCAGTGACGGGACAGTATTCACCACGTACCGGCGGGAAGGCTCCAGTTCTGATACTCCATCTCCCGAACCACAAGAGGATGGTTACAGTTTTGACAGGGACAGACTGGTTATATTCAAGCGGGTTATTCTTAACAACCGGCCTATTGGAACAGTTTACCTGCAATCTGACCTGAGTGAACTATCGACATTCATCAAACAAAGTGCAGTAGCGTTGACTCTGATGTTACTGTTATCGTCCATCGTTTCCTATGCCTTGTCCTCAAAAATCCAAAAAGTAATATCCATGCCGATTCTATCACTTGCAAAAACAGCAGGTGAAGTTGCTGAGAAGAAGGATTATTCTGTCCGCGCTGTCAAACAAAGTGAAGATGAGGTGGGCTATCTCATTGGCTCGTTTAATGAAATGCTGACGCAGATTCAACTGAGGGATAATGATCTGCAGGAAAGTGAAAACCGTTATCGCACACTTTTTGAATCAGCAAACGATGCCATATTTATTATGAAAGATGATTTGTTTATTAACTGTAACCGGAAGACCCTTGAGATGTTCGGATGCACACGGGAACAAATCATTAATCAGCCTCCTTACAGGTTTTCTCCATCAGTGCAACCGGATGGCAGAGATTCTGTAGAAAAGGCGCTGGAAAAGATACAGGCTGCATACAGCGGCAACCCGCAATTTTTTGAATGGAAACATCAGAAGTATGACGGAGCTTTCTTTGACGCAGAGGTGAGTTTAAATGCAATTGAGCTGAGTTCAGGGAAATACCTGCAGGCTATAGTACGTGATGTTACCGGCAGGAAACGGTCTGAGGAAGAACTGAAGGAAAGTGAGGAAAAGTTTTCAAAGGCTTTTCGCTCCAGTCCTGATGCAGTAATGATAAGCAGGTTAAAGAATGGTCTCATTATTGATGCCAACGAGGGGTCTGAATTCCTGTCCGGTTACTCACGTGAAGAGTTAATTGGAAAAACCGCTTTTGAGCTGAACCTCTGGGTAAATACAGAAGACCGTACCAATTTCATTGACACCTTAATAAGCCGGGGAAGGGTTCATGACGAGGAAATAGATTTTCATGGAAAGTCAGGTGAGATACGCACATGTCTGATTTCTGCTGAACTCATCAAGCTCGGCGGCAGTGAACATATGTTAACACTCACAAGAGACATCACCGAACGCAAGAAGGCAGATGAAGAATTAAGGAAATATCGCGACCATCTGGAAGAACTTGTTCAGGGAAGGACAAAAGAACTGGAACTGGCCAATAAAGCCCTGAAAAAAGAAATCAATGAGCGTAAGCGGGCTGAAGAAGAGTTGAAGAAGCATCGCGACCATCTTGGAGAACTGGTTGCCGAACGCACAGGTGATTTATTTAAAATTAACGAGGCATTAAAGCGGGATATTGCCAAACGCATGAAGGCAGAGGAGGCCCTGCTGGCATCTGAAGATAAATTCTCAAAGGCATTTCATTCCAGCCCTGATGCAATAATGATAAGCTTACCAAAAGACGGGCTCATTATAGATACTAACGAAGGATTCGAGGCGATAACAGGCTATTCACCTGAAGAATCCATTGACAAGACTACTTTTGAACTGGACATCTGGTTTCATGGCGAGCAGCGTTCCGGGCTGATAAAAATCCTGAAAGACCGGGGCACTGTAAAAAATTTTGAAGCGGATATACGCGCGAAATCAGGAGAAATACGCACTTGTCTCTTATCCTCTGAACTTATAAGACTTGGCGGTAAAGAACATATGTTAACACTGGCAAGAGATATCACGGAAAAAAAGAAAGCCGAAAAAGCCCTGCGGGAGAGCGAGGAGAAGTACTCAAAAGCGTTTCAATCGAATCCCAATGCGATTACTCTCATTGATATGGAGAATAAACGCAGGGTTGAGGTTAATGAAAGCCATTATCGTATGACAGGGTATAAACGCGAAGAGATAATTGGCACTACTATGGATGAATTGAATATGTTTGTCGATAAGGAAAAGTATGAGGAAAACATGAAAGGCCTGTTAAAAGAAGGATCAGTCCGCGATATAGAGCTTAAACTCCTTACCAAGACCGGACAGGAGCGCTTTTTACTCTACTCAGCGGAAATTATTGAACTCAAAGGGAAAAAACATTTATTAGCTACAGCAGAAGATATCACCGAGCGTAAGAAGGCAGAGAAATTATTAAAGTCTTATAATCTGGAATTAGATAATCAAAGGAAAGCTTTGGAAGAAAAAAATATAGCCCTTAGAGAGGTACTTAGTCAGGTCGATGCGGAAAAGAATAAGATAGAGGAAGATATATCAACAAATATTGAAAAGCTGTTGCTGCCGATTATAAGAAAATTCCGAATGAAAGGAATGACAAATAAATATAGCGAACTGCTCGAGCATCATTTAAAAAAGATGGCTTCTTCATTCGGCCGGAAAATAACAGAAAAAAGTGCAAATCTCTCGCCAAAAGAAGTTGAGATCTGCAGTATGATACGCGGCGGCCTTACCAGCAAAGATATCGCTGATTTATTAAATGTTTCCAACCAGACAGTAGATAAGCACCGCAAGAATATCAGGAAAAAATTAGGCATATCCCAAAAGGATATTAACCTCACAACTTTCCTACAAAGACTTTAAAATCAACAGGTTAGCCCTCATTTTAATGGGTATTTTATATACCCATTGTCTATCCATTTAAACCTCATTGTTTTCCCCCGTTTATTTTGAGATATTTAAAGTAGAGAAAAGGGCAATCCTCTGAATTTCGGGGATTTTAGACAAAGAAGATTAAGGAATGAAGAAAGTGATGAAAAAGCAAATATCAAAGAAAAATTGTTGGGAAGTCAAAAAATGCGGAAGAGAGTTGGGTGGACGAAACACAAATGGAAACGGCGCATGCCCATCCAGCACAGAGACAGGACTTGATGGTGTGCATGGGGGTGAAAATGCCGGAAGGGCATGCTGGGTTGTAGCAGGCAGTATGTGCGACAGCAAGATTCAGGGGAATTTTGCACAAAAATACCTGGATTGTAATATATGTGATTTTTACATGAAAGTAAAATCAGAAGAACTTCATAATTTTCAGTTCTCTATAACACTTTTACCAAGATTGAAAAATGGGCTGGAATAACAAATTTCTTTATAAGGTAGGGAAGATGAGCGATTTTCTGATCTCAATAAATTTCTTTACAAAAACAAGGAGAAAAAAATGACAAAATGGAATTGCTGGGAAATTAAAGGATGCGGCAGAGAAGAAGGAGGGTCCAAAGTCGGGGAAGTCGGTGTGTGTCCGGTAAGTGTGCAGACACAGCTTAATGGAATTCATGGCGGAAAGAATGCCGGCAGGGCATGCTGGGTCGTTGCTGGAACGCTGTGTGACGGGCAGCCACAGGGGACATTTGCCCAGAAATACAAGAATTGCAGCAAATGTGATTTTTACATGAAAGTAAGGTCAGAGGAAAATCACAACTTTAAGCTTTCTGCAACACTGTTGTCGAAATTAAGAAATAAGTGAAATTAGAAAAAGATAGATGAAGGGCCTGGTAATTCCAGGCCTTTCTTCTAACAGATAACCGTTAACGGTCATTGTTACAATGCAGGTTATTGGTTAAGATTTGATGTAAAAAGGTGTGTGACGGGCACTGATCAGTCCTGATCAGTTGGAATATTATGCTTCTTTGCCATTTCCAGGCACCTTTCAAGGTGTTCTTTGCTGCTGTCTCCAAGGTTCTGGATCAATGCGGCAAACCCCTTATTGGACTGTTTGATTACAGTTTCAAAATACCGTTCCGCCAGGCTGTTCTCGATTTCAACAGTTTGTCTTAGAGAATCCTCGACCGAAGGCAGATCATTCTTTCTATGTTCCATTACCTTCTCTGAGATATCCTTGAGATAATCGAGAGATATATCTACATCAGAGAACTGGTCCTTTTCCTTACGCACAACCCTTATTTGATATTTTACAAGATCACGATGGGCAAGCTCATCAAAACTCATCTGATGGTAAAAAGCGCGTAATTCCTTATTATGAGAAAATTTTTCCCCGAGCCATTCATAGAATTTAGCAAGGTTCTCCTCAAGCAGTGCCGTATTGTCAAGTACTGTCAATATATCCGTCATGAGTATATTCCATGTCTCCAGACGTCGATATTAAAATTATATCAAATTACGGAAAGAATACAAGAAAAGGAAAACCATATATACCATATAGTCAAAGTCACCCTAAGCCATTCTGTTCTTTACTGTATTTTCTGTCCATCCCGGTTCTGCGGTATATTTTTCTGCGGTATTAATAAACCAGCCTTTTTATCAAACACCGGCCGCGATAGATTATCACTTGAATTAAGTGTATTACCATGATGTTAAGAGAATCGATATACCGTCTTTAAATTCAACCATTCGAAACGGATTAAGAATGATATAGAAACCCGCTTTGCTGCTTACCCCCCCCCTGAAGTATGGAAAGCCATTGTGAAAAACCCTTAAAAGATACTGGAAATTACGGCTTGTCTATGACCAGTTTTGTAGAGTAGGTGATGTCTTCTGATCCCTGAGTACCTGTTTTTAAAAGAAATGCAGATTAATTTGACAGAGTTGCTTTGTAATGGCTGCAAATTTCTGCTATAATTTTAATGCCCTGAAGCAGAGAAAATTCACACTAAAAGGAGGCGGAAAAATTATTTAGCATCATTGATATCTTGCCCTTGGTATTTTATTGAGTTGTAAATAATAAATCCAAAAGGAGGAAAATCTTATGAGATTGGTAAAATTTTTAATTTTCATTTTGGTATTAGCATTTGTCACTGTAACAATTAGTTTTGATGTATCAATAGCCAAAACTCCTGATGGCAAAACGCCGGCAGAAGAGACAGTTTGTGACGTAGATATAGGGGTAGCATATGGGCTATGCGTCGCTTATTGTGAAGCTATGGATTGCGACAGTGATAAACCACATGCCTCATGGAAAGCATGCAATAAAATTTACAGAAACTATGTTAAGCAGACAGATTTTGAGCCTCCATGTCTTGGCATAGGTGATGGTGACGGTAATATATAGCTCATCGCATTTTATCCTCCAGGGGCCTGGTTAAGCCAGGCCTTTTTTTTGCCCCCTCTGATTCGCTATTCGAATCAAAGATGTGGGGGCAAAGCAAAAGCAGGAATAAGGGACGGCTTTAATCAGTTGACCGATTACTGATCACAGTTCACAGCTCACGGTATTTAAATGGTAGGCGATGTAGGTTTCGAACCTACGACCTCTGCCGTGTGAAGGCAGCGCTCTCCCACTGAGCTAATCGCCCATAAAAACCGTGACCAGTAATCGGTGATCAGTTACCAGTATACAGCCAATAAAACAATATTTATTCAGCGACCTGTCGAATCGACCGCTCTTCTCCGCCTGAGGCGGAAGCTAATCGCCCGTACCATCTTTACAGCGTGAATAGTAACAAATAAAAAAATCTTATTCCTAGCGAGTCGGATCGACCCTCAGTCTATAATATAGCCTTCGGCCTGTCGAATCGACCGCTCTCCTCCGCCTGAGGCGGAAGCTAATCGCCCGATATAGTTCATAGCTGATGGCTGATAGCTCTTGGCTAACAACCAAATACTAACAGCCAACTCTTAACTCTAGATTCAAGACTCTAAACTTATCTTAAGAAGTTTTCTTAATTAAATCAATAAGCTGGAGGCGGCACTGCCCTGGTTAAGGTGTCGGTTTTGCCCCCTTTTATTTGCTTTTTCTCAATTCCCTTATGATATAATGTTGGCGATGCGAGTTATAGTAGTCGGGGCAGGTGAGGTCGGCTTTCAAATCGCCAAATTCCTGTCTGCCGAAAACATTGATGTTGTAGTTGTAGACAAGTCCAAGGATAAGCTCAGGAGGATATCTGAGAAACTGGATGTTGCCGTTATCGAAGGCGAGGGCGGCTCTCCGTCTGTCCTTGAAGAGGCAGGAGTAAAGAACGCGGACATACTGCTTGCTGTCACGGATATGGACGAGACCAATATGATCGCCTGCCTTGTCGCAAAGGTAATGTTCCAGGTTCCAAGGAATGTCGCGCGGATCAGAAATATAGAATATACTGACAATGCCACACTTCTGCACAGTCTCGGTATAAATCCTGCTATAAGCCCTGAGATCGAATCTGCCAGGGCCATTGTCAGGCTGCTGGAAATCTCTTTTGCCGTTGATGTTGAAGACTTTGAAGACGGCAGAGTAAAGATAATCGGTTTTAAAATCCCTGCCAAATCGAAATTTATAGACAAGTCTCTGAAAAATCTTGATCTGTCAGGCCCCAGGGTATTGATCGGTACCATACAGCGCGGGGATCAGATAATTATCCCGACCGGCAATGACAGGATCAAGGAAGATGACATCATTTTCCTGCCGGTCAAGGCCGATGACGTGGAGCCGGTCTGTAATGTTTTCGGCGGTGTTACCGAGCCGGTCAGGAACGTTATGATAGTCGGCGGCGGCAGGGTTGGTTATTATGTTGCAAAGACAATGGAAGAGCGAAATGTAAACGTGAAGATTATAGAAAGGGATACGGAAAGGAGCAAATTCCTGCTTAAATCACTGAAAAAGAGCGTTATACTTCACGGGGACGGATCAGACCAGAAACTGCTTGAAGAAGAAAATATCAATGAAATGGACGTATTTGCAGCGATATCGAATAATGAGGAACTGAACATTATGGCCTCTCTGCTTGCCAAGAGTCTTGGAGTTAAAAAGGTTATAACAATTGTCAACAAAACTGATTATCTGCCACTGGCCAACAGTCTTGGTATTGAAGCTGTTCTGAGCCCTCGTTTGATCACTGCGGACGCTATTCTTAAGTGTGTAAGAGGCGGGAATGTTCTGTCCCTGACGACTATTGCCGACGGCAAGGCAGAGATAATGGAGGCGCTTGTAAGAGAGGGCTCTGTGCTTATAGGAAAGAAACTTTTTGAGGTTGAGCTTCCCAAGAAATCACTGGTCGGAGCAATTATAAGGGATGAGGACGTAGTTATCCCTTCGGGCAGAGATGAGATACAGCAGGGCGATAAACTGATAGTATTTACACTTAAAGACTCTATCAAACAGGTAGAAAAACTCCTTCAATGAACATTCTTCTTGTGTTTAATCTTGTCGGCGTGGTCCTTATCTTTTCCTCTGCCTTCATGCTGCTGCCGATCATAGCTTCAATTATCTATAAAAGCGGGGATATTGCCGCACTGGGCATGTCTTTTTTTGTCACCCTGTTTTCAGGCATACTGCTCTTTTTTTTCACAAAGAGTCAGAAAGAGGTAGAGCTGAAACATAGAGACGGCTTTGCTGTTGTAACCGCGAGCTGGCTTGCAATCTCTCTTTTCGGCGCATTGCCTTATCTGATGACAGGTGCTTCTTTATCGTTTACCAACGCGTATTTTGAGGCCATGGCAGGGTTTACGACAACTGGTGCGTCGGTTCTGAGTGATCTCGAAAGCCTGCCTGAGGGCATTCTGCTCTGGAGAAGTCTTACTCAGTGGATAGGCGGAATGGGAATAATAGTATTTTCTATTGCCATTCTTCCTATGTTAGGAGTCGGAGGTATGCAGTTATTCAAGGCGGAAGTGCCGGATATCGGTGTTGAGAAGTTAAGGCCGAGAATCCTTGATACTGCAAAGTCTCTCTGGTATATTTATGCCGGACTCACTGTAGTTCTGGCGGTCCTTCTGTGGATATGCGGCATGGAGGTCTTTGACGCTGTATGTCATGCACTTACGACAATGGCTACGGGCGGTTTTTCAACAAAGACGGCAAGCATAGCTCATTTCAACAACTCTTACATCGAAATAATAATAACTGTCTTTATGTTCTTCGCCGGAATCAATTTTGCTCTTCATTTTTATGCTCTGCGCGGTAAATTCTCTAAATTTACCAATAGTACGGAGTTCAAGTTCTACCTTATGGTGATATTTGTCTCAATAGCTGTTGTTACCCTTGCTCTGATCAGGTCGGGCGGGTATTCGGTCCCGGACTCCTTAAGGTATGCTTCGTTTCAGGTTGTATCTATAATGACTACAACAGGTTATGCGACTGCTGATTATGAGCTGTGGCCGGTTTTTATCCAGGTACTGTTGATCGGCCTTATGTTTTTCGGGGGTATGATAGGCTCAACCGGAGGCGGTATGAAACAGGTCAGGGTCCTGCTTATGTTCAAACAGGCGTACAGGGAGCTTTATCAGCTGATCCATCCGCACGCGCTTACAGCGCTCAGGCTTGGCGGAAAAGTAGTGCTTAAAGAGACTCTCGGCGGTATCTGGGGGTTTTTGTTTCTGTTCATTCTCATTTCCGTGGTAGCAACACTTTTAATGAGCGCGTTGGGTATGGATATAATAACGTCGGCAAGTACGGTTATATCAGCCATGTCAAACGTAGGTCCCGCGCTTGGGCAGGCCGGGCCTGCGGATAATTATTCATCAATTCCGACTGCCGGTAAATGGGTGCTTATCTTCTGTATGCTGATGGGCAGGCTCGAGATCTATACGGTTGTTATTCTGTTTGTACCGCGTTTCTGGAAGAAGTGAACGACATGATGGAGGAGAGACGATAGAAGAGGGACGAAACGGCCATTAATACTACAAACAAAGATAGACGATGGATGATGGACGCAACTTCTGTTAAACACTGCATATTATGATAGACGAGGGACTAAAAAACCGCTAATACTGCAAATAAAGATAGATGTGGAGAAGAGATGAGTGACGAAGGACGGAAAACGAAAAAGATCAGCAGCGTAAGAGAATTAGAGGTTTATAAGTTAGCATTCAAAACGGCAATGGAAATTTTTGAAATTTCAAAGACATTTCCCAAGGAAGAAAGGTATTCTTTAACTGACCAAGTACGCAAATCTTCAAGATCTGTTTGTACAAATTTATCAGAAGGCTGTCTCTGACCCAGAGGAGCAAAGGACGTGTTTGTCTATGTTCTATACAGTGATCGTGTTGGTCGACGATACATCGGCCATACCAAAAATTTCGAGAAAAGAATCAAAGAACACAATGCTGGACGTGTAAGGTCAACTAAATCGGGCATCCCTTGGCGTATAATTGCTTACAAAAAGTATACCTCGGTGTCAGAAGCTAGATGGGTTGAACGTTCTCTGAAACTTTCTAAAGAAAAATTACACAATTTTTTGGATCTCTGACCCGGAGGGGCGTAAACGAAGATATAAGGCTGTATTTATTAATAAATTATCAGATGCAGCACAAGAAGCCGCAGAGACACAAACCTGGTTAGAATTTGCTTTGGCTTGTGAATATATTGATAAAAAGATATTTGAGAAACTGGATGAAAAATACGAGCATATATTCGCTAAGTTATTTACGATGGAAAAAAAGGCTGACAGTTTTTGCAATATTAAATGATTATCTTCCTTCGTCCTTCTTCTTTCTTCCATCGTCATCCGCCCGTCATCCCTTGTTGCTGATTTGTTTCGTCTCTCGTCCATCTTCAATCGTCTTTCGTCTGCTGTCCCTCAAGTCCTGTCAGGAATTGGTAAATGCACTCCGGCAGGTCTCTACTGTATCCGCCTTCAAGCACAGTGAACAGAGGTTTATTAAGTCCGGAAAGCATTGCTCCGATCTTTCTGTATGTGTCTTTTTCAAGTGAAAGGTTTGTTATTGGGTCAAGTATGTATGAATCAAATCCCGCGGAGACAGCGACAAGGTCGGGTTTGAATTGTACAACCTGCTCAAGCGCCTTCTCAAAGACAGAGATATACTCATCAGCAGACGTACCTGAAGCAAGGGGATAATTTATGCAGTTTTCACGGCTTCCAAGCCCTGTTCCCGGATATAAAGGGCTCTGGTGCAGTGAAAGATACAGAAACCCCTCTTTGCCAAGGAATATGTCCTCTGTGCCGTTTCCGTGATGGCAGTCAAAATCAATTATGGCTGTTTTGCCGGCCTTCCGGCCCGTCTTTAACGCGGCAACGGCGATATTATTGAAGTAGCAAAAACCTCCAAGGCTGTTTCTGGTTGCGTGATGGCCGGGCGGGCGCATTAAAGAAAATGCTATTTCTCCTTCAAGGCATATAGACGCCGCGTTGACCGCGCTTCCGGCGGCAAGCATTGCGTGATCAAATATTCCGGGCAGCGCTGGAGTGTCCATATCAAAAAAACGTTCTTCCTTTACAGACTCAAGAAGTTCAGGTGTGTGAGCAAACAGGATATCCTCTTCATTGCATGCAGATGGTTCAATGAACTCAAAACCTTTTTTCCTGAGAAAGCTGTATGTTGAGCTAACCCTTTCCGGAGACTCAGGGTGTCCGGGCTGTGAGTATTCGAGGCATTTACTGGAAAAGAATACTTTCATATCAAGGAGATCAGTTTGTGACTGTTAATAGAAGTCTATCATATGAAGTTCCATCCGTACAAATAAATTCTTTAAATTGGGCATTGCTTATGATATACTGACTTTAAGTGTTAAATTCTCTAAATTTAAAAGGAGGAAACATGGCAAAGAAGGCAAAATGTTCTGCAAAGACAAAAGCAGGGAAAAAGTGTAAGAATTCGGCAAGCGGGAAATCCACAAAGTGCTCTTCTCATAAGGGAAAGAGATGAAAGCAGCCTTTTAGGCTGATTATAAATTGCAATGACCTCCGGGATAACTCCCGGGGGTTTTTTGTTGCCGGGGCCATAGTAATCTTCGTGAATAAAATAAAATTATCGCATTGGTCTTCTATGCTGTTCTGTTTAATAATCACTCTTCTGTTCTTAACTTTCTCTCTTATCCTTTCTGTGCCGGCCTTTGCGGATGAGACAGACAGTATACAGACTGATGAACTGATCGTCCAGTTTCAAAGACCGCTTCAGCAGGCTGCTAAAGAAGTTTTATATGTGTATCCCGGAGTAAAAAGAGAAATAGAGAGAACGTTCATGCAGAAGATCGATTTCAGGCCTCTTGTAGTGATAGTAAGGGACAGAAAAGAATTTCAAAAGATAATCAACAGTGACGCAGTTGTCGCCTTTGCAGTGCCCGGGAAAAAATTAATAGTAATTGACTACTCGATGATGAAGACTTATCCTTTTACTGTCAAGACTACGCTTAAACATGAGCTGAGCCATCTTTTTCTACACAGCTATGTCAAAGACGGAGATCTCCCTAAATGGCTTGATGAAGGTATATCCCAGTGGGTGAGCGGGGGGGCCGCGGAGATAATAACCGGTAAAAACGATAATCTTCTTCAACAGGCTGTTTTATCAAAAAAACTAATAAGACTGAAAGACCTGGAATATACATTCCCGCGGAATAAAAGATCTTTTGTCCTTGCGTATGAAGAGAGCAGGAGTATTGTTGAATTCATAGACAAGGAGTATGGTACAGACGGGATACTGAATATCCTTGATAGTCTTAAGGAAGGATACGAAATGGATATGGCAGTCCCCAAAAGCCTTTTTATTTCTGTCGGGGAGCTTGAAGAGCAATGGCATGATCATCTAAGGAGAAAGATCACATGGTTTTTATATCTGAGTAATAATCTATATACGGTAATATTTACCCTGGCGGCCTTTTTAACCTTGTACGGCTTTATCAGGCTTTTAATTAAGAAGCGGGCTTATAAAGATGAAGACGAAGAGGATGGTACGAATAGCTCATAGCCACGCCAGAGGCGGACAAGCTCGTGGCTGATAGCTAATAGATAATAACTAATAGTGCAAAATTAACAATTATCAATTCTAAATTCAATAAATAGTGACGCATCTTATTTTTGATTTAACAAATAAAAGTTAGTGGCGTTCCACCCACAAATTATGATAATAGAATTAAAAAAACGGGACATGGGCCTGTTTTTTCTTAATTCTTAATTTCAAATTGTTACTGTTCTTTTTCTATTTCAATTATTGTTATCTCCGGCGGGGTAAGAAACCGTATGGGTGAGCACGCGGTACCGGCGCCGCGGCTTACATACAAAGCTGAGCCGTTAGGAAGTTCCTGATAACCTGAATTGTGATTTACCAGCAGTTTGAGGATAACGCGTAACTGTATTAACTGTCCGCCGTGAGTATGCCCTGATAACTGAAGATCAAACAGTCCGAGACTGTTTTTATCGATGTCAGGCCTGTGTTTGAGCAATATGGTAAACAGGTTTGAGGGAAGCCCCGAAAGTATGTCTCTTTCAGAAGGACGGTCGCCTGAATTTCTGCCGTTCATTGATATCGGATCGTCCATACCGGCTATATTGATAATATTATGTATGGTTACACCTTCTCCCCTTAAAGGGGTAAAACCGGAATCATTCATGAACTGTATAGACTGGGCAATATTTGTAAAATAATCATGGTTACCGGTAACGGCATATTTACCGAGCCGGGCTTCAAGCTGTCTTAACGGTTCAGAAAGGTGGGTTACATGATGCACTTCTTCTTCTATCAGGTCGCCGGTTGAGACTATCAGGTCAGGGTTCGCCTTTTTTATTTCTCTGACTGCTTTGTTTACTATTGCATCCCTTACCATAATGCCTAAATGAAGATCAGAGATATGAGCGATCGTCAGCCTGCTGGTTTTTTCCGGCAGTTTGGATGTTTTTATTGTAATCTTTCGTGTTTTAAGGTTCCCTGCCTCATAAAAGCTGTAAACGCTCAGGGGTACCGCCAAAAGGAGAGGTATGTAAAAAGCGGGCAGTACAGGAACTGCAATGTTATCGAAACTGCTATTTATTACATTGCCAATTATATGTATACCGATATTGTAAAGGTCAATAGGAAGGCCGCATGTAAAGAAAAACAGGAGCAATGCCATCCAGGCATAAGAGATATACGCGATGATCCTTGATATTCCTTCCGACATCCTCAAACTGCAGATACGGACCAGAGAGGGCGAAAACATCATGAAGGCCAGGAATAAACCCAAAATAACACTTTCAGCTGTGCCGGGATGAAAAGTGTATTTTATTTTTAAAAAAGCGTAAAAATGTCCTATTCCGTACAGGGAATAAAAAAATGTAAATACTGTTATGAAAGTGTTCATCTCTTTGCGGACATACCGGTCAAAATATCCTAAAGGGTTAAATGGGCCTGGACGGCTTTTTCTCCATTTTAATAAAAAATACCAAAAGGCAGGGAATAACAAATACCGTGAAGACAGTTGATAACGCAAGTCCGCCGAGTATGACGCTTCCAAGCCCCCTGTAAAGCTCTGATCCCGGGCCCGGAGCTACAACAAGAGGAAGCATTCCGAATATACTTGTTGAAGCGCTCATGTAAATAGGCCTCAGTCTTGTCCTTGTGGCTTCAAGTACAGCTTCCCTGTAATCCATATTGTGATAATGTATGTTGTTAAGCGACTGATGGACAATAAGTATCGCGTTATTAACGACCACTCCGATCAGTATTACAAATCCCAGCATTGTCAGAACATCAAACGGCTGGTGTCTGGAGGAGAACAGGTTCATCAGGCTCAGGCCCATGAACCCCCCGGCTCCCGCAAGGGGTACGGTGAACATGATTATTAGCGGATAAATAAAATTGCCAAACAAAGCGGCCATTAAGAGATAAGCAATAATCGCGGCGATAAGGAAGTTCCACTGAAGCACTTCCCTCGTTTCAGTAAGTTTGTCCGCGACTCCACTCTGTCTTACATCCGCGCCTTCAAGCATTTGCTGTCCCTGCAACGCGGGTATGACCTTTTGGTCAATGATCTCCATAGTTTCCTGTAGGGGTATATTTTCAGGCGGGGTGACCTGAAGAGTGATGGTCCGCTTTCTCTCAAGATGCCTTATCTCAGTAATTCCCGATGTCCTTTCAAGGCTGGCAAGAGATGAGACCGGAACGATCTTTCCTCCGGGTGTTGTTATCATAGAGCGGTAGAGTTCCTCAGGAGTGGATATGTCCCGTTCGGAAGCTTTCAGCACGAGGTCAATTTTTTTTCGCCCTTCCTGTTTGAACTCGCCGATCTTCCTGCCGTCCATAAGCACATCAAGCGCTACACCGAGTTCACCTGCGTTCATACCCGCGGCCTTGAGACGGTCCCTCCGCGGGATCAGCCGTACTTCCGGGAAGAGCAGTTCGAGCGACGGGACAGGCCTTATCTGCGCGCCCGGGATCTCCTGGCTGATAATACCGAACATCATTCCACCTATCTGGACAGCCTGGTTTATGTCATCTGTGCTGATATCGACCTCAACGGTTCTTCCCCTGCCGAGCCTTGTCTGAAATATACCTGCCTGCATGCTGACCCCGAACATGCCCGGAATGCTGTTAATCGTTCCCATAAAAAGCGGCAGAAGTTCACCCGCGCGTTGTTCATGCATGCTTATCGCGCCCATTATATTGAACTGCTCTGAACCTACATAAAACATATTGTCAATGCCGGGAAATCCGTTGTGATCTTTTTTCATATGAGGTTTGACAGTCTCAAAAATGCCCTCGCCAATCTCCTTCTTTTCATCATAAGAAAGGCCTGGAGGAGGAATAAGAATGCTTATAACAAGATTTCTGTTGCCCTGCGGCAGGTATTCTGTTTTGGGTAATAATAGCCATACAGATGCAATGGAAATGATCGTAAGCATTGATACTGTAATAAGCCGGGTGCTCAGGTTTTTAGTGGCAGTTGTAACAAGGGACATTATGATATCTATTGCGTTACTGCCGAACCTGGAAGCGACGGTTTCTTTTAGAGAAGGTTTGCTGCTTGAGAGCCTGGACAGTTTTTCTGAAAGCATAGGGATAACTGATATAGAGACAAAAAGGCTTAATGTAACGGCGCATGTTACTGCGATCGCGATATCCCTGAACAATTGTCCGGCCTCTTCCTGAATGAAAATAACAGGTAAGAATACGGCGACCGTTGTGAGAGTTGACGCAAGTATCGCACCCCTGACTTCAGTCGCGCCGTCATACGCGGCGTCAAAAGGAGATTTGCCCATTTTTATGTGGCGGTCGATATTTTCAAGAACAACAATAGCATTGTCAACGAGCATACCTACGGCAAACGCAATGCCTGCGAGGCTTACGACATTGAGGTTTCTGCCCAGGGCGTTCATGAAGATAAAAGTCCCTATTACGCTTATCGGGATCGCGGACGCGGCAATTACCGTTGATGAACCACTCCTTAAGAAGATAAGCAGTACGAGAAAGGCAAGTATGCCGCCGATAAAAATATTCCATTGCACAAGTCCAATCGCACCGTTTATGTAAGGCCTCTGATCATAAACCCAGTCAAGGTATATTTTTTTCGGTTTAAGTCTGGTTTTGTTAAGCCAGTTGACAGTCTCTTCGACACTGTCGGTCATATCAAGAATATTGGCGCCAGGTTCAGGTTTGATGCCGATCGCGATGCCGGCTTCCGCGTTATGGATCATTGAGACCGCGAGTTTTTCATATCCAAAATCTACTACTGCTATGTCCGATATCCTTACGCGTCTCTGTCCTGTTGATCTGATAACAATATTTTTAATGTCATCGGGTGTCCTGAATTCGGCAACTGTCCTTATTCTGTAATCCCTTCTTCCAACGCCCATAGTGCCGGCAGATATATTAATGTTTTCGTTGTTCAGTACATTAATAACGTCATTGATAGTAAGGCCGTATGCCGCCAGTTTATCAGGCCTGACAGTGACGTGCAGTTCCTGCTTTGTACCGCCGCCGATGAAGAGGTCTGCGACACCTTCCACTCTCTCAAGGAACTGCTTTATCTCATTTTCAAAAAAAGTCTTATATGTATTTATAGGGACAGGGTTGTCCTTATCAGGTTTCAGTATTATCCATATAACAGGAGAGGTGGCCGCGCCTGTAGCGTTAATAACAGGCCTGTCAACGTTTTCCGGATATGAACGGACCTCGTTTAACTTGTTGGAGACCCTTAAAAGGGCGTCATCAACATCAGTGCCTATTTTAAACCTGAGAGTCACAGTCCCCTGAGAGTTGAATGAAGAGCTTTCCATTTCCAAAAGGCCTGGAATGCCCTTAAGCACCTTTTCCTGTTCTTCGATTATTTCCCGTTCTATCTCGTAAGGAGTGGCGCCTATCCAGGTGGTTTCCACTGAAATCTCAGGCTCTGACACGTCCGGGCTGAGCTGGTAGGGCATCTTGGAAAGGCCTATAAGGCCGAAAAGAACTACAAAAATTACACCGACGATAACTGTAACCGGTTTCTTTATTGAAAATTGGACGATATCCATAAGTTAACTGCAAATTTCAAATATCAAATTGCAAATACCAAATTAATTCCAAATGACAAATTCCAAACGTTAGATTTTGATGAAAAAATAAACCGCAATTTTATATTCCGGATTATTTTTGATACCGGCCTGCCGGCAGGCAGGTTTGAGTTTTGACATTTGTCATTGCTGTATTATGACTGGTTGTCCGTCCCTCAGCCGCTCGTTTCCCTTAACCACCACTTTCATGCCGGCAGTGAGTCCTTGTGCGAGAATCCCGGCGTTTAGACCTTCATATCCTGCGACCTGTACGGGGATCATCTTTGCCTTTGAATCGATTACGGCGAATACAACCGTCATTCCGAACATGGATATAACGGCGTCTCTGGGAACGATAAGCGTATCCTGTTTCTGTCCCGAGGGCAGGAAAACTCTTGCCTCCATGCCTTCTATCAGGGACATGCTGTTATTCGCGCTTATTTTTACCGGGAACGTTCTTGTTGATACGTCGCCGCGTGGTATGATTGTGATTACCTTGCCCTGTATTTCTTTTCCGCCTGTTTTTATTGTCACACCCATATTGGATTTTATGTAACCGATGATATCTTCCGGAACCTCGGCGATAATATCTACTACATCGTCTCTCGCGATTGTCATCACAATAGAACCCGGAGAGAGCCACTCACCCCTGTCAACATGTTTGCTGATAATTACCCCGTCAAACGGCGCTTTTATGTGTTTTTTTCGGAGTTCAATTTCAAGACGCTCCATTTCGAACCTGCGCTCGTCATATATTTCTTCGGATATAAGTTTTTCATTAAAAAGATTTTTCGCCCTGTTAAAGTCTAATTTAGCTTTCTTAAGATCTGACATCAGCAGATCTGAATTGAGCTTAACAAGGACATCACCCTTTTTCACTCTCTGTCCCTCTTCAAAATTAATCTCTTCTACTTTGCCGTCTATTTCACATGAAACTTCAGATACTTCGTGATAATATACTGTTCCTATGAACTCTGATTCCGGGGCTACTGTTCCGGCACCGACATCGGAGACTACCACATTTGCCGGGGGCATACCCTCCTGGGCATAAACAGCTGAAGGATTAAATAAAACAAAGATAAATAACGCTATTAATAATTTCTTCATAAATGAAGGCTCCTTGCTGATCATGAACAAAACATTGAAAATTTAACAATTAACAATTGTCATTAATAATTGCTAACTGATAACTGCTAATTTTTCATTGATAATTATAACTGTTGTTACTCGTTATTAGTTATATGTTAATCGTAACAGCCGTGAAGACTGTTACATGCTGGCAGGAAAGGCTGTCTCATTACAGTTTGATCAGTTTAAACTATGTTCTTTTTTTGTCACCGGTTTACTGTTTACTGACTACTGTTTTTAAAAGTGTCCCTGTCGCCCTTTTTAATTTCAAATAAGTCAGATGATAGTTATACCGGGCATTTGCAAGTTCTCTTTCCGCCGTTACAAGAAGAGTGTTTGCGTCCATAACGTCAATGCTGTCGGCAAGGCCGTACGTAAACTGTTTGGATACGGCATTATAGTTATCCTTTGAATACTCGACCTCCGCCTGTAATTTTGTTATAACCCCTGATTCTGTCAGCAGGTCGAGATATGAGCTTTCGACTTCTACATTGATGGATTTTCTCATGTCCGAAAGGCTGTATTCCGCCTGTCTCAGTCTTGCCTTTGCTTCCCCTACTTCGGCCATTCTTAACCCTCCTTCAAAAAAAGGAAAGTTAAGTGACAAAGTGCCGTATAGCTTTTCATTAATTTCAAAATAGGTTGAAGGCTCGTTATCCTCCCTTATAAATACACCTTCCACCGAAATGATGGGCAGAAATGATCCCTTCGCAAACTTGACCTGGTCCCGGGCAATTGATTTCTGAAGAGTCAATGACTTGATTTCCGATCTTTCTTCATCAGTTTTTTCTTTCAGGCATTCCGGGACGGATGACTTACAGTCCCTGGACAAAGATTCCAGGTCCACTGGTTGAAGATCTTCCTTAATTTCATAGTCTGTTGTAATTCCGGCTGTTCTGGCAAGAATATATTTGGCAAGTCTCAGGTGGTTTTTAGCTTTTATTAATTCTGACTGGGCGCCTGAAAGTTCGGCTTCAGCACGGAGAAGGACTGTTTTTGTTACTTCACCGACCCTTAGCCTTATCTTGGAGGCATCCCTGTGTTTTGTCAGCCTATCTACATTAGCATTTGCTATTTCCAGAGCCTTTTTTGATTTCAGGACATCGAAATACGCAGAGGCAATAGATAAAAGGTAGTCCCCTTTAACTGAATCAAGGTCAAACCTGCTCTTTATAATCGTGTCCTTGGACATCTTATATGCCCTGAACTCCTGTCCGCCTAATGACAGAGATTTATCCAGCCTGAATCCCCAGCTGTTTGTGTAATCAGGCTGTACTGTGAAGTCGAATCTCTTTTTTTCCTGGCTGTATCTTTTATGGTCTCCAAAAGCGGATAGAGTAGGAAGCAGCCCCGCCAGGGCCATGTCCTTTTCGCGCTTTGAAATATATAGATCTTCCTCAGCGATTTTAATGGTCTCGCTTTTTTCAAGGGCAAGCCTCCACAGGTCATCAAGCGAATAATCCTCTGCAGGCAGGTTTAATGGAGTAAAAAATAATAATAAGAAAAACACAGCTGAACATAATTTTTTCATGTCATTTCCTTTCTTATTTGATTGTAAGAGATAAATGCCATATTTCCGCTAATATCAAAAGTTATCGGCATTCCCAGCTCGGCAAAAGATGCGCTCAGCTGGTCTATAGTCCTTGGGGCTGTTCCACCTGTTTTTTTCAGCATCATTTTAAGATATCCATCAGCATAACGATTGTTTTTGATCAATGTAGTAAAGGTTATTGTACCTTTTTCTGTCAATAAGTTTCTAAGTGTAGACAACACCTTTTCCAGATCGTCAATAACATGCAGCAAATTCAATGAAATAATTGTCTTGAAGCAGCCCGGTTTGAAAGGCAGCTGAAGTATATTACCCTGCAGAAATACCATGTTAGAAGGCACACAGCGATCTGGACCCGAAAGTCTTGATTTGGCTATTCTGAGCAGTTTGAGCGATTGATCGAAGAAAATAACCGGACGTTCGGAATAATTCATGTATGTTTTTGCCGTGAAAGCCAAAGAACCGCACCCGGCGTCCAGTATCCATCCGTCTTTTGATGAGTTGAGTACCTTATGGGTCAGGGACACATAGCCTGAGGTAGAATATCCCCACATAAGACGGTTGTATAAGGGGTTGCATATGACCAGATCGTAGAAGCGCGCCATTTTATCAAAAAAATTTTCATCTTCATCATCCGGGCAGGCCGAGTATATATGAGGTTCGATTAACCTGAGGCCCGCAGTTTCCTGAATTATTTCAGATAGGTTCGTTTCAGCAATCATTTGTATTCGTTTTTTATATCAGTAGCAGGTAATTTGTGTATATATAGCAGAAGCGGAAAGATTAATCAATTGCTTTTTCTGCGAATTATTAATTTTGTGAAATAGCGGGCTGAAGGCGGATCTCTTTGGAAAGAAAGCAATTGAGGGGTTATTCAAATAAAGCTTCGACAAATTCATCCGCGTTAAAATCCTGAAGGTCGTCGACTGCTTCGCCGATCCCTATCAGTTTAACAGGGATACCGAGTTCCTTATTAATAGCCAGAACGATCCCGCCTTTGGCGGTCCCGTCAAGCTTTGTAAGGGCTATTCCTGTTACTCCAACAGCTTCATTGAATATTTTTGCCTGATGTATCGCGTTTTGTCCTGATGTTGCGTCAACAACGAGCAGGACCTCATGAGGAGCCGATGGCATCTCCCGGCTGACTACGCGGCTGATTTTTTTGAGTTCTTCCATAAGGTTTGCCTTGGTATGAAGTCTTCCGGCGGTATCAATTATCACTGCGTCAACATTCTTGGACCTGGCTGATGCTACGGCGTCAAAAGCAACTGCGGCAGGGTCCGCATTACTTCTGTGTTTGACGATCTGGGCGCCCGCACGGTTTGCCCATATCTCAAGCTGTTCAATTGCCGCGGCCCTGAAGGTGTCCCCGGCCGCAAGAGTTACTGAAAATCCATTATCTGTGAAACGTCTTGCCAGTTTGCCGATAGTAGTTGTTTTCCCTACTCCGTTAACTCCTACCACAAGGACTACATATGGTTTTTCACCCGCGCAGATAATGTTGTTACCCTGTTTAAGTATTTTCTTGATTTCTGTTTTTAAGGCGGTCTTGAGTTCACGGGCGTTCGGAATTTCCCCTTTTTTGACCTTTTCCCTTAAAGCTCCGGTTATTGAAGCTGCAGCCTGCGGGCCGATATCAGCCATTATAAGGAGTTCTTCCAGTTCTTCCAGCAGGGTTTCATCAATAGCCCGGCCTGAAAATAACGCGGCAGTATTTTCTGCAAGGGTTTTCCTTGTTTTTGACAATCCCTGCTTAAGTTTTTCAAAAAGTCCCAAGTTTTATCTCCATGCTAAGTAAAGTTATATGGTCAGAATGTATCTGAATATTCAAGTGGAATCAGGGGATATTATTACATAATCCGTGAAATTTCCCAAACCTCACTGATAATTAGAGGTCGTGACGTGGATAAAGCAAAAGAAAGGCAGGTAATAAACCTGCCTTTCTCAGTTATTTAAATGAAAGGTCTCGAATCTTAAAGATCAGTTAACCAGTCACAAATTCTTGATGATCTACACCTACCTGGCGGTCAGGATAATTATGGCAATAACAAATCCATAAATCGTAAGGGATTCTATCATAGCAAGGCCAATGATGAGAGGCGTCATGATCTTCCCTGATGCTCCGGGGTTTCTTGCGATTCCCTCTACTGCCTTTCCTGCGGCAATACCCTGTCCAAGCCCGGCACCAACAGCTGCTATACCGACTGCTAAACCAGCGCCGATAGCCGCCATGCCGTAATATTCGTATTGAGCATCAGACACTTCGGCAACTTCAGCAGCGGCAAAGGCAAAGGGTGCTGAAAAACACAACAGGATGAAAGAGAGTAGGATTACTGACAGAACTTTTTTCATTTTTTCCTCCTTTCTTATGAGTTCATCATAATGTTTTTATTTAATGTTCCCTACGGAAACTGGAATGTCAGGATTCGTTTGTTTTAGTTTGTATTCGCTCACCTTGAGTTCGCTTGTCATTCGATGTTCCCTACGGAAACCTGAATGTAAGGAACTGATCATTATTTATATTCGCTCACCTTGAGTTCGCTTGTCATTCGATGTTCCCTATGGAAACCTGAATGTAAGGAACTGATCATTATTTATATTCGCTCACCTTTGGCTCGCTTGTCATTCTAATGTGCTTCTTCAACTGATCCGGCCAAATACAATGTTGTT
>CAZNPC010000003.1:0-60613 GCA_964574765.1 uncultured Nitrospirales bacterium | reverse complement strand
CAGGTCATGGATTGAGTAATACTTCATTTGCATGGTTTTCTATTATAATAGAGAATCTGTAAAAAGGAAACAGTACGGCCCGTATATTTTAATAACCGGGAAAGGAGATATCATGGATTGTCTGTTCTGCAAGATAATTGAAAAGAAGATACCTTCCAATATCATTTTTGAGGATGAAAAAGTAATCGCGTTTGAGGATGTTACCCCGCAGGCACCGGTACATGTGCTTGTTGTGCCGAAAAAACATATTTCAACAGTGCTTGAAATAGACCCCGAAGACAATACCCTGGTCGGCCACATGATCCAGGTAGCGGGCAATATTTCCAGGGACAGAAATATCGCGGACAGGGGCTTCAGGCTTGTGATGAACTGCAACAGCGAAGCAGGGCAGACAGTATTTCATATTCACCTCCACATGCTCGGGGGCAGGCCTATGCTATGGCCGCCGGGGTAAAACAAAAAGTTCAATATTGTTTAACGTAGTTCCTCATAGTTTAAATTTGAACAATTTTGAGCTACTTTGAACTATTTTAAACCAAGCTGTAAATGGGCAAAAAAGCACATAAAAAGATTTTAGGCAAAATATATCGTGCCCTGTACAAAGCCTTTGGTCCGCAGCACTGGTGGCCCGGCGACACGCCTTTTGAAGTTGCCATCGGTGCAATCCTGACGCAGAACACAAACTGGGGGAATGTGGAAAAGGCCATAAACAACCTAAAAAGCCATAAGGCCTTAAACGCAGCAGCACTTCACAGACTGAACAGTAAACAGCTTGCCTCCCTTATCAAACCAGCCGGGTATTTTAATGTTAAGGCTAAAAGGATAAGGTCTTTTCTGGATTTTCTCAGGGACCGGTACAGGGGCAGTATGAAAAAGATGGGGGCTGAGGATATGCAGTCCCTGCGGCCAAAACTGCTTGATGTGCACGGTATAGGCCCGGAAACCGCTGATTCAATTCTGCTTTACGCGCTTGAAAAACCGGTTTTTGTTATTGACGCCTATACAAAAAGGGTCCTGAGCAGGCATGGCTTTGTTTCAAAAAAAGCAGCATATCATGAAATGCAGGAACTCTTTCATGAAAATCTTTCTATGGACACACAGATGTTCAATGAATTTCACGCCCTGTTTGTTAAGCTGGGAAAAAATTTCTGCAAACCAAAGCCGAAATGTGAAGGATGCCCGTTAGAACAATTGAGAAACATTGATAACCTTGCCTACCGGTCTAAGACTTGTTGAGTCAACGACTCATAGAGCAGGCAGGTTGACGATCGATCATTGAAAAAATAAGTACGATAAGAAAATTTACACTGTTTCTTTGGAATTCCAGGGAGAATTCTTCATTGGGCTTGTTTTCTATACCCGCTGGACGGCACATATTTGGCAGCTAATATAATTAATATCAATACCGGAATCCCGATCAAGGCTGTGAAAATAAAAAAGTTACCATATCCTGTCTTGTCTACTATCACGCCGGAAAAGCCGCCAAGAAATTTGGGCAAAAGCAGCATTATAGAGCTGAATAAAGCATATTGGGTCGCGGTATAGGAGATATTGGTAAGACTGGATAAGTAAGCTATAAAGGCAACTGTTGCAATTCCCGCGCTGAGATTGTCCGCAGATATTACAAGAGCCAGAAGGACGAGGCTTTTACTCATTGCCGACATCATTGAAAAAAGAACGTTTGTGCCGGCAGAAAGCAATGCCCCGAGAAAAAGAACTTTCATAACACCATGCCGTACCATGAGGATACCTCCAAGACCCGCACCCAGCAGGGTCATGACCGTTCCGTATATATTGGCTATATTTGCGACTTCCATTTTGGAAAAACCCATATCAACATAAAAAACATTAGACATCACGCCAAGGACAATGTCAGAAATTCTGTACGTTCCTATAAGCAGAATAATTAATAATGCGTGCCAGCGATAACGTATAAAAAAATCCAGAAAAGGGCTGATTATCGCGTTATAGACCCAATCAAGTGCTTTACGAATAAAAGCTGGTATATATGCGTATCGTTCAATCAGATCCTTTACATGCTCTTCGCGGGATAATGTACGGGAATCTTTTGATACTTCAGGCTCTGAGATAAGAAATGTAGTGGCGATGCCGACCAGCATCATACCTGCCATTGAAACATAGGCCATCATCCACGAAAAATGCATGTATGTACCTTCACTTATTTCAAAAAAAGCAGCAACATAGAAGGCGCCGGAGAAAGATACGATCATAGCTATCCGATATCCTATCATGTACATCGCAGCCATTGATGCCTGTAACTCTTCTTCTACGGCCTCAATACGATAAGCATCAATGGATATGTCCTGTGTTGCAGAGGAAAAGGCAGCCAACAGGGCAAAAAGAACCAGTGCAGATAAATTCTGTTGAGGGTCTGAAAGGGCCATCCCGGCCAGAGATACCATAATGAATAGCTGAGCAAGCAGCATCCAGCTTCGTCTGCGGCCCATTCTTTTCGTAAGGAGTGGAATTGGTACACGGTCAACGACAGGGGACCATATCCATTTAAAGGCATAAGCCAGCATAACCAGACTTATAAAACCTATAGTAGCCCGCTCAATGCCAGCCTCGCGAAGCCGCCGGGAAAGGGTTCCAAATACGAGCATATATGGCAACCCGGCAGAAAACCCCAGAAAAAACATACTGCGCACCCTGGGACGCCAATAGGTCTTTATAGCCTCCAGCCAGCTTGCATAAGCCGACTTTCCGGCGTTTGAACGCGTTGACATTATTATTTTGGCCTAAGGACGATCAGGCCGGGCTTGTGGGTCATGTATTCATTAAGGTCCTGATCAAGGACTTTTCTGTGTTTTTTATCTGAACAGGCGTGCCTTATATAAATGTTGTTTCCCTCTTTGATAACAATGCCCACATGTGAAACGTCCAGGCCGTGAAAATTTGAATATATACCGGCATAATCCCCTGTTTTCAAGTTGCTGATGACTCTCTCATCAAGGACATCAGAGGGGATATAGGAGATTTTTCTTTCCCGCGGCTGAATGCCGTTAATAAAAAATGAACCGTCTTCCTTTAAATTAAGTGTTTTTGTAATGCTTTCAGCTCTCTGATCACTGACCTGATCGGTCACATCGGTTATCAAATTATCATTGAAGTCTATCCAGTCAGTAAAAAAGTGATTTCTGTTTTCAAACTCTATCTTTCCCTCCCGGTATCTGACTTTTTGCAGATTTTCCTTGAACTCGGGAAAAGAAACCGATATCCGCATGGCCTCTATATAGTCAATAAATGTAAAACAGTCTACTTTATCAAGGTTTATTACAAAGAACTCGGGACTGTCTGCATCCCCGATCAGCGTTGATCCCTTATAATCAACGCCGAGAAAAAACCGTGAAAGAAATTTTATCCGCTCTCCCGCGTCTGTTATATCCAGGGATTCACGCATCAAATTGTTCAGCCTGTCCTGTGTCCATCTGCCTAAAACAATATGCATAGCCAGCCTCCGGGAAATGCTTATTATATTTATAGGCGCTATCTATGTTTTTTGTATTATAATACATTTGAAGCCATGAAATTGCTTGCCCTTTTATCATCCATGCCCTTTGAATCAGACAAGATCCTGGCCTGCCTGAAAAGCGGTCGAAAGACAGGGATTGCCGGAAAAACCGCTTACAGGGGCAGACTGTACAGCCGAAATGTCCTGCTGGTGAATACCGGCATGGGAAAAGTTAACGCATCGCTCGCAGCAACCGCTGTTATTGAACGTTTTGACATCGGGAGAATAATCAATTTCGGAATCGGCGGAGCCTTTCCTGACTCTAATCTTGCGACAGGAGATATTTCAGTGGCGACAAAGGAAATATGCGACGACGGAGTAATAACCGCCAGAGGCTGGGCAGGGTTAAAAGAAACCGGAATTCCATTAGCGCAAATCGGGAAGACAAAATATTTTAATGAATTCCCTCTGGATAAAAAACTCTTTGCGCGGGCGGTTAAGGCCCTGAACCGCGTTGCCGGGGTAAGGCCGGGCGCTTTTGTTACCGTGTCCGCGGTATCCGGAACGAAAAAAATGGCAAAGGCACTAAAAAAACGGTTTAATGCCGTCTGCGAAAATATGGAAGGCGCGGCAGTTGCGCACGTCTGCGCGATTTACAGGATCCCGATGATCGAGATAAGGGGCATAAGTAATATTGCGGGCGTTAGAGATAAGAGAAAATGGGACATTGGGCTTGCGTCGGAAAAATGCCAGGAAGCCGTTTTAACTATTGCCAGATCGTTGAGATGAGCGGGGTCTATATTGATCATCCTTCGAAGTCCGGAACAGAACAATAAGAAGCAGGAAGGTTAGAAACTGTACTTAAATCCCAGCCGTGCGGCTTTTTCTTCTGTATCGGCTGTCTGCTTATTGTCTGTGTATTTATATTTAAGGTTAAGGTTCAGGCTTGCGTTATTGGCAATCTGTCTTTCAAAAGCAAATCTCACGTAGTACCTGTTCCTGTTCCGTGCGGGGTCCGCATAGTCATAGATATGCATGTCGGAAGAGACGGAAGACTTCCATATCTTTTTTCTCCTGTAAGTACATTTAAGCCCCAGAGTTTCTTTTTGATTGTCACGGCCGCTTTTAAGCGAATAGTGGACATCTTTGTGTTTTAGGGAAATATTGAAATACAGTTTACGGATATCATCATCCAGCAGGTTCACCTGCCAGCTGTTGCGGACAAAAAAACCGCTATGATCGCGGTTAGCGGTCAGGTAGTCTTTATTGAAATATTCGTACTTCAGACCGGTCTTTATTTTTGTGTTTATCCTGTGTTCCGATTTCACGTACAGTTTTCCGTATTTATAGTCAAAATCCTCGTCTCTGTCATCGTCGTCCTTTGTGTCCCGTTGGCCCATACGTACACGGGTTGAAATTTTGTAAATAAACGGGATATCAAAAATATAATCAGCGCCAAACATTATGTTGTTTTTGTTTTTGCGCTTCCCCGTCTGTTTGCGGGTTGTTGTTTCGAACCTGTATGATGAAGTAAGTACCATTGTTTTCTCGAGCAGGTATTTTTTCGCTCCCAGTACGGAGAAAAGCTTCAGCTGGTCGTTCCCGCTATTCAGGTAATCGTAATTATTCGCCCCTGCGCCAAGATCGATCTTGTATGAGTTCTTTTCCGTGAAAGAGAGCTTTGGAGAAAACAGGACCTGATTGTATTCGCTGGAAGGCATATGCCTGAATCTTTTTTCTTTATATTTGAGTTTTAGAGTTAATTTTATTGAGTTCGGATCTTTTCCCCGCGGAATATATGAGGCTTTTGCGTTGATGATCTTTGAGATATTATCCAGCGGGTCATTTGAACTGTAATCTTTGTCGTAAACGAATGAGCCGAATTCGTAATTGAAAACATCTGAAGGTTTATGCCTGAACTTTAAGTGGTAATATTGATATCTGTATTCCCTGTCATTCTCTTCTTCATCATAATCTTCAGCCTGGGACCTGTTTCCAGCCTCGATAAATCCGCTGACAGTGATATCTCCGGCAGTAACAGAAGCGGGAAATAATAATGCAAAAAGGATAAGGGTGGTGAGCAGCTTATTTGTAAGATTCGGCCTGTTTATTTGTTCTTTGATGATACAGGGTTAACCTTTTTTCGCGCGCGCTGTGCGTATTCGGTTTTCGGGTATTTGGAAATGAGTTTTTCCAGAATAAGTTTGCCGGTTTCCTGATCATTCAGCTCATAAAATGCAAGACCCTGTTTAAGCATGGCTCCGGGCACTTTGTCGCTTTTCGGGTTTTGCTTTAAAAGTTCTTCATAGGCCAGAATGGCTTCTTCATAATTCTTTTCCTTGTAATATGACTCCCCGATCCAGAACCTGGCGTTGTCAGAGTATGCGTTTTCAGGATAGTTGTCCAGGATTGACTGAAATTTATCTCTTGCCTCTGAGTAGTTGTTTTCCTTAAATGTATTAAAGGCTTTCATATAAGCGTCTTTTGCTTTGTTTTCAGGTTCCTGAACTTTTGTTTCAGGCGCGGTTACGGCCTCTGCGGACTGTTGCTCTTTCAGCTGATTTACTGCTGTTTCCAGGTCATTAATCCTTAAAATGAGGGCCTCTCTGTTCTCCGTCATTTTAAGGGAATCTCTATCTAAACCATGCTGTGATTCATCAAGGCGGCCGGTAAGCGCCCGGACTTCTTCTGTCAGGGCCTGTACTTTTATATGCAGGTCGGATACTGCCATGCCGGTAGCCTCCTGCTGTTCGTCAGGTTTTCCGCCCTTTTCCAGGTCTCTTACTTTTGCCTTTAACTCATTGATGTCATACTGCATTGTACCCGTACTGCCAGTTGTGACACAGCCGGAAAGGACGAATAAGGGAATTAAAGCGCAGGATAAAAGATAAACAGTTTTTTTCATAATAAAAGAGGCAGCCCCTTTAACGGGACTGCCGGGATCTTCTTATTTTGTTACAACAAAATGGGCCCTTCTGTTATTCTGCCTGCAGGATTCATTCATGGAACTGCAAACCGGTTTCTCTTCGCCGTACGTAAGGGTACTCATCCTTTTGGAAGACACTCCGCGGGCAATCAGATAGTCACGGGCCGAGTTAGCTCTTTTTTCTCCGAGGGCGAGGTTATAGTCGTTAGTTCCTCTATCATCACAATGGCCCTCAATCAGCACATTTATATCTTTGTGTTTCTTAAGCCATGCGGCAACAGAGTCAAGCACATCCCTCGCGTCAGATCTTATATTGTATTTATCATAATCAAACAGCGCGTCCTGAAATTTAAAAAGAGACTCTGCGTCAGTTGATGTAACATCATCCGTGGCTGCACGAAGTGTCGAGTCTTCTACGATCTCGTCGCCTGCCATCCGGTCCTGATCAGACTTTGCATGTTTTTTTGAACATCCCATGGCAAATATCATCAAACCGGCGATCATGAATAAAATTAGTATTTTTCTCATCTCTGTAAACCTCCTTTCGGTTTTTTATATATGGTGTTTTCCGTATGTTGCCCTTATTTAAAATATGGTGACCACCGGGGATTCATTGCCTTTCTGTTTCTGGGAGTAATTCGCCTGTCTTTCCCGTCAATAATGCTCATTAAATATATTCCTTTATTTCCATCTCTGTCAGAATCGAAAGCTATGAACGTCCCGTCAGGAGAGAATGAAGGGTTTTCATTGTTCCCGGCATCAGTAAGTTGTCTTAAATTTGTACTATCAGATTCTATCATGAATATCTGATTTTTTCCATGTTTTCTGCCCACATAGGTAATCCATTTCCCGTCAGGCGACCAGGCGGGGGATGTGTTGTACGAGCCGTCAAATGTGAGCCTTTTTACGCCCTTTCCGCCGGAGTCCATAGTGTATATCTGCGGAGTACCGCCCCTGTCGGAGACAAAGGCGATCCGTGTACCGTCAGGGGAAAATACAGGCGATACATCTATGCCGAATGACCGGGTCAATTTTTTTAAACCGCGTCCATGGATGTTCATGGTATATATCTCAGGACTTCCGCCCCTGGAAGAGGAAAAGGATATCCGATTGTCATTTGTGATCCCGCCGACAAGGTTCAGGCCCTTTGATGAAAAAAGACGTTTTTC
This sequence comes from uncultured Nitrospirales bacterium, assembly GCA_964574765.1. Taxonomy (GTDB): domain Bacteria; phylum Nitrospirota; class Thermodesulfovibrionia; order UBA6902; family BMS3Bbin08; genus CAZNPC01. The sequence continues at coordinate 53,046 of CAZNPC010000003.1, read as the reverse complement.
CTTGTATGTCTTAAGGTCCAGCTGATAAATGCTCCATTTCCTGTTTCTCTCGGATGAGTAGACTATATATTTGCCGTCAGGAGACCAGCTATGGCTGGCTGACAATCCCTTTGAAACTATTCTCACCGGGTTGTATCCGTCCCAATCCGTTACGTAAAGCCATTTTTTGTTAGATGAACTCCCCAGGTAAGCAAGTCTTGTTCTGAAAACCCCTTTCTTTCCGGTGACGACCATGAAAATATCATTTGAGATGCTGTGAGCCAGAGCGCGAAGTATCTTCTTTGAGGCAGTATATTTCTTGATGAGAACTTCTTTGTTTGCAACAAGGTCGATCACAGTCGCGTTTGCTGTTAATTTCTCTGCTGACTCCAGGCTGATCTCCGCCCTTATTTCCGCTCCGGGGATATCAGGGTCTATCAGAGAAAAAAGCCCTGAAAAATCCAGGTCTTTTTTTACGATCTCGGCAATTTCCCGGGTCTCTTCAGGCCCGGTGTAGTTAATGGATATAGGAAGTTTTCTAAAGGCAGGGGAAGAGATATCGATATAGACTTTTGCGTCAGAAACAGTGAAAAGTGAAGAGTGAAAAGTGAAGAGTGAACAAAAAAAGACGATAACTATCAATTTTAAATTACTAACTTTCAACTTTCCTCTCATGGCCGGAACCTCAATACTACTTCCATCTCAACGGGGGGAGGCGGAAGGGGGCTTGCTTTGATGATCGCGTTCATTGCCGAACGATCAAATAACGCATTTCCGGAAGATTGATCGATCTCTCTGGAGACTACCTTCCCGTCTTTGCCGATTTTTATGGATATAACAGCCGTCAGATCCATGGAGTCAGGGTCATGCCAGACCCACCTGCCCCAGATCCTGTCATGGATCAGCGCATAGTAAGGATCAGAGTCAGACGCAATGCCGTTGCCCGGGGTTACTGAACCTCCGGAAGCATCATCCATAACCTCTTTTCTTAAGACGTCTATGGCTTTTGCTTTCTGTTGTTGCTTTTTTTTCTTTTTAGACAGGGCGCTGATAGCGCGGATCCTTTTTATTTCTTTTGCCACTTTGTCGATCTTTTCAAGTTTCATATCAGTTTTTGGGGGAGTTTTTTTTGTTATTTTTTTCTTCGGTATGGTCCTTTTTCGTCTTTGCCCTGTAGTTGTCCGTCCTTTTGCCGGTGATTTAACTGATCCGACCAGTTTAACCTGGTAACTCCGGAATTCCTGTTCTTTTGTTTTAATAGGAATAATTATCAGGGCGATAAAAATCAAATGCAGGACAGCAGAGACAAGGACGATTTTCTTTAGGCTTGGTTCTTTCCCTGTGCGGAGGGCATGAGTCATCGAATCCGGGCTTTTGACTCGGTAACCATCCCCAGTTTTTCTATCCCGATCTCTCTTAACTCTCCCATAACTTCAACAACAAGTCCGTAGGAAACATCTTTATCCGCCTTGAGAAAAACATCCCTGTCAGCGGCATTGGCAAGTTTTGATTTCAGGGCACTGATCTCTGTGCGTGACTTATCTACATATATCTTGCCGTCTTTTTTTATTGTTATGATGACCCTCTCGGTCGGAGACATTTCCTTGCCCTTTGCCTGGGGCAGATCAACGTCTATTCCCTGTTGAAGCAGCGGGGCTGTTACCATAAAGATTATTAGAAGCACGAGCATAACGTCTACAAACGGCGTGACGTTAATCTCTGATAATGCCTGTCTTTGCCTCTCCATTTTTCCTCACAACGCGGTCTATTAGTTCCTGGGAGAAATCTTCCATGATGAAGATATTCCGGCGGGCCCTGCTCAGATAATAATTATATGCTATTACAGCGGGAATAGCGGCAATCAGCCCCGCGGCTGTGGCTATTAATGCCTCTGCAATACCTGGAGCGACTACGGCGAGTGACGCGGAACCGACCCTCCCTATGCCCCTGAAGGAGTTCATTATTCCCCAGACTGTGCCGAACAGGCCGATAAAGGGTGTAGTAGAGCCTGTTGTCGCAAGGAACGTCAGATATTTTTCAAGCCGGGCCGACTCGAGCAGTTCTGTTCTTTTAAGGACTCGTCTAAGCTCTTCCCTGTTAATGCTGTCTGATGATTCAAATGAATAGACTGACCTGAAAAGATTTACAACAGGGCTGAGGGAAAGCCTTTTAGTCGACTGATACAGATTGTCCAAGTCCCGGGTCTTTCTGAAAGTACGGAGGAAGTCATCGGTTTCCCTCTCAATTTTTGAAAGAAACCGGTGTTTATAAAAAATTATGGCCCAGGAGAAAACAGAAAAGAAAAGGAGCGTTAACAGGACCAGTTTAACAACAGGTCCCGCCTGAAAGATCAGATCTAATACAGTGTCTTCGCCCATAATCTATCAAAGTTTAAAAGAAAGTCTTTGAAAAGTCAAAAAAGTCAGGCACAGTGAGTTCGAATTTCAGTCATGAAAAGCAAGCCTGGAAAGGGGAACTATCTTTACCCGGCTGTCGGGAAGAGTCTTCTGCAAAAAAGCGATAGTGTTTTTTCTCGGGTGCGCGAGAACTATTGCATAACCTCTGCTTTCGGCAATATCTATAGAGCTGTTCCATTGTTTTCGTATTGCAGCCGGATTATCTATATAATCAAGGAATGTATCACGCTTTAAGGCGGTTACGCCAAGCTGTACTGCTGTACTGTAGCCGACTGATTCCGGAGATGTCAGGCTGTCAAGGAAAAAAAGCCGGTCATTTCTGATTCCGGAAAGCAGGACATACATTGCGCGTTCATCTTTTGTAAAGGCAGAACCCATATGATTGCTTATCCCTGAGGCGTGAGGGACGGAACCGAGGTCTTCTTTGAGCACGTTTCGTATCTCGTCGTCTGTCATCCATGTGTAAAGCCCTCCTTTGCCAAGGCTGTGCGCGTCGACGGCTTCCATAGGAACATGCACGATAATATCGTGCCCGGTTCTGTGGCCTTCATCAGCGATCCATTTTGAATAGGTTTCCCGGGGGAGAATGGAAAGGGTTAGAGGGACGTTTATGTTCAGAATGTGTTCAGCTGTTTTTTTATTCGGGCCGAGGTCATCGATGACAACGGCGATCTGGGGGATCTTCTCCGGCCGGGCCGCGGTTCCTTCCGGCTGAACAACCGGCATGAAGGTTTCTCTGCCGGATTCCCTGTATAAAAAAACGACTGCGGAAGCGGCCAGAAAAAGTATTAAAAGAATATGATATTGTCTTTTTGATTTGCTCTGTTTTTTTCGGGGCATTGAGAAAATCGTTATTGGTTATCTGTTAAACAAACAACTTACAACATGTAACCGGCCGTTGTTTTACCGGCTAAAATCATACACCTCAACTCCCGGAGGGACTTTGAAAATGAAAAAAGCATCATCAAACCCGGGGTTTATTTTAACGCGGCGTATTTCAATAACGATTATGTTGCCGGCTGTGTCAAATATAGTAAATGTTTTGACCGGAAAATCGTTTGATGAGGTCTCAAGGTGTATCTTGTCCATAAAGCCCATCTGTTTTTTAGGTTTTAGTTCAAGAGTGCCGTCTTTTACAAGTGTTATATCAAAATCATCCTTAAGGTTGTTGAGACTTCCCAACAGCGCAATTGGGACCTGCCCGTAAGCATCTTTGCTAAAGGTAGTTTTCAGCACCTGTTTTTCCGATTTTTTATATATCCATGTTTCATTGCCGCTGATAGTTATCTCCTCGTCCCTTGGGTCTGAATATGACCACTTCATGTTCGATGGTTTTTTGATAAAGAATTCTCCCTCATATTTTTCAGTTCTGTCAAGGTCCTTCAGATAGCTTGTTTGAGAGAAATTCCCCTGCATGCCGGCTATTTGACGGTTTTTGTTCTGTATGGTTTCCACTAAAGACTCAACTGTGTTGTTGGCAGAAGCGGCGGTCAGGAGTAAAGAATAAGAAAGGAAAAAAGCGAATAAAAGCAGTATCAAAAGTATAAAGCGTCTATTGGCAGTATTTCCTGTCATCTTCTTCTCCTGAGAATCTCTCTTGGTTTGCCCGCTTCCCCTGGCGGACCGACAATGCCGTCCTCTTCCATCATTTCCATGATACTGGCTGCTCTATTATAGCCTATTTTCAGCCTGCGCTGAATATACGATATGGAAGCCTGTTCGGCCGCGATCACTATCTCGCATGCCTGATGGTACAGTTCATCTCTGTCTTCCTGGCTGGATATTGCCAGTTCCTCAGCTGCCAGCTCTTCAAGAATCGTGTAATCCGGCGGGCCCTGGGCCTTAATAAAATCAACAATAATTTTTATTTCTTCCTCGGTCACATAAGCGCCGTGAATTCGTGAAATCCTGCTGCCGGGAGTGATGTATAGCATGTCGCCTTTTCCAAGCAGCTTATCAGCGCCGTACGTGTCAAGTATTATCCGTGAATCAAGTTTGGATGAGACATGGAAGGAGATCCTCGAAGAAAAATTTGCCTTGATCACGCCGGTTATAACATCAACGGACGGCCTCTGTGTAGCAAGAATAAGGTGTATGCCCGAGGCCCTTGCCATCTGGGCAAGCCTGGCAATGGAATTCTCGACCTCCTGGGCCGAGACAAGCATGAGATCCGCGAACTCATCAATGAATATGATGATGTAAGGCAGGGGCTCCAGCTCTGTGTCAGGAGAAGATTTTATTTTCCGGTTATATGTTTCTATGTTCCGGGAGCCTGCTTTTGCCAGCAGTTTGTACCTGCGCTCCATTTCATGAACCATGCTTTTCAGAGCGTCCGCAGCGTCTTTAGGCGATGTGATAATAGGAAGCATAAGATGGGGGATCTCTTCGTACAGCGGGAGTTCGAGCATTTTGGGGTCTATCATCAGCATTTTTACTTCTTTCGGGGTCGCCCGGTAAAGAAGGCTCAGCACCATTACATTAATGCCGACGCTCTTGCCTGCACCGGTTGCACCTGCTATAAGCAGGTGCGGCATGCGTGCCAGGTCTGCCACGACCGGCACTCCGAAAATATTTTTTCCGAGTGCCAGAGTTAATTTTGATGAGCTTTTTCTGAACGCTTCCGAATCAAGCATTTCTTTAAGGTATACGGTTTCCCTTTCCCGGTTTGGTACTTCTATGCCCAGAGTTGATTTCCCGGGGATGGGAGAGATGCGCAGACTGGTTGTTTTGAGCGGGAGGGCAAGATCATCAGCGAGAGACAGGACCCGGTTGATCTTGACTCCGGGTGCGGGCTCAAATTCGAACATTGTTACAACGGGCCCTGGAGTGACATGGGTTACGCTGCCGTCAACTGAAAAGTCTTTTAATTTATTCGCCAGGAGTTCAGAACTGGCCAGCAGTTCGTCTTTTGACGGTTTAGATTTGACAGGTTGAGGGTCTTGTAAAAGCTCGATGCTCGGGATCTCATATTCGCCGTTTGCTTTTCTTTCTGCCCGTTGTTTTATCTCGGCAGGATATACCAGCGGAAGAGGCGCCTGCTTATAAGGGGCTGCCTGAACAGGTTCGGACTCTTCAATGTGCGGCTGTTCTGTTTCTTTCTTTTTCTTTTTGTTCTTATTTTTAAAAGGAACCTGGATCCGGGGTATGACAGCTTTTTTTCTTATTTCCCTTGCGAAGTCGGTTATGGAGAAAGGCGTCAGGAACATTATCGTGACAAAGGTGAGAGGGACAAATAAAAGATAAGAACCTGTAGTTGAGAGCAGTTTAAGAGATATCCTTGTTGAAACCGAGCCAAGTATGCCGCCGGAAGGGTCCTTGAGAACAAGGGTAAACAGGGAAGACATGGAAACGATGAGAATCAGCATGACAACCGCGGCGGCGGCCGGTTTATGCCTTCCCTGTTTACCCAGTATTTTCCTTATGCCGAAGATGCACAGCAGGACGGGAACGATATAGGCTGTGAATCCAACAGCCTGAAGAAGTATGTCTGATACATAGGAACCGAAAATTCCGAGAAGATTTCTTGCGTCAGTTGCAGTTGTGGCCGGGGATGGATCCCATTGATAATGAGTAACAAGGCTGATAAAAACAATCAGGCCGGAAACAACAGATAAAATACCGGATATCTCATATCTTATCCGTTTAATTTTATCCATGCTGATACTGCCTGATGCTTCCGGTTTTGACCGGTTCTATCTTTGAACCCATATGGTTATTATGATAACAAAAGCAACTAAAAAACGATAATATGCAAAGGGGGCTAAAGTATGGTTCTGGAGGAAGCGGAGAAGAAATTTAATCGCAATATATCCGGTAAGCGCGGACATGGCAATTCCGGTCAGGAAGATTGCGGGCTGAAAATTCATGTTGTGAGACAGAATTAGTTCTTTTGCCTCAAAAGCTCCCGCACCCGCGACAATCGGAGTGCCGAGGAGAAACGAAAACCTGGCTGACGCCTGCCTCTGATATCCCCTCGCAAGACCTGTCACTATTGTGATCCCTGATCTTGAAATACCCGGCACGAGTGCGACAGCCTGGGCAATCCCGATCAACAGCGCGTCTTTTCGGCTGAGCCTGTCTAAACAGAGACTGGCCGAAGTTTTTTTCTTTCTTTCGACAAGGATCATAAGCACAGCGACAAACGAAAGGGTGGCGGTGATAAGCAGAGGGCTTCGTATCTGTTGGATCTGATCGTGAAATAGCAGTCCCGCCGCCGCCGCCGGGATAGTAGCTATGAAAATATGCCAGATGAGACTGTCTTTTTTATTGGCTGTTTTAAAGATGGCAACCCAGTCTTTTCTGAAATACAGCAAAAGCGAGATTAGAGTACCCAGATGCAGGGCTACGCTAAAACTGAGAGTGTTTACAGTTCCTGTCCACCCGAAAAACCAGGGGATAATGATAAGATGTGCGGAACTGCTGACCGGGATAAACTCGGTAAGTCCTTGCAGTATTCCAAGGATTATGGCTTCAATCATAGTTGAATTATAGCAGAAGAACCGGAGCTTTATTAATAAGATGGATCCTGAATTTTCTTTTTTGCGGTCTTTCTGATAAACTTTTTTTGATGGCAGGAGAAACAAAACAGCCCTCGCCGGAAAAGGGTGCAAAAGGAGAATTTGTACGTTTTCTTGGTGTGGCCAGCACAATTGGGATTAATTTCGTCGTATCTACTCTCGCAGGCATTGCCATTGGCTACCTGATACTTGACAGGGTCTTTAATACTTTCCCCTGGTTTACCATAATATTTATGGTCCTGGGAATCGCAGCCGGTTTCATGTATTTATTCCGTATCGCGGCAAAGGCAGGCAGGTATGATGATAGCGACTCAGGACAATCGTGAATAGTTTCTATATTTAAAATGGAAATTCTTAAGAGAGTTGCTGTAAAAAGCCTGATTGTAATTCTACCGGCAGCTGCGGCATCAGCATTTATTGACTGGAAAAAATTGCCGGTCAGTATTATTGCGGGAGGTATATTCGGTATTTTGAATCTGAGAGCCATAGTCAGAAATGTGGAAGGACTTGTTGGGTCTGATAAAGCCGTAGTAAAGATGGTGTTTATGAGCATGGTGCGGATATTTATTCTGTTCGCAGCGATTTTTCTGCTGATATGGCTTAAAATAGTGAATATCATGTGGCTTCTTGCAGGCTTTACAGTGGTCCTTGTATTTATCCTTGTTGAGGGTGTTAAGGCCGGCAGGGCGGCGTAAACGGATAGAAAAAAACATTCAGGGGATGACATAATGCACAGAATTAAATCACCTGCTTCAATGAAAAAAAGACTCATAGACCTTATAATTGCACGTTCGTTTAAGTTTTCCAAAAGACCTTCCTTCAAACTTGCGTCAGGGAAAAAAAGCAATTTTTATTTTAACTGCAAAACGACCACTTTGAATCCTGAAGGAATGTTTCTGATAGGGAACCTGCTTTTTCAGCTTGTCAGCCGGCAGAAAAACTGGAATGTAAAGGCAGTTGGCGGACTTACTCTCGGTGCCGATCCGGTGGCGGCGGCTGTTGCATATACTTCTCATATTAAGGGAAAACCCCTTGAGAGCTTTGTTGTAAGAAAGGAACCCAAGAAGCACGGGACAATGCTGTGGATAGAGGGTAATGTTAAAAAGGGTGATAAGGTATTGATCGTTGAAGATGTCATTACGACAGGCGGTTCAACAATAAAGGCTGTAAAGAGGGCGAGGCAGTGCGGGCTTAAGGTAGTCGGCGCAGTTGTACTTATTGACAGGCAGGAAGGCGGCAGAGAGGCAATCGAAGCGATGGGCCTGCCTGTTAAGGAGCTGCTGACAAAAGAAGAGATATTTAAGGTTTATAGTAATATTGCACCACGCAAATAACAGTTTGATCTGCTAAGGCGCTTTATCGGCAGATACGAAAGACCCGATGAACAGACCTGAAATCATTTAGAGCCTCAACATGAAAGAGCGCAGGGAATGCTCTCTGTCTTTAATAAATATCTCCAACTGTACCTGAATAGAAATGCCCCTTAGGCCTCCGGACAGTCTGAGGGAGAAGATGGATTTTCGTTTTGAATATAATGAAACGGGATAAATTGTGAAGCAGGACAGCATTACGGGAAGACATCAAATTTTCAGAAAGGCCGGGAATAAGACTAGCGTTCCCATAACCTTGGATCAAGGGCGTCTCTTAAACCCTCACCAAGAAGGTTGTATCCTAGAACAGTGACCAGTATCGCAATGCCCGGGAAAACCGAGAGCCACCATGCTATTTCAATATTGTCTTTGCCCAGCGTGAGGATATTGCCCCAGCTGGGATTCGGCGGCTGAACTCCAAGGCCGAGAAAACTGAGCGCTGATTCCACAAGAATTGCGCTTGCTACTCCAAGTATGGCGGATACAAAAACCGGCGCCATACTGTTTATCATGATGTGATTGAATATTATTCTCATATTGCTGGCACCGAGGGCTTTTGCGGCAAGCACAAACTCTCTTTCTTTTAAAGATAAAAATTCTGCCCTTACAAGTCTAGCAACACCCATCCATGATGTTATACCTATGATGATCATGATGTTCCATATGCTGGGCCCAACAAAGGCAATTACCGCAAGAATGAAAAAGAAGGACGGGATTGAAAGCATGATGTCAATAAAACGCATGATGATCCTGTCTGTCCAGCCGCCGTAATAACCTGCAAGCGCGCCAAGGATCATTCCTATAAAAGTCGCTATACCTATGGCAACAAACCCCACAGCGAGGGATATGCGGCTGCCGTACATCATCCTTGAAAGCACGTCCCTTCCAAGGTCATCTGTACCCATAATATGTTTTGCGTTTGGAGCCTCGAGTACGTGTTTTCTGTCGATCTCATGCGGGTCAAACGGCGAGATCACTGATGCGGACAGCGCAATAAGGAAAAGAAAGACAACAATAATTCCACCTGCAACTGCAAGCCTGTTTTTCTTTAATCTCTGCCAGAATAATTTCATTTTGTCCTTATCCTCGGATCCGCAAACATATAGCCCAGGTCTGCAAGCAAATTTCCAAAAAGGGTTAGTACCGCTCCAATGGTCAAAATGCACATTACCAAAGGATAATCCCTTGTCATTACTCCCATGTAAAATAATTGCCCCATTCCTGGAATACCGAATATGCTCTCAAAAATAACACTTCCGCCGATAAGACCCGGAACTGAAAGCCCGAGCAGGGTAATAATAGGCAGTAAAGCGTTTTTAAGGGCGTGTTTGTATATCACTTGGTGCTCTGAGAGGCCTTTTGCCCGGGCTGTTGTTATGTAATCCTGCCTGACCACTTCAAGCATACTGCTCCGCATAAACCTTGAAAGTCCGGCAAGGCCCACAAATGCTGAAATAAAAACAGGAAGGATAAGATGCTGTGCTCTGTCCCAGACCTGTCCTAACAATGACAATGAGTCGTACCCAATGGACTTAAGCCCTGAGATAGGAAGCCATCCCAGATTAACGCCGAAAAGTATCATCAAGAGAAGGGCAAGCCAGAATCCCGGAGTCGCGAATCCGACAAAAACAAATACAGTTGAAATTTTGTCAAAAACTGAATATTGGTGTGTAGCTGAGGATATTCCGATAGGTATTGCAATAATAAAGATCATAAGCATGGATAGGATATTGATCAGAAAGGTTATAAACAGAGCTCTGTCGAGCAGAGACTGCTTAGTATCCCAGACCTTTTCCATTACAGGTCTTCTGTCAGTTGAAAAAGATTCTCCAAAATCCAGCTTGATAATTCTTTTCAGCCATAGGCCGTACTGAACTATGATCGGTTCATCAAGGCGATACATTTTTTCCAGTTTTTCACGTGCCTCAGGCGTCATTTTCGGATTCATCTCGGTCAACACATCAGTGGGTTTGCCGGGTGCAAGCTGGATTATAAAGAATGAGACCAGGGTGATACCGAACAGGGTCGGTATCATCTCAAGAAACCTTTTTATAATATAAATAAGCATTTATTGCTCTATTGTGTGTCGCTGAAGATCTTTTGGTACATACCATTTATGCAAGTTATAACCAATGCCAATCGGTGAGGCCTTGATCCCCTTAAAACGTGCCTGCACAATTGGTGTTGCATCCGGAACATAAAGAAAAATGTAAGGTAATTCTTCAGCAAGTATTTCCTGAAACCTGTAATACGCTTTTTTTCTTTCTTCAATATCAAAGGTCCTGCGGCCTTTTTCAAGGAGTCTGTCAACTTCTTTATTGCTGTAACTTACAAAGTTAAATTCCTTTTCTGCGGTCTTGCTGGAATGCCATATAATATACTGGTCCGGATCGCGGTCCAGGCTCCAGCCGAGCAGTACGGCCTCAAAGCTGCGTTTGTCTATAAATTCATTTATAAATGTGCTCCACTCCAGCACCCTTATATTCATCTTAATGCCTACTTTTTTAAGCCTCTGCTGGATGATGGTAGCTGTTTTAAGCCTTGATTGATTACCCATGTTTGTCAATATCGTAAACTCAAATTCCTTCCCGTCTTTATCTACTGTGCCGTTGCTGTTAGAATCTGTCCATCCAGCTGACTTAAGCAGTTCTTTTGCTTTGCCTGGGTCATAACCATATCTCTTAACACCAGGATTATATGCCCATGTCTCTGGAACAAAGGGGCCTGTCGCCGGTCGTCCTAGCCCGAACAGTACGACATCTATGATCTCGCTTTTATCTATTGCGTGTGCGATCGCCCTCCTGACAAGTACGTCTTTAAACCAGGGGAGTTTTAGATTAAATCCAAAATAGGTGTAGGCGAATACCGGGTAACGGAACTTCTGAAAATCTCTTTTGAAATTTTCCGTGTTTGTTTGTTTTGTGTACTGAATAGGCGTAAGTGCCATCATATCGATCCCGCCGGCCTGAAGCTCCAAAAACATGGTTGCTGTATCCGGTATTATTTTAAAAATATACCTGTCTATATATGGCCTTCCCTCAAAATAATCCCTGTTTGAATCAAGAACCACTTCCTGCCCAGGGGTCCATTTCCTGAACCTGTAAAGCCCTAATCCTACCGGGTTCCGGCCAAATTCGGCCTTTGTTATGTCCTTGCCTTCAAGCAGGTGTTTTGGAAGGACGACAAGGCTTCCCCAGGTAGCAAGAGCCGGTGCAAAGGGCTTTTCATAAGTGACCCTGAAGGTGTATCGGTCAAGTACTTCGGCTTTTTTTACCTGCAGGTAATCCTCTTTGTAAGGTGTGGGAGTGTTTTCATCAATTATTGTGTCAAAGCCGAACTTCACATCTTCTGCTGTGAACTCAACACCATCTGTCCACATCACGCCTTTTCTCAAATAAAATGTAATAACAAGGCCGTCTGAAGAGATATCCCATGACTCCGCGAGGTCGCCTATAACACTAAGGTCAGTGTCATATTTGACCAGACCGTTAAAGATCAATCCTGCAACGGAATGAGATGCGCTGTCACCCGCAAGCATGGGGATGAGAACGCTTGGCCGCCCGCTGGTGGCTTCTATAAGGATGTCGCCATATGAGGGTGGGCCGGCAGCAGGATCCAGATGCGCTTTTTCTGCCGGCATGTCTTTTTGTTGTCTCCCGGTTTCAGGTTCCGGTGATGATCTATCCTGACAACCAGCAGTTATGGAGAGGATGATAAGAATAAAAAGAATAAGTTTTTTCATATTTTGCACAGACCGTATCTTTAAAAGAATGAATAATTCAGGAGCATTGTACAGCAAAACCTGATAAGAATATGCAGAAATGTGCATTTACTGCATTCGGATGTAAGTTAATAAATTATATGTAATTTGTCAACAAAGATACATTATTCTTGACTACATATATATTATATGCCTATAATATTTGAACAATAATTGGAGAGAGGAAACAACCGGCTTTTAATTTATAATATGAAAAAAAACTAATGCGATATGTCCGGAGGTAAAATCTTCATGAAGATTAGCAACCTTCATGAAAAATCCTTTTTTTACAGAAGCACGCGCGCAAAGCCTGTGACAATATTTGTCAACTATGACATGTTGTGTTCGATTGTCATATATAATAAAACCCAGGAAACAGTGATAAAATATAGAGTTTTGATGATTGGCATAAAAAATGCTTGACACAAGGTGAAAAAAGGATATACTTAAGTATCCTAAATAAAAGGAGGTGGGAAAAAATATAGCACTTGTATTATACTATTCAAATAGCATTATGTGTCAATGGCGTTCCATTGGCTTGTTAATAATAATAAAAGGAGGATAAGACATGTTTAAAGCAGTACAAAATCTAAGAGAACAAAAAGCATTTACCCTGATCGAGCTACTGATCGTTGTGGCAATCATCGGTATTCTTGCAGCTATTGCAATTCCTGCATATATCGGCGCTCAGGAAAAGGCAAGGAAGTCAACCCTGATTAAGGCCGCGGCTTCTTCTGAATCAGACTTACAGCACTGGATGGGTTCAGCTATAAAAGGTTTTGCAGGTCAAGAACCGTCCTTACTTACAGAGGTTGATACAGACTGGAACGGAACGATTCAAACTGGCAGTGACGATACTAATTCAGAGATCGCTTTAGGCCATGCTACACCTGCTCTTGCAACCGTTGATGCATATTATACAGCACGAGTAACAACAGCCGGGGAACAATCTCCTTGGACCGGAATGTCTGGTTGTACTGTTGGTGCTGCTTCTGAGTTATTTGTAATAGGAGCAACTGGTGGTGGTGCAGGCAATGGTACCGCTTGCCAAGTGACTCTGTTTCCCAGTACCGTTGGAAGTACTATAACACTTGTCGGCATGAGCAATGGCCCGGGTGGAAGTAATTCCGGTGCTACCGAGGTATTACACAGAAAGACCGTAGGTTCTGAATAACAGGTTTAAAGAGTATTTCTCAAAGGGGACATCGTTTTGGTGTCCCCTTTTTTTTATAAAATGAGGATTATGAATAATCCAGGTTAAGTGAGCTGGATATTATCAAATTTTTTGATGCTTTGACGCATTGAAATTGCAGTTATAAGTATATTCACAAAGAGCAGGACAAAAATTACAGCGCCAAGTAAGAGCCACGCCTTCTGAGTGAATTCAACCTTTGCCGCTGCCTTTAAAAAATATAAATATATTGGCGCTAATTCTAATGCCAGGATAAAAAGTATAAAAAATACCGATATGATCATATACGTTGTGTTGCCTGTTTTTATTTCTTCACTTTTATTTTCTTTTAGTGCCTTTTTCAAGTCTTGAACACTGAAGGAAATTGCCAGACTCACAAGTGAGAAGCACAATAGTGAAGTTGTTAAAATGTTTAGTAAAAGGATCTCTTTTGCAATATTGATAAAGAATGAGGAGAATATCGTCAATAATTGTCCCAGCATGAATATAGGAATGAATAAGAAAAAGAATTTTGCATAGATGTATTTTTTCGATGTTATAGGAGCTGTCTTTAGTATCCAGAAAGAATTTCCTTCAGAGACAATTGAAGGATAAACAAGCTTTGAGCATAATGCAGCAATGATAATCAGTATCAATCCAAGATTAAAAAAAGAGACAGCATATTTCAGTTGAACCCCATATTCCTCCCAGTTTAGCGGTAAGGAAGCAATACTGAAAAGATAGACAATGATTAATGAAATAAGGATGATGTTTTGCTGGATGTTTTTTATATCATGAAATTGACATAAAATATCTTTCTTCAGAATTGTTATACTCTGACTGCTTAACAACGGCTGTAATAGTTGAGCTGGTTTTGCAAAAATAAGCTTTTCTGTCAAATCTGAACTTATAACAGTCCATTTTCTTTTCTTTTTTTGAACTGCATCACCTCTGTGTAAGAGGCTCCATCCTCTGTAGTGATACTTTCTGTATATCAATACAAGGCAAAAGACTGATAAATACGAGGTAAGAAGTAATAAAGGAACAACGATCAAAGTATCGCTGTAATTTTCGTTCAGAAAATTAAAAAGCGATTCGCTGAGCCACCTGTTAGGCAGCAATATAAAAAAAGGAGTTTGCAGTTCACTTACAAAGAGTGTCAGATTTGCAAACAGTTCAGGATTTACAAATCTTTCGGGCTTAAATATCCGTAACAGAATAACTATAACTGCACCCGTGATAAGGCTTGCAGAAAACACAATTTTTTTTAGTTTTTTTAAATGGAAGATGCCTGTCATCATGATTGTTATACTGATGCCGATGTTGACAGGAATGGTAGAAAATACTGCCAGGAGTGCCACTGAGTACAGATAATATGCAGGGTGTGCCTGATATTGGAGACCTAAGGATGCCAGTAAGGGTATTCCAAAGATTATAAGCATCCATGATGTTTTCAGGTGTGTTTCAAAGAGCCTTGAAAAGAATAAGGAAGTCCTGTTTACCGGAGAGGTGAACAGTAATTCCAGTTCCTGTGCCTGGTAGTATTTGTCAAGTGACATAATAGCCCCGTTTATTATCTGGATGAAGAAAGCGATCAGGAAGATGAGAGAATATCCCTTAGTAAGCAGAAGATTAAAGACTTCGGGGGAAAGACCTTCTAATTTGTCCATGCCGGCATTTAAAAGCATGGTAACCAGAAATATAAAGACAATGCCTGACAGTGCATAGAGGAACGTCTTTATGTAAAAAGACTTGCTGAACCTGAGCAGGTCGTTTTTAACAGACCAGAAAATTGGCGAGAGAAGAAGAATTAATGCCTTCATGGTGTTCCCTCGAATAACAACAGAGGAGACTGTCTCTGAATTAGTTGCTCCAAAGAAGAAGCAGGTAGCAATGCATCACCAGCATTCCCTGTCTGCATTGACAGTTTCCCTTTATTTTTCATAATTCGAAGTGAGACGCAGGAAAATGTCTTCAAGTGTTTTATCGCTGGATTCAGCGTATTGTTTAAGGTCGTCATTTGTTCCCTCTGCAGATATTAAGCCTTTATTGATAATCGCGATTTTATCGCATAGCTGCTCTGCGATCGCTATGATATGAGTGGAGAGAAGTATCGTCATTCCTTCGTTTTTTGCTTCAAATAAAATATCTTTTAGTATCTTTACACCCTTTGGGTCAAGCCCGTTATGGGGCTCATCCAGGATTAATACCCTTGGGGTCCGCATGAACGAAGAGGTTAGCAGCAGTCTCTGTTTCATCCCGTGTGAGAAATTCCCGATTATTTCATCTTTCCACTCATAAAGCCCGAATATTTTTAAATACTTTTCAGCTTTTTTCCTGAAAATATTTTCATCTAAACTATAAAGCCCGCTTATAAATGTCAAATATTCCCAGGCAGACAGTTTTTCATAGACATTGCCCTTCTCGGGGATATATGCCAGAATTTTTTTTGCATTGACCGGGTCCTGAGAAATGTCATATCCTTCGATCTTTACAGTCCCTGAATCAGGCCTGATTAAGCCTACAAGCATTTTTATTGTTGTTGATTTGCCGGCACCATTCGGGCCAAGGAGTCCGAATATTTCAGCTCCGCCAACTTTGAGAGTCAGGTTATTAACTGCGATTAGTTCTCCGTATTTTTTTGTGCAACTCTGCATCTCTATCATGATGCCTCCATAATCTCAAATTTAATATTTTTTAAATCATCTGTTATAGAGATAATATCTGTCAAAGTTCCTTCTTTTAAGGGTATATGCGTCACATCAGCAGGGAACTGGGCTAAAGTTGGATCTACAGGGACCCAATTGTCCAGCCAGATCTCAGGCCAGGTGTGAAAATAAAAATACCCTTTTACATATACAAGTCCCCCAACAAGACGCGTCGGTAATCCTCCTGCCCGGGCATAGGTAGCAAACATCACGGTTCTTTCCAGATAATCTCCTGAAAGTGATTTGAGAATTTCCCTTGAATCTGAAAGAGCAAATACAGGCTGTACCCTTATAAGGCCGTCCATATATCCATTCACGTACCTTGCAAACGATACAGGATCGCTTGCATAAGTCCTAACATATGAAAGAGCCGTGTCCCGTAAGGGTTTGTAATCACTTAAGACCCATTTGTCCGGATTCAAATACTCTGTCAAATCTGCTTTATTATATGGAAGTTTATATAGTTTTTCTTTTAATTCTTCAACGTTGATTTTATTAATAGTAAGGATATCTTTGTCCAGCACTATATTGCTCTTGTTATAAATTTCGGGATCCAATTCAAAACCTTCTACCTTCAGACTTAAACGGGTCAATTCCCGAGTATCAGGAAATATCATGTTGGATTTAAAATACGGCAGGGACGTAAAGTCAAAAAGTGGCCTGTCAGAAGGGTCCATCGCTGTGTCTTTAAACTGTGAATAAAGAGTCATTCCCGATGGAAACTCTTCTTTAATAATCATGCCATTGTCATTAGTCCATATAATCGTGTCTCCTACCCTGAACTTATATAAACTTGGTATGTTTATACCTACCTTTATTGGTCTGATCTCCTCCAGAACAACTCTTACATCGTTCACTGACAGGATATTAAGGTCAAGCATGGGGACAAGGTAAGGCTTATTGGGTAACGGAGATTCCCGGTGAATAACAGGTATGAGCGTCATGGGGAAGTAAAAATCTTCTCCCCTTGTTGATATTTTATGTGTCTTTCTCTTTTCAGGGGATTCAAGGAAAACGATTATTTCGTCCTCGTCCACCTCGCCGCGGGCTTTAATTCCTTTCTCGCCCTTAAAATTTGAGGTATACTCGAATGTTTTTATTGAATAATTTAAATCACAAAGAGTTTTCAGGTTTTCAATAAGCAGTGTTTCTTCTCCATTCTTTTTAACTTTTATTTCGCGCTTATGTTTTATTATGATTTCGTTGCCTGCCTTTTCAAAGGTAGTCATTGCAAAACCTGTCTTTCTCGTTCCTATATAAATATCATACCAGTATGTTTTCTTATCAAAAGCCTCCTTTAATGCCTGAGTTTTTTCTAATGGAGTTCCAGCGTAGTTTTTGTACAGCAGGATAGATATTAAGGCAGCCCAGATACAAAAGACTATTACAGTTATTGTTTTTATTGTTCTCGACATAGATATTATAATAGTAGTTGTTTATTAATTTCTCAAGGGTATTATTAAGAGAGATGAAAGAAGCCCGATAACAGGTAATACAATTGCATAGGCAATACCTTTTTGCTATAATAATCATAAATTATGTATAAAATAAGGGAGTTATGCGCCGTTTCTTAAGACGCTATGTATAGTTGAATGAGAATTCCAGAAGCTGATGTGAGGAATAAAATACTTATAGCCTTAACAATTTTTATTATTTCCTTTTTTTTATATCTTCCGTCATTAGGGCACTCTTTTGTAGGAGATGATGTGAGCATCATCTCCTCTCAAGTACAGGGGATAAGAGGATATGGTCTTTACCTTGGCGGAGGTGCGAATTATTATAGACCCTTTTCTGCCCTGACGCTTGGTCTTGATTACACACTCTGGTATTTAAACCCAATGGGGTTCCACCTTACAAATATCCTTTTAAACAGCATCACTGGGGCCATAGTATTTCTTGTTGCCTCATATCTCTTTGAAGATAAAAGATATTTTCTATCTTCACTTACAGCACTCTTATTTATTCTTCATCCGGCGCACGCGGACTCCGCTGCCTGGATAGCAGGCCGTACAGATATAATTTCAACTCTTTTCTTTTTCCTTGCCCTTCTTTCATACATGCTTTTCAGGAAAAAAGATAATCTAACTATCCTGTTCCTGAGTGCGCTATTTTTTCTCTTCTCATTGTTTGGAAAGGAGGTTGGTATTGTTTTTCCATTGGTCGTATTATCTTATGATGCAGTTATTAAGAAAAAGAAGATAAAGGATTTAATCTTTTCACAGGCGGTTCTTTTTGTAATAATTGTAATTTATTTTTTGCTGAGGAAGATTCCTAACCCCGCTATCAGCATAGAAAGTAATGGGCAGAGCAATGTAGAAGGTTTTAATAATTTATTTCTTTTAATAAAGGAAGTCCTTTATAGTTTCGGTTTTTATATCAAAAAACTTGCCCTACCCTTTAATATGACTTTATTCCCGGATATTCACCATATTGATAATTTAATCCTGCCGGTTTTCTTTATCTCTTTTCTTTTGATGGCCTTAATAAGAAGATCCCGGATACTAATATTCGGACTTATATTTATAATATTAACTATTTTGCCAACTATCCCCGTTATTTTTATGGACGCGCTCCCTTCGCCTGTTGCAATCAGGTACCTGTACCTGCCTGTTTTTGGTTTTTCCATCATTACTGCTTATGGTATCAGCAAAATTAACAGGAAATATATAAGTATCTTACTGATTACTGTTCTGGTAATGTTTTATGGTGTGAATCTTCACCGGAGAAATATGAACTGGAAAGATAATGTATCGCTCTGGAGTTATGAGGTAAAAAAGAATAAAGATTCTGCTGTGGCGCGCTTGTTGCTTGGCTACTCATTATATAATGTAAAAAAATATGATGAGTCAGAAAAAGAGGCAAATTATGTGATAAAGAATATTGATGTATTGAGGGGGAAAGAAAGTGTAAAGGCTAATTTTATGGCTAAAGCATATTCCATACTTGGAATGATATATATTGAAAGGATGGAACTTGATACTGCTGAGAGGTATTTATTGAAAGCAATTGGTTATAAGCAGCCAAAGGGATCAATGTATCATAATCTCGGGACAGTTTACCTTTTGAAGTATAAGCAGTATAGGGATATAACATTCCTGAGGGGTGCATATTCCATGTATAAATATGCTTCAGAAATCGAGCCAGGATATATTGCTTCAAAATATGGTTTAGCTCATGTATGTGAACTTCTGGATCGAAAAGAAGAGGCCCTTAAATATTACGAGGAAATTTTAGATAAAGACTCTCGCAGCCCTCTATTTGCAAAGGCTCAAAACGCAATATCCAGGATAAGGAGTTCCATGAAAAATGAATTACCTAAATCTCCTTCGCCCTAAACACTGGCTTAAAAACATTCTCCTCTTTGCCGCCCCTTTTTTTGGAGGCAGACTATTCTTTGAAGAAACACTACTTATGGCCTTGCCGGCATTTATAGCTTTTTCGCTTTGTGCAAGCGCTGCATACATATTTAATGATATAAAAGATATTGAAAACGACAGGCTTCACCCTGAGAAGAAGAAAAGACCCATTGCTTCTAATAGCATTAGCAAGAGGCAGGCCTCAGTATTTGCGGTTTTCCTGATAGTCCCTTCACTTATTCTGTCATATGCGATTGCACCTGCTTTTTTTTATTGTATTTTCTCGTATCTTTTTATTCAGGCAGCTTATTCCACATATCTCAAAAATATCGCCATAGTTGATATATTTTGTATTGCATCAGGGTTTGTAATCAGGGTGCTTGCAGGGGGGGCTGCCTTTAATGTAGAGGTGTCTCATTGGCTTTTGCTGACGATGTTTACGATATCCCTTGTGCTTGCTGCGGGGAAAAGGATCGGTGAGGTCAGTCTGCTAAATGAAAAAGCCGAGAAACACAGAAAAAGTCTCCGTTATTACTCAGCATCTACCCTTAATGAAATCCTGATAATATCTTCATCTGTGTCATTAATGGCTTATGCCCTATATTCGGTGGAACAGTTTCAGGATTTTATTTATACGATCCCCGTTGTGACCTTTGGTCTTTTCAGGTATATAATGCTTTCAAAGCAGGGGATGGGTGACCCGACAGAGGCAATGACCAGGGATAAATGGATGGCATTAACAGTGGTGCTGTGGCTGTTGCTCGTTGGATTAATCAGGTATAATTAATAATAAAGGACCTTTGGCAGGATAAACAGGATGCCTCAAAAAAAAATCCTGACAGTCCTATTCCAGTCTCAAATACAATCGAAATATTCTGTAATCGCGAAAAACAGTGCGTTCCTTTTTGTAGTGGAGATGAGCAAGGAAACCGAGTCATGAAAAGACAAAATGAAATTCCCATTGTTTCCATTGTAACACCTTCATATAATCAGGGGCAGTTCATAGAAGATACCATCAAAAGCGTTCTCAGCCAGGAGGGGAATTTTTATATTGACTACATTATCATGGATGGCGGTTCTGAAGACAACTCTGTTGAAATAATAAAGAAATATGAACAATTACTCAAAGATGGAAGATGGACAATCCGGTGCAAAAGGATCAAATACCGGTGGTTAAGCAACAAGGACAGGGGGCAGTCAGATGCTGTTAACAGGGGATGGGCTATGGCAGAAGGCGGGATTCTCGGCTGGCTAAACTCTGATGATACACTGCTGCCTGAGGCCCTGAAAGAGATTGCTGGTTTGTTTACTCAAAACCCTGACACAGCTGTTATATATGGTGAGGGTTATTTTGTAGATGAAGAAGGCAGCATTATCAGCAAATTCAATACTGACCGCTTTGCCAAAGAACTCCTGCCGGAAATAAATTATATACTTCAACCAACTGTCTTTTTGCATAAGAGGGTTTTCGATCGGATCGATATGTTAGATGAGTCCCTCCATTACTGTATGGACTATGACCTGTGGATAAGGGCAAGCAGAGAGTTTGACTTTACATATATTAATAAATACCTTGCCACATTCAGGATATATAAGGGGTCAAAGAATATGAGTAACTGGGTTGATTTATCAAAAGAAGAGATAATGCTCTTAAAAAGGTATTACGTGATTGTTAGTCCGCCAGCGATATATCGCTGCATAAAGGCTATATTTATGTCCAAGACTAAACTATCATTATTGTTTGCTATACCACTGATACTCTTTGGGACGTTTTTTAAATATATTCAGATTAATAGGAGATTACCTTTGTATCCTCTGAAAAAATGGGGTGAGTGGGTAAAAAAGTTGTATGTGAGTAACAAAGAAGGACTTGACTTTCATATCTGGGATTAAAACGCGTAACTATGCTTGAGATGAAAAACAAGGTGCTTCAATATATGTTTAAAATGTTCCCATTCGACGTTAAGGGTGATGTCGATATTGAGGACAAAGACGATAGGATTATTTCTTGTATAATACCTACTCATAATAGAGTCTTTGAGCTTGACAGGATCCTGATATGTCTTTCCTTGCAAAATATGGACAAAGATTCCTTTGAGGTGATAGTCATAGAGGATGGTCATAGTATAGAAACCGAGAAGATTGTCAACAAATATAACAACTCCCTAAACTTACAATTAAAAACCAACAAGGAACGTTTATTCTCAGTTGGTGCTTTGAGAAATCAGGGGCTGGAACTTTCTAATGGTTCATATATACTTTTCTTAGATGACGACACCGTTATTTTGCAGAGTCATTTTCTTAGAACCCTGGGTAAACGGTTTCAAAGGATGCCTGATATTGATTGTATACTAATACCGGGAGAAGCAGAGCGCTGTCTGCTAAAATATGGAGACTCATATCTGGATGGATACTCCTTTGCCAGCCGCTGTGTGGCATATAAAAGGCAGACTTTCATAGAACTTGGAGGATTCTTTAATGAGATGACTTCATATGAAGATATAGAGCTCTCGATTCGTTTTTCAGTAACCGGTGGTACGATATATCGTGAAAAAGAACTCCTTTACTACCACCCGCCTTTTTATTTTACTTCATGGAAAAAGCCCATTAGCAGTGGAATTTCATTTTTCAGAATGCGCAGAAGGTATAGTTTGCCTGTCTGGCTTCTCTGCTATGTAAATGCCCTTAGATTTCTACCATTCATGCTCCTCCCATCACTAAGGCTCAGGCAGTGGGGTAAAATAAGTTGTGGATTCTTAATCGCTCCATTGTTGAGTATATGCTCTAAGAGGTGGAAGGATAAGCCTGTGTATGAATAGAGAACATTTCCAGAAAATATCAGATGAGTGATAAGTCTCTAAACTATGACAAGTCTTACTATCAGGCAAATAGACAGTCTGAAGACCGAATTGCGTTAGGCTTTTACTATCGCCTGGCAACATCAATTATCCGATCTGGGAAGGTACTGGACTACGGATGCGGCACAGGCCATTTTATTAAGCGTTTCAAGAAAGGATATAAAGCATGGGCTTATGATGTTTCTCCCTATGCGATTGAGTCTGTGAAGGTGGTTGCCGCAAATGCCAAGATTTGCTATTCTCCTGAATCCTTAAAACAGAACACGTTTGACCTCATTGTTTCTCTTCATGTTCTGGAGCACCTGACAGATCCCCTTAAAACTCTTTCGCTATTTTCTAAAATTCTCAATGATACAGGCGTGTTGATATATGTTGTCCCAAATACCTCAGGGATAGGACACAGGATAAAGAAGCAACGATGGTTTGGTTATGGAGACCCTTCCCATGTGTCACTCTACCCTGCTGAGAAGTGGCTTTCCTGGACAGAATCTGCTGGTTTTAAAATATTAAAAACGGGAACGGACGGTCTATGGGACGTTCCTTATTTGCAGCATATACCAGTGTGGCTGCAAAAACTTATTTTCTATCCCATGCCGGCAATTCAAGTCATCACCGGGCGTCTTCTATGGCCGGTTGATTGGGGTGAATCATTAATCGTAGTAGCTCAGAAGAATAATACTTAAAGGAAATGAACAAGATAAAACTCTTAAAGTTTATTGACAGAATTATTGGCAAGCCCCTTGTATTTTTACTTCTCAGGATAAAAAAGAATCATAAAGACCCCCCCAAAAAGATTAAAAAAATATTACTCATCCGCCCGGGCGGCATTGGTGATGCAGCGCTTCTTTTGCCGGCGATTAAATCACTGAGAGAAAACTTTCCTGACTCCGAGATTGACCTCCTTTGTGAAAAAAGAAATGCGGATATATTTAGGCTTTCTAAAGATATAAACCCTACACCCCGGCCGCTTTCTTGCGTGCCTCTGCCCCAGCTCCTGTCTTCCGACAGGAAGACGCAGGGGCAAGACGTGGCAGCAGGCGAAAGCAAGAAGCGGGAGTACGGCGCAAACAGGATTTATCTCTACGATAAGGGGCTTGGTTTTATCAGATGTCTCAGGAATAGATATGATGTAGTTATTGATACTGAGCAGTGGCACAGGCTCTCAGCAGTTGTTTCCTATTTAACAGGTGCACCTATAAGGATAGGCTTTGATACTAACGAAAGAGGGAAATTATTTACCTGCAGGATTCCATACAGTCATGATGATTATGAGGCATATAGCTTTTTACATCTAATCGAGCCTTTGCTGAATGAAGTGCCTAAATTCAATGTAGAAGAACCATTTATTGATAGAGTGGATAGAACCTCCCCAAAGCTTTTGGACTTCTTAAATAAACACCACAATAGGATTATTTCTATCTTCCTAGGATCAACTGTCAGGGAAAAAAGATGGGGCGGTGAACGATTTGGAAAAGCAGCAAAGGTATTGAGAGATAAAGGTTATACTATAGTGGTGCTTGGCTCAAAGGCTGACAGAACAGATGCTGATATAATGAAAAAATATGTAACAGACAATATTGACCTTGTTGGAAAGACAAGTCTTAGGGAGGTTGCCTCTCTGCTAAGGATGAGTAAATTACTGATAACATCTGATTCAGGCATAATGCATATAGCCTATGGTGTTGGTACACCTACTATTTCACTTTTTGGTGCGAGCATTGAGAAGAAGTGGGCACCGAGAGGAAAACAGCATATAGTTTTAAATAAGCATCTTGTATGTGGTCCATGCATAAAATTTGGATATACGCCGCGCTGCAAAAGAAATGTAGAATGCCTTTCTTCCATAAATATTGATGAAGTAATAGGAAAGGTAGAGATAATTTTAAATCAGATATCGTAGGTACACAGATAATATCCTTATCATCAAGCCCAAGACATCAAAGAGGATTAAAGGACAATAGATGCTGGAGAAACTGACGCTATCAGGAATTTTTGGGGATACTTTTAAAAAGCTCTATTTGTTCTGCTTTATCTTCCGGTGAAAAAACCGGGTAATTGTTGTCAAAACAGGCGCTGCAGTATTCTTCAGGTGTCGCGACTACTTTCAGCAGTCCATCGATATTCAGATAACCCACGCTGTCGGCACAGATGTATTTCTTTATCTCTTCTATGCTGTGGGTGGATGCGATAAGTTCTTTTCTGGTCGGTGTATCGATACCATAGAAACAGGGCCCGATGGTGGGAGGAGAACTTATTCTGAGATGGACCTCTTTCGCGCCGCCGCCTTCTTTGATCATTTTTACGATCTTCTTGCTTGTTGTCCCACGCACGATTGAATCGTCGACAACAATAATTCTTTTGTTTTGAAGCAGTTTCCTTACAGGATTTAATTTCAGTTTTACTCCGAAATGTCGTATTGAATGTTTTGGTTCGATAAAAGTGCGGCCTACATAGTGGTTTCTTATAAGACCGAAATCAAACGGTATCCCGCTTTCCTCGGCATATCCTATTGCAGCGGGCACACCTGAATCAGGCACAGGAATGACAAGGTCGGCTTCTATAGGATGCTCCCGCGCAAGCTGGCGGCCGAGCTCTTTTCTTATGGCATTTACATTCTGATTTCCAAAAATACAGCTGTCAGGTCGTGAAAAATAAACAAATTCAAAAATACAAAAAGCATGTCTTTGTGCATGAAGCGGTTTAAAGGACTTGATCCCTTCACTGTTTATAATTACCATTTCACCGGGTGCTACATCCCGCAGATAATGCGCGTCGATAAGGTCAAATGCGCAGGTTTCCGATGTAATTACATATGCTCCGTCATAAGTGCCTATACTTAATGGTCTGAATCCGTAAGGGTCTCTTATAGCGATAATTTCAGTTTCTGTCATCATAAGCAGACTGAAAGCGCCGCGCAGCTTTCTCGTGGTATCAATGATGCGCTCGTAAAGGCTGCTTTCCCTGGAATTTGCTATAAGATGAACTATGACCTCGCTGTCAGAAGTGGATTGAAATATGGCTCCGTCTGATTCAAGATCTTTCCTCAGATCGTTTGCGTTCACCAGGTTTCCGTTATGGGCTATTGCGAGGGAACCAAGGGAATAATTGACCATTATAGGTTGTACATTTTTCAAAGCACTGGCGCCGGCAGTGGAATAGCGGGTATGGCCTATGGCTATATCGCCGGGGAGGCGTTTGAGCCTCTTTTCACTGAAAATATCTGCCACAAGGCCGACGGATTTTTCTATGAAGACCTGTCTCCTGTCAGAAGAACATATGCCGGCCCCTTCCTGTCCCCTGTGCTGAAGAGCGTGCAGGCCCAGATAAGTCAGGTTCGCGGCTTCCGCGTGACCGAAGACCCCAAAGACTCCGCATTCATCATGAAATTTATCGGGATTGTTCAAGCTGTTTTCCTTTTAGAATTAAAAGCCATCCTAGCAGAATGCCTTAATAGTATAACATTTCCTATATAAGGAACACTGATTAACACAGATTTTTTACATGATGATCACAGATATTATTTTCTGTGGGTATCTGTTGTATATCAGCGATCATCTGTGTTTCTTTCACACCACTGTCTTGCGTTTTGAAAGATTTTAAGCCAGGGAGATACCTTTAACTGTTTTTTCCAGTCTTCAGACATCCACGGCCACTGCCATTTTAGAAAGGTTCTCTCAGGATGAGGCATTATTGCCAGATGTCTTCCGTCTGACGAGCAAAGGCCCGCTATTCCATTGACAGATCCGTTAGGGTTAAAAGGATATTGCATCGTGATTTCATTACTGTCATTCACGTAACGTACGGGAGCAAGGCATTTTTCTTCTATTTTTTTGATGATGCCGCTGTCCGGGAAAAATGCCCTTCCTTCTCCGTGCGCGACCCAGATGCCCAAAACAGAATCTTCCATGTCTTTTAACATTATAGACGGGCCGGGAAGTATTTTGACCGAAGAAAATCGGGACTCGAATCGGCCTGAACTATTATGAATGAACCGGGGCTGGAGTTTATCGGCAATCCCCTGCCAGGGAACCCATCCAAGTAAGGCCATGAGCTGGCATCCATTGCATACGCCCAGACTGAAAGTATCTTTTCTGTCATAGAAATGCTGAAATTCATCCCAGATCTTATTATTGAATTTGATCACACCCGCCCAGCCCTTTGCTGAATCCAGGACATCCGCGTAACTAAAGCCCCCGACAAAAGCCATGCCTCTAAAATCCCGGAGATTGATCCTGCTTTCAAGGAAATCCGTTATTGTCACGTCCCATGGCTCAAAACCGGCGAGATAAAAAGCAGAGGTCATTTCGCGGTCGCTGTTACTGCCTTCTTCACGTATAATGGCCACCTTTGGCCTGTTATTGTCTTTGATCAGTGCACTTGATGTGTCTTCAGGCGTAAAACTGAGGAAAAGATCAGGGCTTTTCCGGTCATAGTTACAGTTTTTTTCTTCTTCAGCCACACCGGGATTTGTCTGAAACCGCTCAAGCCGGAAACTTGTCTCTTCCCAAACATCTCTTAAGACTCTCATGTCTTCATTAAGAACAGTTTTGATTGCTGATTGCTGATTGTTGATTGCAATATTAATTGTTTTTTCTTTAAGCGTTTTCCCTATTATTTCAAAGGGGATAGAATCCTGTTTCAGTATGTTCGAAATTTGATTTTCATGTTCGGGCAGGTATTCAATTACCATTCCCGCTTCTTCAGAAAACAATAACGATATTACATTGTTTTCGTCTATCGTCCCTCTTCCCTCTTCCTTCTGTTTTGTTAACTCTATATCAATTCCGCAGTTTCCAGAGAAAGCCATTTCCAGAAGGGTTGTTATAAGGCCGCCGTCACTTCTGTCATGGCCCGCGGAGATAAGCCCTTCAGATATTAGTCTCTGTATTGCGGTAAAGGTTTGTTTCAGCAGGTCCGGGCTGTCTATGTCAGGCGAGTCACTGCCGGTCTGGCCGTAAACCTGCGCGAGCGCGCTTCCCCCCAGCCGGTCTTTGCCCATGCCAAGGTCTATGTATATAAGCCTGCTAAGGCCAGGATGTTTAATATCGGGTGTGATTGTCATTGTTATGTCGGTGCAGGGCGCATAAGCGGATATGACCAGAGTTGCCGGAGATTTGACGGTCTGGCTGCCGCCAGAGGCATCTTTTAACTGTGTGGCCATGGAAAGGCTGTCCTTGCCGCCGTCAATGGCTATGCCTAGTTTAATCATAATATCGCTTAACGCGGCTGCGGCGTCATAGAGTTTTGCGCCCTCACCGGGCAGTTTGGGAGCCCACATCCAATTACCCGAACATTTAATATCTTCAAGAGCGTCTATTTTTGCCCACACAATATTTGTTAAAGCCTCGGCAATTGTCATGCGCGCCATTGCGGCAGGGTCTATTAAACCTTTTATCGGCTGTTCACCGATGGATATGGCGGAACCGGTAATTCCCAGATGGCTCTGGCTTACCACTGCTGCATCTGAAACCGTTAGTTGCAGCGGTCCCGAGCATTGCTGTTGAGCTATCAGGCCTGTTACACTGCGATCAACTTTGTTGGTCAGAAATCTTTTAGACCCAACTGATACGAGCCGTAATACTCTGTCAAGAGATTCTCTGACTGTAATCCCCGCGGGCAGATTCAGCGGCTCAACTGTGGGCTGGACACGGTCCATTCGAAATGTTTTCTGAGGCATGTCACCAAGGATTTTTTTCAGAGACAGGTTTACCGGAGTACTTCCGTCCGATTCATCATGAAGCACTGCATATCCGTCGTTAGTGATACGGCCTATTACTGAGTAAGGAACTTTTTCCCTGTGACACATGGCATTAAAGAGGCTGATATCTTTATCTTGCAAAAGCAGGGCATTCTGTTCCTGATACTCTGCCCCCCATATCTCCAGTACAGACAGAGTGTTGTCAGCGACCTGTATATTTCTTACTTCAATTTTTGCACCCGCGGGATAAATGATCTCCTTGACAACATTACAGTTTCCGCCTGCGCCCTGGTCGTGAATGCTGACAATGGGATTGTGTTCACCCAGTTCAACACAAGCCCTTATTACACGGTTGAGTTTCTGCTCCATTTCCGCGTCTCCGCGCTGAACAGCGTTAAAATCCAGTTCCGCGACATTTTCACCCTGTATCATGCTTGAGGCGCCGCCGCCGCCTATGCCTATTCTGTAGGCCGGGCCTCCGATCTTGACAACCAGCATTCCCTTTTCAGGATCCTGCTTTTCAATATGCCGTGAATCCATCTGTCCCACCCCTCCGGTGAACATTATGGGCTTGATCCATTCGCATCGGCTGCCGTTGGGTAATTTCATACCGAAAGAACGCGTAAAACCCTGAATAACAGGCTCTCCGAACTTGTTTCCGTAATCAGAAGCGCCGTTACTGGCCTGTATTTCGATATCCAGCGGCGAGGCCAGATTATCAGGATATTTAAAATCCCTGTCTTCCCAGGGCAGATCGTAGCCGGGGATCTGAAGATTTCCAACGCAATATGCAGCAGTTCCTGCGATGACCAGACCCCCTCTGCCCACTGCTTCCACATCCCTTATTCTCCCGCCTGTCCCTGTTTCAGCTCCGGGGAAGGGAGCTACTCCACTGGGGAAATTGTGTGTTTCAGCAGTGAATGTAAGGTGGTAGTTTAGAGAAGTTTTCTTTAAGCGGGAATATTCGCCCGGTTCTTCCGGAATGACTGTTTCTATATCATGACCCCTGATAGCGCTGGAGTTGTCTTTAAAAGCAATAACACTGTTTCCATGATTGGCTTTAAGCGGTTTTTTGACCAGATCCATTAGTGTATGAGGGAGCTCCCTGCCGTCAATGATCAGTTTTCCCTTGAAAAACCAGTGTCTTGAGTGTTCGCTGTTTGACTGGCTCAGGTCAAAACATTCGACATTTGAGGGGTTCCGGCCGATATCATTTACAAATAAATTATAGTAGTAATCCATATCCCATTCATCCAGGCCAAGACCCATTTTTCTGTTTATTTTCTCAAGCGCAGCTCTGC
The DNA here is from genome assembly GCA_964574765.1 of uncultured Nitrospirales bacterium. Taxonomy (GTDB): domain Bacteria; phylum Nitrospirota; class Thermodesulfovibrionia; order UBA6902; family BMS3Bbin08; genus CAZNPC01. The sequence continues at coordinate 23,911 of CAZNPC010000003.1, read as the reverse complement.
CGTTTTCCTTTAACAGGATCTCAAATACCGGCTCAGGGGCCGCGCCGGTGTCAAATGATACAAGCGGTTCCGGATAGAGACATTCTGTCATGCGGTCATAGATAAGCTCTGAAAATTTAGAAGTTAAGAAGTTGAGAGGTTGAGAAGTTGAGGTTTTCTTATCTTCCCAGCTTCCTATCTTCTTATCATCTATGATTAGCTTATATCTGCGGGAACGCTCTATACGGCTGATCTTATCAAGTCCGCAGGCGCGGCAGACGGCAACAGCATTGGTTGACCAGGCAGTTGAAAAATTCATGCGGGGACCGGCCTCAAGAATAAATTGACGATTGACGACTGACCCGTAGGCTTCGCACGAGGCGAGCGATTGACGATTCAAAAAGCTTTTATCAGAGAAATTCTCTGGAGCGAATGTCTCTGACAAAAGCCAGCAAAGGATTTCAAGCTCCGCTGACGTCAGCGGCTCGCGAACTTCTATGTTAAAGCAGTACTCTGTAAGCAGATCCCTGATCTCAGGAGATATTTTCTGCTGAACAGCGGATAACAATTCTTTTTTTTTCGCTTCGGACAGGACCGGAGTCCGAAATAAATGTAATAAGCCCATTATGCCTGGTACCTTTTTGGTTGTATTCGATCTGGTGTTGTCAAAGCTTCTAAAGTGTTCGGCCTATATTTTACCTGAATCCGTGAGGAATCTATACCTGCCCGCCGGTAGGCGGCAGGACTGCTTGAAGGAAATGATTTTAATACTTTGAAAAAAAATCTTCAATAGTGTATTATTTTTTTCTGGTCTATGTTCATAAACAGCTGTTCTTAAACATGCTAATTTATCGGAATCAGGCCAATAATCTTGCCCCGGATGTGAAATCCGGAGAAGTATTTTATTTACTGCCAAATGAAGGAAATAGTACTTAAAACAGATATGCCTGATGTGGGCAGCCCGAGACGGGGCAAGGTTAGGGATATTTATGACCTTGGCGAGCATCTGCTGCTTGTTGTAACAGACAGAGTATCGGCCTTTGATGTTGTACTTCCAAACGGCATTCCTGAAAAAGGCAGAGTGCTTACCGCCATATCTGTTTTCTGGTTTGAAAAAATGGCAGATATGGTCAAAAACCACATTGTGGCAGTTGATGTAAAAGACTTTCCGCGAAATCTGCAAAAATACAGTGACGTGCTGGAGGGCAGGAGCCTGCTGGTAAAAAAGGCTGAAGTTCCGCCGGTTGAGTGTATAGTGCGAGGTTATATTTCAGGCAGCGGCTGGAAATCATACCAGGAAGACGGCACGATCTGCGGAATAAATCTTCCGCAGGGACTGGTTGAATCTTCAAAAATTGAACATCCTGTTTTCACACCAAGCACAAAGGCCGAGTCAGGCCATGACATAAACATTTCCTTTGAAGAAACAATAAAAATAGTTGGGGAGGAAACCGCGTTGAAACTCAGGGACCTTAGCCTCGGCATTTATAAAAGGGCAAGAGACCTTGCAGCCGGAAAAGGCATTATCATTGCAGACACAAAAATGGAATTCGGTATTTATAACGATGAAATAATCCTGATAGACGAACTGCTGACCCCTGATTCTTCGCGTTTCTGGAGCATAAAAGATTATGAGCCGGGAAGGAGCCAGGACAGTTATGACAAGCAGATTGTCAGGGATTATCTTCTTACTCTTGACTGGGACAAGACCCCGCCCGGGCCTGAGCTTCCGGAAGACATCGTGAAAAAAACCTCTGAAAGGTATCAGGACATATTAAAGATACTTACGGAACAGGCTGTTTGATTCAGCAATAGACTCCCTTCCTGACTTCTACATTTATTATGGTTCAGGGCAATCATGATTTCCTGAATACTCTTTTGTATATATAATCCACGTTTTTTAAATAATACGACAGATTGAAAAGACTCTCCATATCTTTTGATGAGAGATATTTTTTGATCAGAGGGTCTTTTCCCAGGATTTCTTTGAAATTTATCTTTTTTCCCCAGCTCTGCATGGCATTTTTTTGGACAAGATTATATGCTTTTTCACGGCTGAGTCCTTTTTCAGTAAGTTTAAGAAGTACCCGCTGAGAACAGAAGAGCCCGTAACTTAGGTCGATATTATCTTTCATTCTGTCAGGATACACCTGAATACCTTTCAGAATTGTCCTGAGCCTGACGAGCATGTAATTTATTAGAATCGTACTGTCCGGAATTATGATCCTTTCAACCGAGGAATGGCTTATATCCCGTTCATGCCATAAAGGGATATTCTCCATGGCGGCGAGCGCGTTGGACCGGACGATCCTCGCAAGCCCGCTGAGGTTTTCACTGCCGACAGGATTGCGTTTATGCGGCATTGCTGACGAGCCTTTTTGTCCTTTTTCAAAAGGTTCTTCAGCTTCAAGTACTTCAGTCCTCTGAAGATGTCTCATTTCAACAGCCATTTTCTCAATCGCACCTGCAATTAGTGCAAGTGTGTTCATATATTCGGCATGCCTGTCCCTCTGAATAACCTGGGTAGATACCGGAGCCGCTTTTAACCCGAGTTTCCTGCAGACAAACGTTTCAATAGAAGGCGGGAGACTGGAATAAGTTCCGACAGGCCCTGAAAGCTGTCCATAGCCGATGGTTTCCCTCGCTGTTTTCATACGGACAAGGTTTCGCTTCATTTCTTCATACCATAGTGCAAAAGTGATCCCGAATGTAGTGGGTTCCGCATGAATTCCATGACTTCTGCCCATCTGCAGGGTCTTTTTGTATTTGTGCGCGTTGGATTTCAAGACCTTCATAAGTTCCTCGATGTCCCTGATAATAATATCCGCAGCCTCTTTCATAAGGACGGCGAGAGCTGTGTCCAGTATATCCGACGAAGTAAGCCCTTTATGAATAAAACGGGCGTCAGTCCCCACATATTCACTTACAGATGTTAAAAAAGCGATTACATCATGCTTGACTGTTTGTTCGATTTTATCTATTCTTTTGACATTGAATTGCGCCCGTTTTTTTATTGTCCTCAGGCTCTTGACAGGAATCCCCCCCAGTTTTGCCCATGCCTCGCAGGCTGCGATCTCAACATCCAGCCATTTCTGAAACCTGTTTTGCGGCTCCCAGATTTTGGCCATTTCCGGCCTTGTGTAGCGTGGTATCAAAATGATCTCCCGGCAGTAAATTTAAAATGCAAAATTATCATCTATCAGTGTAAAATTTTAAATAATTAACAGTCGTTAATTGCTAATTTTCACCAGTTACAGTCCCCGTGCAAGCCTTGTTATAAGGTATTCAGGGAGCCCGGCGTTTCTCATTTTCGTTTGTGTAGATACTATATCATAAGATGCCCTCTTTATTTCGATACAATTTTCATCCAGCAGGACATAAGATGCGTCAGGATTTCCATCTCTCGGCTGGCCTACACTGCCCGCATTAACAATATATCTGTGATCTTTCTTAATTTCTGCGAATTCTGCATAACGGGTTATTTTATTTTCCGGCGAGCGTTCTACTATAACAGGCAGATGGCTGTGGCCCGTCAGGCATATTTTATCGCCAAAAGAATGAAAATTTTGCTCAGTATTTCCGCTTGCCAGATAATGCCAGCGTTCAGGCTCCAGGGGTGTTCCGTGGACAAGCAGGATTCCACTAAACTTTTCAATAAGAGGAATACCCTGAAGGAATACCCGGTTTTCATCATTGAGAACATTATGAGTCCATATGACGGCAGTCCTGGCATAGGAATTGAAATTCCCGATGGATGTCATACCCACAGCAGCCCGGTCATGATTGCCCGCAATCATGACCTGTGCTTTTTCCCTTAAGGCCGCTACACATTCATTTGGGTTCGGACCATATCCGACACAGTCTCCCAGAAAAAGGACATAGTCAACTGTATTTTCTATATTATTATAGACAGCGTGAAGGGCTTCTAAATTGGAGTGCACATCTGAGATAACAGCGTAACGCATTTTAATAAACACAGATGATCGCTGATATATTACAGATTACCACAGATATCTTCATTTGTACTTTTCATCTGCGAACATCTGTTTCTTTTTATCAGTGACTATCTGCGGTTCTTTGAGATTTTCGAATTTTATCCAGAATTCCGTTTATAAATGCTGATGAATCTTCAGTTGAGTATTTTCTGGATATTTCAATGGCCTCGTTTATTATGACAGAATGTGGGATGTCTATTCCGTAAATGAGCTCATGAGCGGCGGCTCTGAGAATATTTCTGTCAACAACCGCCATTCTGTCGATTGACCAGTTTTCAGCGGCTTTTTTAATAATCTCGTCTATCTCTTCAAGATGTTTAATCGTCCCGCGCACAATACCATGAGTGAACTCGATGACTTCAGGCTCTTCGTTATTGTTTTCCCAAAATTCTTTAAGCAGTTTTTCATCCAGTTTGTTCTTGGACAGGTCGAGCTGAAAAAGCAGCTGCAAGGCATATTCTCTCGAGCGGCGGCGTTTCATCATACAGAACCCAGAACCCAGAACACAGAACCCAGATTTGAGGCATTTATATTTTTTTTATCTGTGTTCTGCTTGCCCGCCGGTAGTTTGGAGGGTGTTCCGGCTTTTATGCTCATAGTTTTTTCAACAGCTGTGCCATTTCAATTGCAACCATTGCGGCATCCCAACCTTTATTGCCGCTCTTTGTTCCCGCCCTCTCCACAGCCTGTTCAATGGTATCAGCAGTTATAACGCCGAAGGCTATTGGGACGCCGGTATCCATAGCGGCGGCGGCTATGCCTTTAGCGGACTCAGAGGCAACATATTCAAAATGCGGTGTTGCCCCGCGTATTATTGTTCCCAGACATATTACGGCATCATAAGTTTTTTTCCCGGCGACAATTTTCGCAGTTAGCGGGAGCTCAAAGGCTCCGGGCACTTTTATAGTGTCTATATTTTGATCCGCAACACCATGCCTTAAAAGCGCGTCTACTGCTCCGTCCAGGAGCTTGTTGGTTATAAAATCATTAAAACGGCTGACAATTATAGCGAACTTCAGGCCCTTTGCCTGAAGCTCTCCTTCATATTTTTTCATAACTCCTCCATAAAGTTCACGGTTGTTTATATATTTTAGCAGTTATCTGCCCGCTGCGAGTTACACACAACGCATTACGGTAGTTTATACTTTATTAAGTAAATGGCCCAGCTTGCTTTTCTTGGTTGTAAGATATTTAATGTTTTTTTCATGCGGTTTTATTTCTATCGGTACCCGCTCTACTACACGCAGATGATATCCTCCCAGCCCAATGATCTTTTTCGGATTATTTGTGATTAAGCGCATTTTCCGTATTCCGAGATTAACCAGGATCTGCGCGCCTATCCCGTAATCCCTCAGGTCAGGTTTGAATCCGAGTTTTACATTTGCTTCAACAGTATCAAGTCCTTTATCCTGCAGTTCATATGCTTTTAATTTGTTTTCCAGGCCTATACCCCGGCCTTCCTGCCGCATGTAAAGGATCACGCCTTTACCCTCTTTCTTTATCATGGCCATGGATTTGTGCAGCTGGTCTCCGCAGTCGCATCTTTTTGAGCCGAAGACGTCACCAGTCAGACACTCGGAGTGTACCCTGACCAGGACCTTGTCACTGGGGGAGAGCTGTCCTTTTATCAGAGCAATATGCACAGAGCCGTCAACTACACTTTCAAACAAAACCGAGATAAACTCGCCTCCGAAATCAGTGGGCAGTTTTGTTGTGGCTACCCTCCGGACAAGGCATTCATTGCGCATTCTGTATTCAATCAGGTCTTTTATGGTAATTATTTTAAGGCGGTGTTTACGGGCAAACTTTGCAAGCTGCGGAACCCTGGCCATTGTGCCGTCATCATTCATTATCTCGCATATAACCCCTGCAGGAGACAGACCGGCAAGTCTTGCCAGATCAACAGAGCCTTCTGTCTGTCCCGCACGTTGAAGGACACCCCCCGGCTGAGCCCTCAAGGGAAATGTATGTCCGGGTCTGGCCAGGTCCCCGGGTTTGGCTTTGGGTTTGATGGCAGTAAGGATAGTCCGCGTCCTGTCTGCCGCGGAGATACCAGTGGTCACACCTTTTTTGGCTTCAATGGATACAGTAAATGCAGTTCCAAAATGAGAAGTGTTCTGATCAGACATCATGGGGAGTTGAAGTTCATCCACTTTTTCAGGGGTTAAAGACAGGCAGATAAGCCCCCGGCCATATTTAGCCATGAAATTTACGGCCTGCGGAGTTATTTTATCAGCGGCTATTGTCAGATCACCCTCATTTTCCCTGTCTTCATCGTCAACAAGAATGACCATTTTACCTTTTTTAATATCTGCAATAGCCCCTTCAATTGCGTTGAATTTAAATTTGGCGCCGGATCTGGATACGGTTTTTGCTTTTGATGCCCTGGGTTTAGTCATTTATGAATCCTTTTTCTTTTAATAAATTATCGAGCTTTGCCTTGTCTTTTTTCCCACAGACAAGTTTTTCAATATATTTCCCAACAATATCAACCTCAATATTGACTTTGTCGCCTATTCCTTTCTCCCCGATATTGGTAGCAGTAAGCGTATGAGGAATAATGGCCACACGGAATGACCGGCTGTCAAGGTCTGTTACTGTCAGACTGATTCCGTCAATAGCCACAGACCCTTTTATGACTATGTATCTTAATATCTCCGGAGATGCCTCAAAAGTATAAAAAGTATAATCTCCGGCATTTTTTTTGTCTGTTATAGCAGCTGAACCGTCTACGTGACCTGTCACTATGTGACCGCCGAGGCGGTCAGACAACTTCAGTGCCCGTTCAAGGTTAACCTTGCCATTAACCTTCAACTCTCCAAGGTTTGTGCTCCGCATTGTCTCAGGCGATATCTCGAACGCAACACTACTGCCGGTTTCAATAACCGTGAGACATACACCGTTGACAGATATGCTGTCTCCGATCTTCAGTTCCATTGCAGATGCAGGATCCAGAGTTAGTTTTATTCCGCCTCCTGCCTGTATCAGGGATCTGACTTTCCACGTGTTTTCAACAAGGCCTGTAAACATTATTTGCCGGAATTCTTTTTACTTGTGTCAATGGTGAAATAATAGGTTTTTTGATACAGTGTGAAAATATCAACGGTTTCTTCCCAGGATGTTTTTACATAATATCGTTTGTCATCATGTGTTATATGAATATCGTCCTTTTTAACAGGAAGTTCGTAATCATTCACAATACTCATCACTGTCTCCTGGACAAGCCCAGGCCTTTCTATGGCTATACGCATGTATTCTTCAAGATTGCTTTTGACGGCATAGTAACGGTATTGCGGTACGGCAAACAGGTATCCACAGTAGATTAATACTATTACAAGTGTTATGAAGAAAATAACCTTTTTCATTGGTACCTCCTTTTTGTAATGTTTATTATCCCTTATTTATCTGCATCACTGTCTACCATAGTTTATCGTTAATTGGATTTCAATGCAGAAGATCACCGATCCTGTACCATCGCACTTTATTAAATAAAGTGCCATTGCTGTCCCATGACCAGTATATAATAAAAGCCTTGCCTTTAATATCATTAATATCTACAAATCCCCAGAACCGGCTGTCATAACTGAAGTCTCTGTTATCACCCATGACAAAGAACTTGCCGTGCGGAACGATTTTCGGGCCAAAATTGTCTCTTGATGCAGTTGTAGCCTTATCGTTATGGACCGCGAAAGATTCTTTGACAGCGACATTGTTAATGAATACTTTTTTGTTTTTTATTTCGACTTTATCTCCGCCAACGCCAACCACCCTTTTAATAAAATCCCTGCAGTCATCTTTAAATAAATATACAGGGTTGTTGTTGTTCAGGACATTTTTAAACCTCGAAGAGGCATTTTTGAAAAAGCTTGTGCACTCCTCGACATCTCTGTTGCCGGGGAAGGAAAAAACTATTATGTCGCCGCGTTTTGGCTGTTTTATGACCAGATACCGGTTATCAATGAACGGGACCTTTAGCCCAAATGTGAACTTGTTAACCAGAATATGATCGCCAACGGATAAAGTCGGAATCATGGACCCCGAAGGTATTTTAAACGCCTGGATCACAAATGTTCTTATGATAAGGGCCAATATTATTGCGATAATTATGGCCTCAGTATATTCTCTGAATTTAGATTTCTTCTTTGCCAATCTGCCTCCTCTCATATCCGTATGAGTAAATCGTAATACATGATGGGTATTTATTATACTGATTCAGCGCATGCCACGCATGACGGCCTTATTATTTTACCTTAAGCACGGCAAGAAAAGCCTCCTGAGGTATTTCAACACTGCCTACCTGCTTCATTCTGCGTTTACCTTCTTTCTGTTTTTCAAGAAGCTTTCTCTTCCTTGTTACATCACCTCCATAGCATTTCGCAAGGACGTTTTTCTTCAAAGCCTTAATATTTTCTCTGGCAATTACCTTGTTCCCTATAGCCGCCTGAATTACAACCTCGAAAAGCTGTCTCGGAATGACCTGGCGCAGTTTTTCAGCAATCTGCCTTCCCTTGTAATAGGCACTGTCCCTGTGAACTATAAGAGAAATCGCGTCGACGATCTCTCCATTCAACAGAATATCGAGCCGTACAAGTTTAGCCTCCCTGTAACCAATGAATTCATAGTCCATGGAGGCATATCCTTTGGAAAGGGACTTAAGTTTATCATAGAAGTCCCATAATATTTCACATAAAGGAAGTTCATATGTTATGATGACCCGGTCCCTGCCGATATAACTGAAGTCCTTCTGTATACCTCTTTTTTCCTGGCAAAGCTCAAGAATCTGCCCGACATATCTCTGAGGAAGAAAGACGGCCAGTTTGACGAATGGTTCTTCAAGCTTTTCATATTGTCCGGGGAGTTTGGAGGGATTATCAATAAATATCGTTTCATTATCGGTTTTAATCACTTTATAAACGGTGGTCGGGGCAGTGTTGATAAGAGTAAGCCCAAACTCCCTCTCAAGTCTTTCTTTTACAATTTCCATATGTAAAAGCCCAAGGAACCCGCACCTGAAACCAAACCCAAGGGCAATGGAGGTTTCGGGCTCGTAATTAAAAGACGAATCGTTTAATATCAGTTTATTAAGAGCATTCTTCATGGTTTCGTACTGACTGCTCTCAGTTGGATATAGCCCGCAAAAAACCATGGGTTTAATGTCTTTATAGCCGGAACAGGGTTCAGAAGCAGGGTTTTCAGTCCCTGTAATTGTATCGCCTATTTTTGTGTCTGATACATTCCTGATTCCGGCCACAATATACCCTACCTCCCCTGTTCTGAGACTGCCGACAGGTTTTTTGAAAGGAGTAAAGACACCGACTTCACTGACCTCAAATGATGTTTTTGCTGCCATAAGAGTGATCTTTGATCCTTTTTTTACTTCTCCGTCAAAAAGCCGCACAAGTACAACTACACCCTGATAGTTATCGAACCATGAATCAAAGATGAGGGCTTTAAGAGGATGGTCCCGGCTTCCGGATGGCGGAGGGACTTTATTTACGATAGCTTCCAGGACTTCAGGTACGCCTGTACCTTTTTTTGCGGACGTCAAGATTGCGTCAGAGCTGTCAATGCCTATGGATTCTTCTATCTGTTCCTTTGCCTTGTCCGGCTGCGCGCCTGGAAGATCTATTTTGTTTATCACCGGAATGATCTCAAGGTTATGTTCAACCGCAAGATACGCATTCGCAAGAGTCTGGGCCTCTACTCCCTGTGAGGCGTCAACCACCAGCAATGCGCCTTCACAAGAGGCAAGGCTTCTGGACACCTCATATGAAAAATCAACATGGCCGGGTGTGTCTATGAGATTCAGGATATAATGTTTTCCATCTTTCGCCTTATAATCAAGCCTTACTGTCTGGGCCTTGATAGTAATGCCGCGTTCTTTTTCAAGGTCCATGGAATCCAGTATTTGATCTGCCATTTCCCTGCTGGAAAGAGCTCCCGTATATTCCAGTATCCTGTCGGCAAGCGTGGATTTTCCATGGTCTATATGGGCGATAATGGAGAAATTTCTTATATTACTTTCAGACATGTAAGCTGTTATGAAGGTTGTAGCGGATTAATTTCCGAGGATCCGGAACGGCCTATAGTTTGCAGTATGAGGCCCGCCGCTCCTATAGAGGCCCCGTCTTCCTTAAAAACGCTTTTAAGAATTTTTATATCGGCAGATAAAGATTTAAGAGACCTTTTTAAGAATTCTTTTTTCATTTCTTCGATGAACAGGTCCCAGGCGCCTATAAGGCCCCCACCAAATATTATGGCGTCAAGGCTGAACAGGTTAACGAGGTTACCTACGCCGATACCGAGATATCGTCCTGCTTCCCTGAAGACATCTCTGCTGAGATTATCGCCTTCAAGAGCTGTCTGATACACAAGTTCAGGTGTTATCTTATAGAAATTGCCGTCACAGCATTCAGACAGCAGGCTTTTTGCGCCTTTCTCGAGCAAAGATATTGCCAGGTCCTTGACCGCCCTGCCGGAGGCATATGATTCCAGACAGCCGAAACTGCCGCATGAGCAGATGCGGCCCTGAGGTTCAATTACCATATGTCCAATCTCGGCTGACCCCTCGAAGAGTTCTCCGCGATAGATTATTCCGCCGCCAAGGCCTGTACCGAGAGTGAGTACGGCGAAATTTTCATAGTCCTTGCCGGCACCGATCCATTTTTCTCCAAAGGTATATGCATTCGCGTCATTTTCAACTGTTACAGGCAGGGAGAACTCCTTTTCAAAGGTCTCTTTTACCCTGAATCCATTAATCTCGGAAATATTCGGAGATTCCAGGACAATGCCGTTTTTTCTGTCTATCGGCCCGGCAATCCCAAAGCCAATACCAACAACACTGTCGTCCAGGATATTACGGAGAATCTGTTGGATAGCGGTTTTAATCTTATCCGGAGAGCCGCCGCGTTCTGTTGGCGTGGGTTCAGCAAAGCGGTTCAGGATATCTCCCTTCTCTGAGACCTGTACGGCCTTGATATTTGTACCTCCGACATCGATTCCGATCGCGCTCTTCAAAATACGGTTCTCCCTTTAAATAGATATTACAACCTATAATGTTATCACATGTCGAAATATAGTGTAAACCATGTCGATTGCCGGCCTGTCGTGTTCAAACACTACTGCCGGTATGGACTTAAGAAATCCGGGCTGTCCGTTACAGTCTTTAGGCTTTTAATTTACTATGGCTTTTTGGGGTATAGAGAAAGGTCGGTCCTGCAGACAGTGGGCCTGTAGGAGGACAGATCAAGGATTCCTACGCGTTTCTCGATCATCTTGGCTAATCGTGACATTCCGAAGCAGACTGTAAAAAAGCCTGCAGCCACGAATACATATGCTGCCAGCATCCTGTCCGGCTGGCGCTGACTGATTATCACGCCGGTCTGTATAAGTTCGATAACACCGATAATATATATAACAGAGGTTTCTTTAAAAAGGGATATAAAGAAACTGACAAAAGAAGGGAGCATCATTCTGAAAGCCTGCGGAAGAATGACAGTCCTTGCGGCCTGGAACCTGGTCATTCCGCTTGATAAGGCAGCCTCCATCTGGCCTTTTGGAACCGCCAGTATTCCAGCCCTGACGATCTCTGCCTGGTAGGCAGTGGCATATATGGTTAACGATATAACAGCGCTCCAGAAAAGGGAAATATTTACTCCTAATACGCTGGGTATGAAAAAAAAGAACCAGAAGACAAGAAGAAGAGAAGGTGTCGCCCTGATCGTTTCGATGTAAATAATGCACGGATGGCTGATATATCTCCTGCAGGAAAGCCTCCCCATCCCAAAGACGGCACCTATAAAAAAACTTGCCGTAAGGCAGATCAGAGCTATGAAGATATTAATCGCGAGTCCGCCAAACGGCCCTGCCGGATAGGCGCCTATCAGGTAGAATTTCCAGTTGCCGAACTGTTCTATCAGATGGTTCATGATATTAAATAACTTCCATATGGGTTATGCTTTCAATGTCGATTTTGTATATTTTTTCAAGAATAATAATGATGCCGCCCAAACACAAGGAAAGGGTAATATAAAAAGCTGTTGCAATAGTAGTAGCTTCAAGTCCGCGGAATGTGAGTGATTCTATCTGTTGAGTTGCCCATGTAAGCTCAGGCGTGGTTATTGCCATACACAATGATGTATTCTTGAAATTATGTATCATCCTCGTTCCCAGCGGCGGAAGGATCTTTCTGAATGTCTGCGGCAGAAGTATGTATTGATACTGTTGAACACGGCTCAAACCGGTTGATATGGCAGCTTCTCTCTGGCCCGGGGGTATAGCCAGAAGGCCGCTTCTGATAATGTCTGATACGTAAGCAGAGTTATCAAGGGTCAGGGCAATGATACTTGCCAGTATTGGGTAATGGATGTATGCGTTCAGCCTGTCACCCAAAGCTGAAGGTAACAGCTCGGGGAACATAAAGTAAAAAAAGAGCAGCCAGAATAACCCCGGGATATTTCGGAACGTTTCAACATATAATTTCCCCATAACGCGCAGGGGTTTAATGCGGGATTTCCTCATTACAGCTATCAGAGTGCCGAGCAGCAAAGATGTAATAAAAGTTACAAAAGCGATCAGAAGAGTAACCTTAATACCTGTGATCATCCATTGCATATAGGGGTCCCGGAACGGGATGCTCCAGTCAAAATTATATTTAAGATCAAACATTATCTGTTCCGCTGATATTCTGCATATCATTGGAGAAAGGAATATGCAGGATCTTGCTCATGAACTCTCTTGTCCGGGGGTGTTTTGGATTTGTGAATATTTCGCGGGTGTCCCCGATTTCCAGGATCTTTCCGTTGTCCATGAAGACCACTCTGTTGGCAACTCTCTGGGCGAAGCCCATCTCATGGGTTATTACAACCATGGTCATTCCTTCCTGCGCAAGCGACGTCATGACATCAAGGACCTCATTTATGAGTTCGGGATCAAGGGCTGATGTCGGTTCGTCAAACAACATTATCTTGGGTTCCATGGCAAGGCTTCGAGCAATGGCGACACGCTGCTGCTCGCCGCCGGATAACTGCGACGGATACGCGTCGCATCTATGGGAAAGGCCGACCTTCTCAAGTAGAGCCAGGGCTTTTTCTTTTGCCTGTTTTTTGCTCAATCCCCGAACTTTTTGAGGTGCAAGCATTATGTTTTTAAGTGCTGTCTTGTGCGGATAGAGATTGAAGTGCTGAAAAACCATTCCGATCTCCGCCCGCAAACGGGTCAGGTCTGTTTTTGAGTCGGAAAGGTGAAAATTATCAACGATTATTTCACCCTCGTCAATAGGTTCAAGTTTATTGATTGTCCTGAACAGTGTGCTTTTGCCGGCCCCGCTGGGGCCGCAGATTACAATAACCTCGCCTTGTAAAATTTCAAGACAGATGTTGTTTAGGACCTGCCGGTCTTCAAACCATTTATTTACATTAATGAACTTGATCATTTTTCTTCTAATTTATTAGAAAACGATTTAGTATTTCAGAATATTTTTCCTTTGTCAAATATTTTTGCAGTACTTCTGAATACCGGATAGTTTATAGAAATATTTTAAAAAGGAGAAAGGTTACGGAGGAGCCAAGCAGGGCGCCGAGAATGACTTCCCATGGCCTGTGAACGCCGGAAGTTACTCTGCTTTGGGCGACCAGGACGGCAAGGGCAAGGATAAGAAGGAAAGGTACAAGGGCTTTGCTCAGAAAGGTAACAGTTACCCATACGGAAAAGGCAACTGCAGCGTGACCGCTCGGCATTCCGCCTCTCAGAGGAAGACCTTTGCCGAAAAATGCCTTGGTAATTATAACCAAAATCAGCACTACTATTACGGCGATCACCGCAATGTCCTCACCCGAATGTTTGGCAATTGTCAGGCCGTTTTCAAAAAGGTTCTGAATGTAGGGCAGCAGGGTAATGTATCCGATCAGCGCGGCTCCAACAGCGGTTATAAGCACAGCGCCGGCAGAGATATCTTTTATTATCTTTGCCCTTTCATCATATTCTCTGAAGAGAATATCAACCGTAGCCTCGACAGCCGTATTGAGCATTTCAACGGAAAGTACTATTATGACGGCAATAGCGATAGCTATAAATTCAGACCTGCTGATTCCCAGTGTAAAACTCAAAATAAGGACAAGCACTGCAGCGATAAAATGATAACGCAGATGCCTCTGGGTCTTTACGGCATGTAGAATGCCCTCAATGGCATGGTTGACGCTTTCAACCCATTTTTTTAATGGCATTTAATATCTCTTTTTCTTTTTTTCTCATGTCCGACGCCCTGTATCGCGAGTCCTCATGGTCATATCCGATCAGATGAAGGATACCATGCACAAGGAGACGATTAATTTCATCATGAAGGCTAATACCTGATTCTCCGGCCTGGGCCGCCGCTCTTTTCGTATTAATTACAACATCACCCAGCACAAACCCGGAAGTTCGGAAATTGGGAAATTCCCTGGATTCTATCTGAGGGAAAGACAGGACGTCGGTGGCCCTGCTTATCCCTCTGAAAGAAGAGTTCAGCTGAAGCATTTTCTTATCGCCTACGAATAATATGCTAAGCTCAGCCGCGGGTTGTTCTAACAGGGAAAGAATCTTCAGGGCTGCCTTTTTTATTTTTATCCTGTTTAGACGTTTGAGTCTTTGCTGGTTCTTTATCAGGATGGTCATCTTCTATTTCGAAACCCGGGTAGGCAATACGTTTGTGAAACATGCTGTTAAGAAGATATACAAAATGGCTCTTGATCTCTCTAAGGTCTTTGAGTGTCAGTTCACAGTCGTCCAGCTGGCCGTCAAGGAAGAAGCGGTTGATGATCCTGTCAACAAGGGCCGCGATCCTCGCCGGTATAGGGTCTGTAAGTGTTCGGGAGGCGGCCTCAACAGCATCAGCCATAAGCACGAGTGCGGCAACTCTTGTTTGCGGTTTTGGACCGGGATATCTGAAGTCATTTTCAGAGGGCGGAGAAGAACTGTCCGCCTGCTGTTCCTTTGCTTTTTCGTAAAAATAGGCCATAATTGAGGTCCCGTGATGCTGCTGAATAATATCTATTATTGATCGCGGCAACTTGTGCTGCTTTGCAAGCTCTATCCCCTCTTTAACATGCGACATCAGGATAAGGCTGCTCATTCGCGGGGCGAGTTTTTCATGCCTGCTGACGGGCATGATCTGGTTCTCGATAAAATATTCGGGCATTTTGGTCTTGCCAATGTCATGGTAATATGCGCTTACCCTTGCCATCAGCGGATTGACCTCTACTGCTTCGGCAGCGGACTCAACCAGGTTGCCGACAATAATGCTGTGATGGTAAGTTCCCGGAGCCTCTACCAGGAGGTTTCTCATCAACGGCTGGTTAAGGTCAAGGAGTTCAAGCAGACTTATGTCTGTTGTCAGTTTGAACAGATATTCAAAGAGCGGTAGCAGCGCGGATACCAATGTTGCAACAATGAGACCGTTGAAAAAGGAAAGTCCGACTGCTATCAGGGAACTAGTCATTAATAACTGCTGCTGATAAAAAATAATCAAAGATGTGAACATACCCACAAGACCTACCGAAAAGCCGGCTTTCCATATTGCCGAGCGTCTTTTGCACCTTATGACCCCGAATGCGGCGGTAAGTCCGGTTGCAAAACTAAAAATAGAATATGAAGGGTTGTTAAGCCAGATACCGGCGAGAAGACTTGTTATGACAGAGAAGATAATGGCTGTGTGAATATCTATCAAAAGGGCTGCGAGCATGGAGCCCGCAGCAAGAGGAATAGCATAGATAGTAAACTGGGGGTCAATATTGCCAAGCCATAACGTAAATCCTTCCAGAATATAATCGAATACTCTCCCGTTTATTAAATTGCCCGATAACAGAATGCCTATGAGCAGCAGAATAGAATAATTCTGGTCAATTGAAGGTTTGTATCTCATCAGGTCCTTGTACAGAATGACCAGTAAAAGACCTGTAATAAAGAAAATGCCTGCCGCGGACTCCGGTGACAGTATTCTGCCCCAGATGATCGAAAAACTAAGCATCAGCGAAAAGAATACCAAAAGGGAGATCTTTATCAGGAGAGATTTATTGATTATCTGTTTCTTTTTATTTTTTGATTTACCGCTCATTGGCAGACCTTTCAAATTTATCATAAGCCCTGATAATACGCTGCACGAGCTTATGTCTGACCACGTCCGTTTCGGAAAAATATATAAAACATAATCCTTTTATTTTTTTCAATATTTTTTCTGTTTCTATAAGGCCCGAAGTCTTTCCTGATGGAAGGTCAACCTGAGTTATGTCGCCTGTTATAACGGTTCTTGAATTAAACCCTAACCTTGTAAGATACATTTTCATCTGCTCCGAGGTTGTGTTCTGGGCCTCATCAAGGATAACGAAAGAATCGTTCAAAGTTCTGCCCCTCATAAACGCAAGCGGGGCTATCTCTATTATACCCCTTTCTATCAGCCTGTGCGCCTTTTCAGCCTCCATCATATCAAAAAGCGCGTCATAAAGCGGCCTTAAATACGGGTTCACCTTTTCATACAGGTCACCGGGAAGGAAACCCAGCTTTTCCCCTGCTTCAACAGCCGGCCTGGCAAGAATGATTCTGCTGACCTGTTTTTTCAGCAGGGCATTTATTGCCATTGCCATTGCCAGATAGGTCTTTCCCGTGCCGGCCGGGCCAATGCCTAATACCATATCGTATTTCTGAATTGCCTCAATGTATTTTTTTTGTGTTCTCGAGCGCGGGACTATAAATTTCTTTTTGGATGATATCGGGATAGTACTCAGAAAGAATTCTTTTAATGATGCAGACGGGTCTTTGGTTTTTGCGGCGTCAAAGGCTTTAAATATGTACTTTATGTCTTCAGGATTAACGATGTAGCCGTTATTGTTTAACAGCTGCAATTCATTGATAAACTGTTTTGCCCTGTTTACATCTTTTTGCCCGCCCTGGAGGATGATCCTGTTACCCCTGATAGATGCATCAATGCCAAGGGCCTCTTCTATTATTTTGAGACTCTTGTCAAGCCTGCTGTAAACCAGGGGAAGATCTTTTTCTGCTCCGAGATCCAGATCGAGCTTAACCGTGGATATTCTCCTTTACAATCAATCGATTTAGTGGCATTCCCTGCTGTAAATAAGCATAGCAGGAACAGGAAGAAAATTCAAAAACTAAATTATTATCATTGAATCGCCGTAAGAGTAAAACCTGTATGCTTTTTGTATGGCTTCCTGATAAGCTTTCAAGAGAAGCTCCGGCCCTGAAAAGGCGGACGTCAGCATTAAGGGTGTTGATCTGGGGAGATGGAAGTTTGTAATAAGTACGTCTATCGCATTAAATTTGTAGCCGGGATAAATAAAGATGGACGCCCTGTCGGCTCCAGACCTTATCCTGCTGGGGATCTTCGAGGCAGAAGCTTCAAGTGCTCTTGTGACAGTAGTACCTACTGCAATGACTCTTCTACCGTCTGATCTTGCCCGGTTAATCGAGGCAGCTGTTATTTCCGGAATATTATAATACTCTTCATACATATGATGATCTTCAACATTGTCGGCTTCAACCGGTTTGAAAGTTCCATGGCCAATCTCCAGGGTGATAGCATGTATTTCTACATCTTTATCTCTTATAGCACTCAGAAGGTTATCGGTAAAATGCAGACCGGCTGTAGGAGCTGCGATAGCGCCTTCGTTCTTTGCGTAAATTGTCTGATAACGTTCCGAGTCTGATGGAACAGAAGGTCTTTTTATGTAAGGGGGAAGAGGCATTACGCCTATTTCATGCAGTGATTTTTTAATGTCATCCCCGCCTGATCTTCTGCTATTCCTCTCCAGCTTAACCATGACTGTTCCGTTTGAGCGGGACACAGAGGCTGTGATCCCGTGTGAAAGTACCGCCGTGCCTTTAGTCAGCCCTTTTACGAGGGCTTCCCACAGATTGGTCTGAAGCTCTCTCAGAAGTAATATCTCTACTTTTCCTCCTGATTGTTTTGTACCATAAAGACGGGCCGGGATTACTTTTGTATCATTAAGAACAAGTACGTCGCCGGGCTTAAGATAGTCGGTAATATTCCTGAACTGTTTATGCTTCATATCCCCGGAGTTCCTGTTAATAACCATAAGCCTGGAAGTGTCTCTCTCGTCAGCGGGGTATTGGGCTATAAGGCCTTTGGGCAGGTTATAATTAAATTCTGAAAGTTTCATAATACTAAACACAGATGAGCACAGATTGTTTGCTGATAATCACAGATATAATCTGCTTTCATTCAACTCAAGCTGAAGTTACTGCCCTGAAAATGGGAACCCATTCCGTCAGATTCGCTCACATTCGCTCGCTGTGCATTTTAAAATGTTAAATTTGCAATGATAATTATTTTGTTGATTGTTTCTCCAGCACTGTGCCGGGATAGTAATGTTCCAGTATTTCTTTGTAATTTTTTCCTTCATTTGCCAGTTCCAGGGAGCCCCACTGTGACAGGCCGACTCCATGACCATATCCTCCCCCTTCAAAAATAACATTTGCCTCTTCTATGGTCACTGTAAAATCAGTGCTTGGCAGTTCCCTGTATCCCAGGAGTTTTCTCAGATCAATGGCTTTTATCTCTATCTCCAGGTCTTCGGCAGTGACTTTTAGAAACTCAACTCTGCCAGTTGAAGTATGTGAAGTAATGTCCAGGCCTTTTATGCCTTTCAATCCAAGGGCCTGCTCCAGTTCATCTATGCTGAATCTTCTCTGCCAGTGTTCGTAGGGGGAGTGTTCGCCCCGGCAGGGTACAGACTGTAAATATGGGTAGCTTTTACCCCATACAGCATCAGGATACTCTGTTTTGCCCTGACACGTTGAATGATAAAAGGCCTCTATAGGCTTTCCATCGTAGGCCAGGAATTCGCCTGAGGTTTCCTGCACAGCCTGCCTGATAATTTTATTTGTATTGCTGCCCTTATAGACCTGATGAAGCACACTGGAAGTTATATGGTAGTCTTTCCCGGCTGTCAGCAGTTTCTGATAGATCGCGTATGTCCGTGAGATAACCGCCTGAACCTTCAGAGCTTCCAATGTCCAGTTAGGCGCCGTCTCTGCGGCAACAACTCCTTCAATATATTCCTCAAAAGGGAGCTCGTTTATAAAATGCAGGCCGTTCTCATCTTTGCTTACCTTAATCGAGCCCTGGTATATATTATCGTTAATAAATACTTCTCCATTGAGGAAAGCGATCTTTTTAGCTTTTTCAGAAGGCAGGGGAGCATGTGGATTTTCAATAATAAGAACCTTTATTGTGTCCTCTTCTGCTCCTGCGTTCTGAGCGCCAAGACACAGTAGAATTGCTGCCAGACATAAAAGCTTTTTCATTGAGCTTGATTTTCCTCCCGCAGCACGGCCATGTTTAACTTTTTATTGTTACTGGATCTTTCTTTCATACTGTAAATGCATCCGCAGTATTTTTGCCTGTAAGTACCGATCTCTCTGGCGGCAGCCATTGATTTACTAAAGTAGGGCCTGAAATCCGTGAGATGGAACGCAATATTATACCTGTCGGCCAATTCTTTGCCAACCAGGCTGATCTGGTCAAAGTTTTGATACGGGCTGATAAGAAGAGTGGTAGTGAAGGCGTCGAAATTGTATTCTGATGCCTGTTCGGCGGTTTTTTCCAGCCGAAGCCTGTAGCAGGATATACAACGGTCCGGGAACAAAGGAGCAATTTCATCGACATCATTGGGTATGCCGGTTGATGACCCGGAGCTGTCCGATGTCCTGAAAATGCTGAAGAAATCATCCGGCCTGTATTCTTCCGGGTAAATAACATCTTTGATCAACAATGTTTTTGCATGTTTTTTCAGAGAATCGAGCCGCTGTATATATTCCTCATGTGGATGAATGTTAGGGTTAAACCATAAACCTGTCAGGTCATGACCTTCCTTTTTGAGAGATTGAGAAGGGTATATAAGGCAGTTAATACAGCAGATATGCATAAGAATTTTCATAAAATAATATTTCACCGAGAAAGACGGAGAGCTAACGGAATTTTATTAAACCGGGCAATTTAAAACAAATTGCTGTCCTTTTTGATTCCGAAATGTTCATAAGCAAGGTTTGTTGCTGTTCGTCCTCTCGATGTCCTTTCAATAAAACCTTTCTGCAAAAGATAAGGTTCATATACATCTTCAATCGTGTCCTTCTCTTCCTGAACAGAGGCAGCCAGTGTGTCAAGTCCGACAGGGCCGCCGCTGAATTTTCTTATTATCGTAAGCAGGAGTTTTCTGTCCATTTCATCAAAACCCTTTTCGTCAACGTCCATGGACATAAGGGAATCCTGAGCTATCTTCTTTTCGACGATGCCGTTTCCCTTTACCTGAGCAAAATCCCTGACCCTCTTAAGCAGTCTGTTAGCTATTCTCGGAGTTCCTCTTGACCTGTATGCTATCTCTGCGGCCGCATCTTTTTTCAATTCAATGTTGAATATACTGGCGGACCGCATGAGAATGCTCTCAAGGTCCTGAGGGTTGTAATAGTCAAGCCTGCTGATCACACCAAAACGGTCTCTTAGGGGCGAGGTCAGCAGGCCTGTCCTTGTAGTGGCCCCTATAAGGGTAAAGTTAGGCAGGCTGAGTTTAAGTGTTCTTGCACTTGGCCCCTGCCCTATTATGATGTCGAGCTGGTAATCTTCCATTGCCGGATACAGTATTTCCTCTGATATTCTCGGAAGCCTGTGGATTTCATCGATAAAGAGAATATCTTTATCCCGCAGGTTTGTAAGAATGGCCGCAAGGTCGCCGGGCCTCTCAAGAACAGGGCCTGAAGTGACCTTTATTTCCACTCCAAGCTCGGAGGAGATAATATGAGCAAGGGTTGTTTTACCAAGACCCGGGGGGCCGCAGAAAAGTACATGGTCAAGGGGTTCACCTCTCTGTTTTGCCGCCTGAATAAAGACAAGAAGGTTGTCTTTTATCTTGTTCTGCCCCACGAATTCATCAAATGACCCGGGCCTGACACTAAAGTCAAAGCCAAGGTCTTCATCCAGGGCTTCAGGGCCTATGTTTCTATCAGGAGAATCGTTCATTGTTTATCGTTTGTAAGATATTTAAGGGATTCTTTAACTATGTCCTCTATGGAAGATGCGCCGGCTGACATGGCGTTATCTACGGCTTTTTCTGATGCAGGCCTTTTATACCCCAGGTTAACGAGCGCGGAAATCGCGTCACCTGCAACCGGGTCTTGTGCCGAGTCGCCCGGCAGAAGCTTTCCCCGGAGCTCCAGTATGAGCCTTGAGGCAGTTTTCCTGCCAAGGCCGGGAATGGCAGTCAGCAGTGACAGGTCTTCATTATGAACAGCTTCAAGGAATCTTTGCGCGGGCATGCCGGATAGGATCGCAAGAGCAAGTTTTGGCCCGATGCCGGTGATCCCTATCAGCATTATAAACGTCTCTTTCTCCTGTTCAGAGAGAAATCCGTAGAGCTGAAGAGCGTCTTCCCTGACATGTGTATAAGTATGCAGAAAGACCTGCTCCCCGGTTTCAGGAATACTGCTCAGACTGCAAAGGGGTATGCTGACGTGATAGCCTATTCCGTTTACTTCAATGATAACCTTATCGGGTTTCCTGCTGTTAATAATGCCCTTGAGGGATGCTATCAACCTTTAATTCTCCCATTCAGCCACAGACTTTCACAGATCAATAAAAACCGTAATTCGTTATTAGCTGGCGGCTTCCGGTTGTTACGGTTAACATATTAGCGAAACAGGTTATGTTGTAAGTCCCCGGCTAAAACTTGTTCTATTTTAACTTATTTGATGAATTTATATGGCATATACACAGAGCAAGGGCATCTGAACTGTCTTCAGAAAGTGATTTGTCATGGTCGTTAATGTTCAGGATTCGCTTTACCATTGTTTTAACCTGATGTTTTTCCGCTCTCCCGTATCCGGTCAGGGCCATTTTAAGAGTTGTAGAGTTATATTCAAAGACAGGCAGTGAGTTTTCCGCGGCTGCAAGCATGGCGATTCCCCGGGCGGCGCCAAGCGCAAAGGCGGAACGAACACTTTTATGAAAGAATATTTTTTCAATGCACAGATGTGAAGGCCTGTATTCGGCAAGAACTGATTTCAATGAATCATAAAGGACCTTAAGCCGGTCAGGCAGCGCGTCCTTGCTGTTCATTTTAATGTCCCCGGCTTTAATGTAGACCAGAGAACCATTCTTTATATCTACGATCCCGTAACCGCAGCATGCAGTTCCTGGATCAATTCCAATTACACGCATGTTTTCTTATAGAATGTCTTCCGGGATATCAAAATTCGCGTATACATTCTGAATATCGTCATGTTCCTCAAGAATATTCATCAGCTTGATCATTTTCTTAGCATCATCAGCCTCAAGTTTTACATAATTTTTCGGTATCATGGTAACTTCTGAAAACTTAAGTTCAATTTTATTCTGTTTAAGGAAATCCCTGATCCTGTTAAATTCTTCCGGGGATGTTATGATCTCGTAACTGTCTTCGTCAGGCATGTTTTTGACATCATCCGCGCCGGCGTCCAGGGCAACAGACATAAGAACATCCTCATCTATGGTTTTTTTATCAACCAGTATGTATCCTTTTTTATCAAATATCCATGCAACACATCCGGATTCACCGATATTTCCGCTGTTTTTGGACATTACGTTCCTGAGCTCTGATATTGTCCTGTTCTTGTTGTCTGTAAGTACATCTATTATTAATGCAACACCGCCAGGGCCGTATCCTTCGTAAACAGTCTCTTCATATGACACACCGGGGAGCTCGCCGGTACCTTTCATGATTGCTTTTTTAATATTATCAGCAGGCATATTTGAATCCTTGGCCTTGTCAACCGCGAGCCTGAGTCTCGGGTTCATTCCAGGGTCTCCCCCGCCCATTTTGGCTGCTACACTGAGTTCTTTTGATACCTTGGAAAATACCTTGCCTTTTTTTACATCTACTATGGCTTTTTTATGTTTGATAGAAGCCCATTTGGAATGTCCTGACATTTATATGCTCCTTTTAATATATTGATAATGGATCCCTTATTTTACTACTAATGAAAAGAAATTATAAGTTATGAATTAAAAAATGACAAGTAAACTCCGAACATCCCTGTTCTTAAGTCAGAACCATTAATATGAGTTTGCGCCCGGGGTTGTTTTTATATCCGGTGGGACAGCAAAGACGAAAAGAAAGACGCCCCGAAATTCGGGACGCCTTTCTTTATGACGAGCTGTATACTGAGCCCAGCCGAAGTATTAGAACGATAACAGCAGACCGTGTCTCACAGCATAGGCATTGTCAGGTGATTCATTGTTGCCGGGAATAATGGCGCCTAAAGGAATAGACGCAGGGACTGGCGATCCGCAACCTGCTGTAGCAGAACATACCTGCGGGATATCATATGCATCGCCTGCAAACATATAGCCGCCTTCAACATAGTACACAAGGTTTTTCTCGATCTGGTACTCCATCTTTGCATCGATCTCAATTCCAAGATCCTTGGAAGTAAAGGACGTACCGTCAATATTCCTGGCTCCGTTGAGAGCAACAGGCTTGGATGCCTGGAGGAAGTATAAATTAGCAGCAAATGAAAGATCAGGTGCCGCTTCTACAGTTCCGCCAATGTTTACATACCAGGTACTGGCCAGGCCTGTACCGGTTGCGCCGGCTGCAGACCTTACTCTGTACTCATACACATAAGTATAGTGCTGGGAACTGCCCAGTGTGGTTACAAACCCTTCATACTTGGCTCCGCTGTCTACGCTTCCGCAGGCTGAGTCGGAATTTGGCATCGCATAGTTGCATTTGTCGCCGCTTCCATAGGCAAGTTCCGCGTTGAGGTCGATCATTTCATTAAGGTCAAAGTCCGCACCAACGAGCCATGCATAGCCGGTAAACTCTCTTTCTGTCGGAACAAGCGGATTGTCCGGAGGAAGAGGGAAATAATTCTGTTTTGCTTTACCGGTCTGA
>CAZNPC010000002.1:71053-91601 GCA_964574765.1 uncultured Nitrospirales bacterium | reverse complement strand
CCCTTTTAAGGCGTGGGTCGTTGGTTCGAATCCAACGCGGCTCACCATATTTTCTGATTGTGGATTTGGGAGTTCGGAATTCGGACTTTCAAACGAGAATGTTTGCAAGGGTTAATTCCACAATCCGCATTCTGCAATCGACAATTGACTGTTGTCCCCATCGTCTAGCCTGGCCCAGGACACCGCCCTTTCACGGCGGCGACAGGGGTTCAAATCCCCTTGGGGACGCCAGCAAATTCAAAGGGTTATGAAAGTAGCCCCTTTTATTTCCCCCAAAACGTAACCATGTTCTTGTCTTCATCAAGCACGCTAACAGCATCTCTCAGGTTTTCTGGCCTAAGATGGCTGTTGAGTTAAAAAACAAAGAAAACTCTTTAAATAAAGTAAAAATTAATTGATTATGGTTGATTAATCTGATATAACTAAGAAATACTATAGAAACACTTGTTAGCTACGGAAGGGCCAATACCTATGACGCAAGAGCAATTCTATAACATAATTTCAAAATAATGGAGGTGTGTAAAATGGTCTCCACCAAAAAAAAGTACGAAATCAAAAATCGGGGGTATAAGGGTAACCTTCCACAGTCTATTATATATCCTGTTGATGCCGACACACCTACTGTTGCACTAATGAATTTTAAGTAATATCTAATGAAATATTTATCCAACATATTGATATTAATTCTTATCTCTTTTTATGGCGCAAACAATTTAGCTACAGCAGATGTTTATGTGGAACCTTCCGTAATCTTTTATAATGATGAAACTAGAACTGTTGGACCTGGAACATATACGCAGTTGGTACTTCCTGATTTGTTCCCCGGCAATTTAGAGTTCAAAATAAATGTTTACGGTGGGCTTAGCAATGACATAAAAATATGGTTTCTTGACGGGGATAATTTTATGTCCTTCATTAAAGGAAAGCAGTTTTCTTATTATAGGAATGCTTCGGGAAGTATAAGAAATTCAAGTACTTTCAAATTTCAAATTTCAAATCATAATGATTATGTTTTAGTTCTTGATAATCGGGATAGCATTTTCTCTTCCAAGCAAGTAACTATTGATATTAGTGCATTATATTCGCGTCCTTCGCAAACACACATAGACCAGAAAAAAAACATAGAGGGAATGTATGCTGCAATTAAAAAGATATTTATTTTTCGAGACTTTAATGTTTATATGAAAAATTGTGGTGAAATAAATATGTATTCAAATCCAAACATTACAATTTGCAATGAATATCTAGATGATTTAGTTGATAAGGGTTTGGATCAGGTTTTTGCGTTTGCATATCTTCATGAGCTTGGACACAGTCTTCTTTATTTGTGGGGATCACCCTTTTATAAGGATGAAGATGTAGTAGATCAATTTGCCGCAATTTTTGTTATTATGGCGAATACTAGGGAACCGATTTTACAGGCAGCTCGCAATTTTACCATGAGCAATTCTCTGGCTGAGGCTAAATATAAACTTAAACATAATAGCCCACATAGCCTATCCATACAAAGAGCAAGAAATCTAATAGAGTGGTTGAATAATTCTGATGAACTTGTAAAAAAATGGCAAAATGTATTTGTTCCCCACATGCAAACTGACGTTTTAAGGGCATTGCTAACTGACCCGGTGCCATGGGCTGATCACAAACTTATTTTAAAAGAATTGCAAACCAGGTAAAAATCACAAAAAAAGAAGGGCGTTTGCCATGCCTTGCGCTGAAATTCGCGTTACTTGATGAATAGTTCGCTTCTGCCAGCTAATTACTCTTAATTGTTTGCCAAACTGAAAGATTGAAAAAGTGATACACAGAATATATGTCTTTTGCTGAGCGGAAAAAATAAAATAAAACACATAATGGAGGTGGTAGATGACCTCATTGAACAGAGCACAGAAAGGTCTATCATTACTAAAGGATGCGATATTGGAATATCTGATTAAACACCCTGATGGTGTCACAAATGCCAAAATAGTCAAAGACTTACATTTACAATCAGATTTCGAGGGGAAACATAACAATTATCTTGCTTGGTCAATTATAGGTTTTTTGCTCAGAGAAGGAAGGGTAAGATATGAAGGCGAAAGAAAGGCAGGAAAATATTTTTTAAATAATTCTTTAACGACAGAATAAAAAGGATGAAGTCATGACAAAAAATGATGCTGTTATAGAACTCCTTTTACATAAAGGGTCTCTTATCACAAATAGCAACAATTATCGGAAGTATGTCGGGAATTTACTTAAAGAATTAGATATAAATGATCCTGTTGAAGCTTGTGTATTGGGAGCTGTTGATGGAATGATTTATGACATTGCCCGTGCTTTGGATTTCACAAAACAAAAAGGCCAAATTAGCAATTGGTCAAGCTATGAAAAACGTAGAGAATTAATCCATAATTTATGGAAAAAATGATGGATTTTTTTAAATAGGTAATCAAAAATTTGGCTCAATGCATTGCTCCGCATGCGTACCAGCGGTGTTCTTTTGCATTTGTAATATTTTTTGAACTCAAAATATTATTTTGCATGTAAATGTCATACTCGGTACGCAGCGGAGAATTTTACGTCATGCTTTATTTCTCTTGTCAATCCTTAATACTTCAATCCCTCTGAATAATTGACTCGTAGGTGTACTAAACAAGCCTTAGAACGGTCAGGCCATAGCGTCTGCGTAATGTACCAAAATGTAACTGAAAATATCCTAAAATTATAGAGTGCCATAACACATTGAGAATGAAGCTTTTCTTTAAAAAATGCAGGCAGAAGGCCAAGTTAAAAATCTGATAAAGATCAAGATTTCGTCTTAATGGAGCAAGCGCCCAGACTCTTTTTTCAGAAGTTGATTCTCAGCAAAATCCCTGTCCGGGGAGCAATAACCAGTTGACAGGCAATAAGCAAAACAGTGGATTACACTCAGTTTATGCTATATTTGATATAATCAAATAAGTGAATGGTTTGTTAAGAAAGATGGAACAATATCCCTTACTTAAAAACGCACCCATAACAGAAGCAGTCATTAATATTAGGGCAAAACTATCAGATGACTTTGACGCTACCAATCTAGCTTCCCTAAGTGGCTTATCAAAAGATGATTATCCCCAAAAACAAGAAGTAAAAAAATTTGAAGGGCGTTTTGAATTCGCTAAGGGAAAAACATTTGAGCCTACGACTGAGGAAATTGTAGGATACCGTTTTGAATCTAAGGACAAACAGCAAGTTGTTCAAGTTTTAAAGGAAGAATTTGTTTTTAGTAAATTGAAGCCATATGAATCATGGGAGGGGCTTCGCGATCAAGCAAGAGGATTATGGGAATCATATAAAGAAGTTACATCAGCAGAACTTATTACAAGAGTCGCATTGCGCTACATAAATAACTTAAATTTACCAACAAAAGATGCACCTTGGAAATTTGTTGATTATTTAACTGCACCGCCGTCAGTCCCAGATGAACTTCCTCAAGCAATAAATAATTATTTTACGCGCATAGTGCTTCCTGTGCCGGAGTTTAAAGCACAGGCAATTATTGTTCAAGCTCTTGAACCTGTTAAGAAGCCAGAATTTGTGCCCGTGATATTGGACATTGATGTATTTAGATTTGATCCCAATGGCATTAGAGAGGATATTTGGGATATACTAGAATCATTAAGGGTTTTAAAAAATAGAATTTTCTTTAATAGCATTACAAAGAAACTGGAGGCATTTTATAATGAGTAATGCAACTTTATGTGCAGACATGGATGGCATTATAGGATTTGCTATGAGAGGATTTGGGCCTGAATCACGCAAGACTGAAGAACTTTTTTCGCAAGCAATAGATGAATTCGAAAATAAAGTTACAAGTCGTGTAAACGAAAATATCAGTTCACTTGATGAAGTATATCAGAAATGTTCTGTAGAGAATTGGGATGGGTATGGCGCGTCTTCTATAACGCCAGATGCTTACTGGGAGGCGAGGAGCTTTATAGAGGATCTGCCATCATGGTTGCCAAGACCAGATATTTCGGGAGGTCCAAATGGTGAAATAGTGTTTGAGTGGTATGAAAATCCTAGCAGATTATTTGCTGTTAGTGTATCTGGGGGAAATCAATTAATTTATGCAGGCCTATATGGGCCAAATAGTATACGTGGGGCTAAAGTTTTTGCTAACTCCATACCCAAGGTAGTAATAGACCATATTCAAGAGGTAGATTAAAGGGATCCACGTACTTTGTCACCAATTTCCTCTTCAGAGAATTTATCGCGCTTTATTCTAGAACACCACACAAGAAAAGACGGTTCTGTAAGGTGGCAAGTATTTAAACCGCCCGCAGATCTTAGATTGTCTGTTTTCAGAACATCTGATGTTGCTGAGGCAGACATTTGGGATATAGGCTTAAGGATGGTTGCTGAACCTCAAGATAAGATTCTAGTAGGCAAGGCAGACCTTATTGCGTTAGTTGTAAGAAATCACGGATTGGATGTCGTCAGTCAAGAACCACCAGAACGACACGCAGATATTATCAATTGGCCTGCAAGAGAAGAAGAGCGTAGTGAAATTGCTATGAAACTAGCAAGAGACGCGCATTTCACCAGAAACGATAATTAATCCCCCCCTTTTTTTATTCTCCGGAATTAGGTAGACATTTATCTGATTTCATGCTATTGAAAAGATAAGGACTTTCCTTTAAATATATAACCAAAACAAAGGAGGTTATTATGAAGCTTATACTTCTAATAAGCATGGTTATCCTGGTAATAATGGCTGGTTACGGCTATACCCAGATGCAGGGACATATGATGGGCAGTGAAGCTCCGCAGCGGGCTGGGGGTTATTATCCCTGCGGCCAGATGATGGGTTCCGGCATGGGGATGATGGGACCTGGATACGGGGGCCGCATGATGGGTTCCGGCATGGGAATGATGGGACCTGGATACGGGGGCCGCATGATGGGTTCCGGCGATGAAGAATCGCGCAGGAAGTTCCTTGACGATACCGTTGATACCAGGAGAGAGATGCATAACAGGAAATTTGATTATTTTGAAGCTTCCCGTAATCCGGACACTAAACCTGAAACAATATTAAAGCTCAAGAAAGAGATGCGCGCGCTTCAGATCAGGATGCTGGAGAAAGCGCCGTTATAATGAACATATAATAAACATTCCTCCGGTTTTGCCTTAACTGCGCAGGGATAAACAGACTTTTGCGTGCTCCCCGCGTTTTCAGGTGTTATACCGCTCGTGCGCTTTACGTTGCAATTTCGCTCGATCATATTGTAATATTTCCCTGAATAATACGGTTCATACTGGATTTTCCACCAGGTACCGCACCCTGATGCTTCATATTGATTTTGATGGTGAATTTAGTGTATATAAAAAATACCGCATGTATAATATGTCCTGAGAACAGGGGAAAAAGCAGTGGATAAGTCAAGCGAATCAAAATTTCAAACACGGGAAGAATATGAAAAATGGAAAGCCGATAGAATCAGCGGTAAGACGGCAAAATCACAAAAGCAAATTGAAGAGGAAAACGCCGGCGAAATCAATATCCATTATCATTTAATTTCATATTTTATGCAGTTTCTTGCTGTTTGCGCTTTTTTTACCGGTGTTGCATTTCTTCTGTCTCTGATTGTACATCTGTTCGGTGACGTTTCTTCGAATACATTTGTGAGAGCCGCATTAAACGTCAAAGATTCCGTATCTTCACTTCTCGGCATTGTCGTTCCGTCAAAAATAATGGAAAAGGAAATAACAGGGTGGATTGTAGTTACCATCGCTTTTTCTCTGGGCTATATGTTCATGGGCCAAAAATGGAGTTTTAAGACAAAAGCCACCCTGGTAACCATGAAAAAAGATTACGATAATACGAAGGGAAAGATGAAGCTTTCAGATAAAGCGGCGGTTCTCTCTCCTATGGAGAACAAATTTGAGACTGTTAATGTTTCAAATAAAAAAGAGAGGGAGGCGCTGCTGGCGCTGTTTGCCAAGACAAAGAAAAAGATCGATGAAGCCAGCAGGGACCTCACATTTCTTGCAATTAATATTGTAGACCCGGACGGCATAAAACAGAATGAAGAAAGCGGGATAGTAGAGCGCGATTTTTTGGAATATAAAAAATATGTAGATAATAAGATAAGGGCAAACGGTGCCCTGAAATCAGCCTGGACCGCTGACGGAGCTATGATCTGTTTCTCATCAGTTGATACCGCAGTAAGAACAGCGGTAGAGATAATTTCGGGACTGGAAGGTTTTAATAAAAACATTAAGTCAATAAAGAAGGATTTTAGAGTATGCTGCGGCATAAATTCCGGGGCTGCGTATTATGATGACTCCATACCAATGGAAGAAATGAGTGACCGGGTGATCGATGTCGCCGGGCATTTGCAGAAATACGCTTTACCCAACAGTATCTGGATGTCGGAAGCGGCCATCGAACTCATGCGGGACAGTGAGGGGTTTATTCCGGCTGATAAGGTTGTCGACGGGTATCAGGTGTACGAGTGGAAATCCGGAGACGAGTCGTTTCCTGTAAACCCGTGCGCAACTTGACGGAATCTGTTCCCTGCTGTTTTTTACTGCGTTCCTATCTGTTTTTTGATGCGGGCAACAATATTGTAACGCACGATCTTATTGTCAAGCCCCACTCTTGAAATGCCGAGCACCTTTGAAGCCCTGAGCTTATTCCCTCCAGTTTTCTTGAGTGCCTCGTTGATGCAGCGGATTTCCAGCTCACGCACCCTGTTAGGCAGAGATTGTGACGGATGCAGATTAAGGTCCTGAAGACCCTGCCGCCAGCGCTGTATGTTATGAGAACAGTTCCTGAGGGTTATTTGTTCTCCTTCGGGAGTAAGGGCCAAAAGACGTTCGATTTCGTGATGAAGCTGACGCACATTGCCCGGCCACGGATATGCTTCAAACAGGTTTAGTACATCGGAAGAAAAGCCGGTAACTTTCTTGTCAAAGTGCCGGCTTACTTTATCAAGAAAATACATGGTTAAAGGAATTATATCTTCCGGTCTCTTCCTTAATGGGGGCAGGTAGACATCTACTGAAAAGAGCCGGAAAAAGAGGTCGTTCCTGAAACGGCCTTCTGATACTCTCTTGTGCAGGTCTCTGTTCGTTGCACTGATAATGCGAAGGCTGTAGCGGATTACCCTGTTGTTACCCAGCCTGCTGCCTTCCCCTTCCTGGATTGCGCGGAGAAATTTCGGCTGCATGACAAGCGGCATATCGGCAATCTCGTCCAGGAACAGAGTCCCTCCCCTGGCTTCCTCAAATCGCCCTTTTCTGGCTGACATCGCTCCTGTGAATGCCCCCTTTTCATAGCCGAAGAACTCACTCTCCATGAGGTTTTCGGGTATGGAAGCGCAGTTGACTGACACAAAAGGATTGTCCTTTCGTTCGCTTTTGCTGTGGATCATGCGGGCAATGTGCTCTTTCCCGGTGCCGCTTTCCCCGTGTACCAGAACGTTTACAGGAGTTGTACTCAGTGTCTGCACCGTTTCAAGAATATTCTTCATTAGCGGGCTTTCGGCGATAAATTCAGAAGACGCATCCTCCTGATCGTAAAGTTTTTTAAAGTCTTTGTTCAGGCGGTTCGATAACTGCAGAATTTCGTCATTCAGAACTATGTTTTCGATTGCCATTGACAGATACCTCGCGATTTCCTCAAAAAGAATCCCGTCCTGCAATGTAAATCCTTTTCCGTTTTTTCTATTTAGAACCTGCATTGCCCCTGTTACACGTTTTTCCACTATGCTGTGGATCGGCGAACATATGAGGTTCCGTACCCTGAAACCCGTACTTTTCGCGGCGGTGTGGTGATAACCCGGGGTCTTTGCCGCATTATTTTCAATAAGAAGCCTGCCGGAGGAAATCACCTTTCCAACAAAACTTCCTTCGCGCGGAGCCTTGATCTCTTTCTCCTTCAGGGCTGTGCCGAATTTGAGCCAGATCGTATCCATTCCCGGTTTCACAAGAAAGATACTGCACCGTTCAGCGTCCAATATCTTCGGCACGATATTAACAAAGAACCTGAGAAGCGATTCATAGTCATGAACGGTCCATGACCGGTTTACCTGCTCAAGCCTTACTCTGAGACTGCGCAGTCTCCGGGCTGTTCCGTGCGGGACATCCACAAGCTATCCTCCTTTTTAGCTTAGCAAACAATGTATGCATATAGTAAACTTTCTTGGCAACAGCTGTCAATAGGCTTAAAATCAATCAGTTACATGCTTTATTGTTAGGGGTTTGCATAGAATGTTGTGTGAATTTTACCCAAAAAAAAGAACGGTTCATATGCGTTAATTTGCCTCAACCTATTGAAATGTCTAGATTAATTGTAAATCAATAATGTTTGGCACGGTTCTTGTTATTAAATATTGAGTAAGGAGAAGAACGCTATTATTTAGATCGGGACTAAAAAATGAAACTATTAAAGCATTCACAAAGATCAGAGTTAACCTATGCGGAATATGACGAGAATTACCCTGTTGTTGCCGCGGAATTGATAAAAGAGATAGCTGCAGTATCAGACATTTTCGACGTAGAGCATATCGGCAGTACAGCTGTTCCCGGGAGCTGTGGAAAGGGAATTATTGATCTTATGGCATTGTACCCCGAGGGAAAGCTCGAAGAAACCAAAGAAATTCTGCTGTCTATAGGGTTTTGTAAGCAGGGTGATGAATTTGCCTGCCAGTGGCCGGAGGACAGGCCTATGTATTTAGGCATTTACAATTTCAAAGGAGAATCATTTACCGTTTATATACATGTTTTGAAAAAAGATAACGAGGAAGTTCAGAGATTCCGGACATTTCGTGAACGTCTCAAGAGAGACCCTGACCTTCTTAAGGAATACTGTACCGCCAAGGAATCTCTAGTATCTGAAGGGATCAATGACTCTGATGAATACACAAAAAGAAAAGGCGTGGTCATCAGCAGGATCCTCAACTGTCCGGATTAACAGCCGCGGCAACGGTCTAAATCTTCCATATAAACCTCATTTCCCGATAATCCGTTCATTCGTATTTGTTATAATAATAATACTGGCAGGTAGACCGGTCTAAGTATCAATTTACCGCGGAAAACGTATGTTAATTATATGAATTTATTTGCAATTTCAGTTTTATCTGTATGTATAACCAGCATTGTATTAGCCGCAGTAACGCTAATTTCCGGCAAAACAAAGCTTCACCGGCAGCTACTGCTGTTTAATCTCGCGTTATCAGTATGGGGCGCCGGCCTGTTTGTCGTCGGGATAGCGGATTCTGCCGCCGCTGCGCTCTTGGGGTGGAAAATTGCGCATATTGGAGGTTTCTTTATTGGGCCTTTATTTTTTCATCTCGTGGCATATCTTATCGGCATTCGGCGCAGGAAACTGCTTATTTTTGGATATTCACAGGCAGTTTTTTTTATTCTCGTCAGCCTGACCACAGGATATATTTTCAATAAAACAAGAATAGTTTCAGGTATATTTTTTATCGAAATAAACCCCTACTATTTTTTGGGATTTGTTTTTTATGCTCTGTTTGTGATTCTTAGCTACTATGAACTCTTCAGGTTTCTCCCCAAATCGCAAGGCTTCAAACGCACACAGCTCCTGTACATAATTTTTGGCTTTATGACAGGTTTTTTAGGCGGGTCCGTCACGTTTCTGCCGATGTTCCATATAGACGCGTTATATCAGTTTGGAAATTTCGGCATATCTTTGTACGTATTTGTTCTCGGTTACGCTATCCTCCGCAATCGACTGGTAGACATACATCTTGTCTTCAGAAAAAGCCTCGTTTACTCCATTTCTGCCGGAGTTTTAACAGGCCTTTTTATCCTGCTCGTGCTTTTCATGACTGAAATGCTCTCTGATCTTGCAGGTATAAGCTCTTTTTCCATTACGGTTGTTTCCGCACTTGTTATCGCGACTCTTTTTAACCCGATCAAGAACAGGGTCCAGCTGTTAATAGACAGAATATTTTATAAGATATCATATGACTACTACATGGTAATACAACAGGTAGGCCGTGAACTTGTATCGACAATCACGTTAAAACATGTTTATGAGATCATTGTAGAGCCGATATATTCAATATTAAAACTGAAAAGCGCTTATCTGCTATCAAAAGAAAACAGTCATTTCAAAGTGGTTTATTCAAGGCAGTTTAAGGCCGTGCCGTCTGACCATGACATTAGGCATCCCGGGGAAATTTCTTCAGAATCTCAGCTTGTCAGACTCCTTAACGACAGAAAAGAGATCCAGTTTAAAGAAGAACTGAGGCAGGAGACCGGGCAATACAAGGCAGATAATATCGAAAGAGAATTAGGACCCTATATGGGGGAAGTAGTAGTTCCAATATTTATAGACAGCGAATTGACTTTTTTGATGATATTTGGAGAAAAACTTTCGGGGGATATGTTCTCCGACGAGGATATTCAACTATTAAGTACCATCGCTAACCAGGGCGCGATCGCCCTGAAGAACGCCCTGCTTTACGACGCGGTGGAGAAAAAAGTTGAAGAAAGGACCAGCGAATTAAGAGCATCGCAGGTCCAGTTAGTTCAATCAGAAAAACTTTCCGCAATGGGGCAGCTCGCCGCGGGCCTCGCGCATGAACTGAACTCGCCCCTGTCAGGACTGGTATCGCTGATTAAACACTTCAGGGGAAAAGCAGCGATAGAATCGGAGGAATATAAGGACTTGACTCTTATGTTCAACTCCTGCAGGCATATGGCAAAAATAGTCAAGGATTTCAGTTCCTTTTCCAGAAAGTCAGAGGGCGAATTTTCAGACCTTGATCTGCAGGAAGTAATTGAATCTACATTGAGTTTGATTGGTAATGAGATAAAACAAAAGAAGATCGAGCTGACAAAGGAATATAACGGGAAACTCCCCGGGATAAGGGGAAATATAACCGAACTGCAGCAGGTGGTTCTAAATATTATTGTCAATGCCGTAGATGCAATGGAGGATAGGGGCAGGCTTATTATCCGGACGGAAGTTGAGGCTGATGAAAGGCATGTTAAAATGATATTTATTGATAATGGAAGCGGGATACTCAAGGAAAATATTGACAGAATATTTGATCCGTTCTTTACAACAAAGGCGTACGGTAAGGGTGTGGGTCTTGGTCTTTCCGTGTCTTATGGTATTATAAAAAACCATTCAGGGGAAATTAAGGCTGAGAGTGAGTTTGGCAAGGGGGCTAAAATCACGGTTTCACTGCCGGCAATTCATTAATGGGGAAAATAATGATATTGTTAATTGATGATGATGAAATTGTTCTTGTCGGCTGGCAGAGAGAGCTGGAGTCGTCCGGATTCACGGTTAGAACGGCTGAAAGCGGCAGCAGGGCCATAGAAATAGCCAAAGAAGAGAAGCCCGCTGTTGTCATTACTGACCTTGTGATGCCGAATATGAATGGTGTTGAGGTCTGCAAAAAAATAAAAGAAATGCATCCTGACAGCCAGGTCGTTCTCATTTCCGGACACCCTGAAGAAATAAAAAGAAATCAGATAGACTTTGTCCGCGCGGGAGGAAGAGAAGAGTTTTTACGGAAGCCCCTTCTTGATAATGAGCTGATAGAAGTTGTCAATAAAGTAATAAAAGAACGTCAATGATTGATTCCCCGTAATGTCAGCGAAAAGCTGACCCCCGGAAACCTGTATTATCCTCCTCTATGAATTTACGGGATGTAATAATATTGAAATTCCCGGCTAATTCTGAAATCATTAAGGATATCTGAGTATGCGGCTTTTTTATTCCCGGAAGGTACGCTTGACATGTTAAAACTTAAAATGCATAAAATAACGGTTTGGGCAATCTTTATGATTATTGCCGGGGCATATACGATAATGGCATTCAAATATCCTATTGCGTATATGAATGCTACATATGAGGACCTTATAGGTGAATGGACCCAGGTTTACTTTTTTCTGATGGTCCTGCTCTTTTCTGTCAGGGCGTCAATTTCCCTGCCGCGCTACCGATTTTTCTTTATTGTGCTGGCTCTTTCGTGTTTCTATGTGGCGATGGAGGAGATATCATGGGGACAGCGTATTTTCGGATGGTCTTCGCCGGATCTTTTTCAAAAACATAATCTGCAGGGGGAAACCAATCTCCATAATTTTGTAACAGGGCCGTTCAGCACAACCATCAAGAATGTTATGGAATATCTTTTGACCGTTGGATTGATTGTTTACGGCCTGCTTTATCCCCTGGCGCTGAAACTGCGCTGGAGGCCGGCTGACCGGCTGGATGCTAAAGGCCTTGCGGCCCCGCCTTTATACCTGTGGCCTGTTTTTATTACTGCCGCTGTACTTGAATTAGGCCGGTTTAATTTTAACGAGCCTGAACTCGCCGAGTTATTGCTGGGTTTTGCCCTGGCAGTTATGACCGTTCAGTATGTGTTTTCGCAGGCCCGGAACCTTGATATCCATAATTCCTCATCATGGGCGGGTAAGGACTCAAAGCACCTGATGCTGACCGTCCTTGCAGGGGTGCTGGTTGTTCTCGGTCTTTCTGCTGCAACAACATATCTTGTTCAGTCCTCTCCTGTGAGAAGGGCGGCAGTTGAACAGCGATTTGAGAACGGTGTTGAAAAGTTCGCGCGGCGCTACGTTTATTACGAACAGTGGGAAACAGCTTTATATCTATACGGTAAACTGCTTGCTGTCAGACCCGGGGATACAGCGCTGATCAGGGAAATAGCGGATGTTTATTCAAAAAGCGGCGACAAAGATAAATTCAGGGAGTACTGCAGCCGTGCCCTTGCGATAGACCTTAAACGCTATGATAAATATCCTGAAAGGGCCTCTGTTAACCGCTCGCTCGCCCAGACCTATCATCTGATGGGGGATAAGAATAATGCGGCCGTGTACCTGAGGAACGCCCTGAACATAGGCCTTGAGCGAATTGCCGAACACCCGGACAGCGCCAATGCCGCATATTCACTTGGACGGACATATGAACTGATGGGACGGTTCAGCGATGCCTTTGAGCAGTTCTCAAGGGCAGTTGAACTTAATCCGGCAAATAAAGAATTCCGAGCTGCTTATTATCGGGCAAGGAAAAAAATATAAGTATTTATGGCCTTCTTACTGCCTGCGAAGTATTACCCTGTTTGACATAGTAATTTATACCTGTTTACAATAATAGTAGAACCTCTAACAATTTCTGACTTATAGATTTTTTATAAAAGGGAGGATTTATGAGAAAGATTATTCCTGTTGTTCTTTTGCTTATGGTTTTTATGCTGTCAGGCTGTTTAATATTTTTCGTCATCCAGCCGGCAGATACCCCAAGCGGTACAAATATCAATATTGAGGTAATGCTCATGGCATGGAGTGTCGGTTCTCTTTCTGATGCCCCTGTCGGCTGTATCGCGATCCCTGATACATGGACCGTTATTTCCGCGACATATAACGGAACATATGACGGGACAAACCCTGTAACTGCCGGCCCTGAGACACCTAACCCAGCTGATAGCGGATACATGACCACAACTTATCCAACACCAGGCTATACCTGGCGGTGCTATACAGGGCCGACCCATGTTTATACGAATCTTGCGAATGGCAGTATGCTCTTTGACGTGAATGTGCCTGTAGCTGCAAACGGCACATATACCCTACGGTATTCAATAGGTATGGTTCTTGGCACGCCGGACATGACAATGGTAGATAAGTTAATTGAGGTAAACGGCACAGCCAGTTATCTTGACAACTGGAAGGTTCAAAGCCAGCCAGGAGATTATTCGTTTCTTTATGCTGTAACCCATGGAGCCGGTATTTTTGCTGCAGTGGGGTTTGATGATATCAGTGTCAGTGGTTTGGTCATAACCTCGCCTGATGGAACAACGTGGACACCACGGAACTCAACTATCACAGAGGCCCTTAATGGAGTAACCTATGACAACAGCACATTTGTTGCGGTTGGAGACAATGGAGCAGTCATAACCTCGCCTAATGGAACAACGTGGACAAGTCAGAACTCGAATTCGGCATATGACCTTTATGGAGTTACCTACGGCAGCAGTACTTTTGTTGCAGTGGGGTTTGATAGTGTTAATGGAGAGATCCTAACCTCGCCGAATGGAACAACATGGACACCACGCACTTCAGGTACAACAAATATCCTTTGGGCAGTTACCTATGGCAACAGCACGTTTGTTGCTGTTGGAGACAATGGCACGGTCTTAACCTCGCCTGGTGGAGTGACATGGACAACACGGAACACAAATTCGGCATATGACCTTTATGGAGTTACCTACGGCAGCAGTACTTTTGTTGCAGTGGGGTTTGATAGTGTTAATGGAGAGATCCTAACCTCGCCGGATGGAATAACGTGGACAACACGTGTCTCAGGTACACCAAATGCCCTTAATGGAGTTGCCTACGGAGACGGCACCTTTGTTGCGGTTGGAGGCGAGGGTGAAATAGTAACCTCGCCTAATGGAATAACGTGGACACAAAGGAGTTC
Organism: uncultured Nitrospirales bacterium; assembly: GCA_964574765.1. Taxonomy (GTDB): domain Bacteria; phylum Nitrospirota; class Thermodesulfovibrionia; order UBA6902; family BMS3Bbin08; genus CAZNPC01. Next base: position 77,155 of record CAZNPC010000002.1, on the reverse strand, counting down.
CGGAACATCGCATCTTCTTTGGGGCATAGTCTCAGGCTCATTTGTTGCAATTGGTGAGCCGTTTGATCCCGGTCCTCAGCCCGGCACTGTGATCCTTACGACCTCAGCACCTGGAGGCGGTGGAGGCGGCGGCGGTGGCGGCGGAGATAGTGGAGGCGGAGGCTGTTTCATAGCAACAGCGGCATACGGCAGTTACATGGCTGATGATGTAATGGTCTTAAGGCAGTTCAGGGATGAATATCTTCTGACAAATTCAGCGGGCAGGGAATTTGTAAGGTTGTATTACAAATATTCGCCTCCAATAGCTGACTATATTGCACAGCATGAATTACTAAGGCTGGCAGCAAGGGCAATGCTGACACCGGTTGTATACAGTGTAAAATACCCGCTTGCAATAGTGCTGATCATGCTGATGGCCGGCCCGGCAGTAATGATAGTGAGGAGACGGGTCAGAAGTTGATATGATGGACAAGACTTAGTAACAATAAACAAGGCGGGTTTAAAACCCCGCCTTTATTTTTTTGACAGGTCCTCTTTGAGTTTTTCAATTTCTTTTTTTAATTCCTTCATCTTCAGTTCCCTGCCGACAGCTATTGTGTAAAAAGATTCCAGTTCGTCCATACGGCTCTTTATTTCTTTTTCCATTCTTTTTCTGTCGGTTATGTCCTCACCGGAACTCAGGGTGCCTACAATATTCCCTGAGGCGTCTTTTAATATTGTATTATGCCAGGCGATCATCCGCTGAAACCCGTCATAAGGCACTATTAGATTTTCATAATATCTGGCTGACTTGACCTCGCCGGCCATTAATTTCCTGAATACCTTCCTGGTATTTTCCCTCATTGTTTCCGGGATAAAGGTTTCAAACCAGTTCTTTCCTACAATGTCTTCCTCCCTGCCGCCAAGCACCATTCTTCCCTTCTGATTGATGAGGCTTACCTTCTCGTCCGAATCAATTACAATAAGCATTATGTCAGCGATATCAAAATAATTTTCAGCCTTGCTCCGCTCTTTCTGCGCGATAGCCTCTGTTTTCCTGAGGTCGGAAATGTCTATCCCCATACCGACAAGATAGTTTTTGTCTTTTATCTGCATACGGTGGCCGGAGAAATAAAAGGGGGTCCGCTTACCGCTCTTTGAGATCAGATGAGCTTCTGCGCTGGATTGGCCGCTGACAAAGGTCTCGTTGATCCGTTCCTCAATGACCTTCTTATCTTCTTCATCGAAAACGTCGAGAGGGTGCAGTTTAGAGATCTCCTCAGGACGGTATTCAGTGACGATCTCAAGATTCCTGTTCCACCGGATAAAGTTCCCCTCGTCGTTGAAAATGTAGAAAATACCGGGTAGGCTGTTGATCGTGGCATTGTAGAAATTTTTTTCATTTATAAGTTCGTCTATTTTTTTTGGTTTGTCATCGTCCATGAGCGTTCCCCGGTGTATATACTTATCTGTATGAAAAGTATAACAGAATCAAGGGCTGAGTCAAGAAAGAATATTTATGTTTCCTTGCAGGAAACCTCAATGCAGTGAAAACAGACTATCTAATTCGCTCTCTAATCGCTCGCTATTCATTGGCAGGTAAGCCACCGGGTGGGGAATGCCTGGAATTTAATGCGCCGGGCATCTGCTAAGGCACTGCCCGGACCCGGATAAAAAAAGACAGGGGAATGTTAATATATACTCTGCGAAAGGGCATTATATTGATTGCATTACGCAAAAAATATAAAATTAACACATCATGATCGAACTGCATTTTACAAGAACCAACGGGCCTGTTGACGATAAGATCGATGAATTGATCCGTCTATCCGGCGGCATCCGTCATTCCGGCCTTGTCCGCGAGATGATCCTGGCGGCCCTTAAGGCGGGACAGGAAGAGTCTGAAGCTGCAAACCTTAAGCTCATGAGAACAACCATGAAGGAAATGCGTTTTACCGGAAAGGTTTTCGGGCCGTATAAAAATGTAAAAAAAGTTACTGTTTTCGGTTCAGCCCGTACAGAGCCTGATGAACCGGTCTATGATATGGCTCGTCAGTTTGGAAGAAAACTGGTGGAATCTGGCTATATGGTCATAACAGGGGGAGGCCCGGGTGTTATGCAGGCTGTTAATCAGGGGGCAGGGCCGGAACATTCCTTTGGCGTCAACATCGAACTTCCTTTTGAGCAGACGCCGAACCCCGTGCTTATGGGGAATCCCCGTCTTATAACGTATAAGTATTTTTTTAACCGCAAAGTCGCTTTTGTCAAGGAAGCGGATGCCATTGCTCTTTTCCCCGGCGGGTTCGGCACTCTTGACGAGGCCATGGAAACCCTCACACTTGTTCAGACAGGAAAACGTCAGCCTTTACCGCTTGTGCTTATAGATGAGCCGGGGGGGACTTACTGGGCAAAATGGATCAAATTCTTCAGAGAAGAACTGCTCTCAGAGGGATATATACATGAGACTGACTTCAACCTGTTTCAGAGGTGTGACTCTGTAGATGAAGCTATTGAGAAGATCAATCTTTTTTATCGCCGTTTCCACAGCATCAGGTATGTTTATAAAAAGCTCGTTATTAGACTGTCTTCGGGTGTAGACGCTGATTTCATAGAAGAACTTAATAAAAGGTTTTCTGATATTCTTGTGCCGGGCGGCAAAATTTACCTGTCAGGGCCCCTTGAGGAAGAAAGGGACGAACCGGATATAGCCGACCTTCAGAGGCTGATAATTGATTTTGACTTAAAGAACAACGGCAGGCTCAGGCACCTTATTTACGAGATCAACAGTCACTGACGGCAAAGTAAGCTGTTTTATTAATGAGAACCTCTGAAAAAAGCAGGTCCGGCCTGAAAAAAGCCCTGTATTATTTCATATCCGTATGCGCTGTCCTTTTTGTTTGTCTCTTTATCCTGATATATTTTCTTGTCAGGAGCCCCTCTTTTTCAGACCGTATCGAGAAAATAATAAACGCTCGCTCAGAAATGCCGGTTGAGATCGGATCAGTGTCATTAACAGCAGGCGGCCGTCTCGCAATAAAAGACCTGGTCCTGAAAGAAAGTGAAACAGCAGGGCCGGTCATAGTTGTTCCTTATGTTGAGATCAGGATCAACCCGTTCTCTCTGCTTAAAAAGAGTGTGGACAAAATAACAATAAGAAAACCGAAACTCTTTATAACACTGCACAAACGCGATGAAAAACTTAAGACAAAAACAGGCAAGCCCTCTTTTCCGTTTTCTATTAAAAAGATCTTAATAGAAGACGGCGAGGTCACGGTACAAAATAAAGAAGGAGAGATATTTCGTTTAAGCGGTCTTGATCTGACATTTTTAGAGACGTCCGGCGGAAAAGCAGAAATATCAGGAGGCGGCAGTTTTTATCATCCGGTATTTAAAGAAGAAGAACAGGTAATTGTTTTTCAGGGGCTGATCGATATTGAAGAGTTTGAATTTGATATTACAAAGGCCTCATTATCTTCACGTGTAGCAGGCGTGACAGATATCAGGGGACAATTGGGACTGTTCCCGCTCAGAATGCGGGTTGAAACAACTACCAGTAATATTGATCTTAAAAAAACCGGGCAGATATTCGCGGGTCTTCTGGATGAAAAGGGGATTGCCGTAGACGGAACAGGGTCTCTGCGTTCTGCTGTTTCAATAGTTTCGCCTGAAGGGGCCGGCCCGGAGGTGTCTGCCACTGTAAACGCGGATATTAAAAACGGAGGCTTTTCCTCTTCTGACGGTTCCATGGCCGGCGAGGGCATATCAATTAACTTATCAGGCGATTTCAGGTACTTAACACAGAACAGCACAGCGGAATTCTCTATTGATACCCGGGCGTCAGGATTTGAACTTTTGGCAGGAAGTTTCTACGGCGACTTTAGCAGCCGGGACCTTACTTCTTCTATTCACGGGAAGTACAATATGGATGATGGTTTGCTCAGGATAACTGACTCTGATCTTGGTATTTCTGATATCGGAACCTTAAGGATGTCCGGTAAGATATCCAGTCTGACAGAATCGCCCACCCTTGATGCAGAGCTGGATATGGCAGGCCTTACTAACAGCAGGGCATATGATTTCTTTATACGGGAGACATTTCAGGAAAGATTTCCTTTTCTTTCGCGCCTGGAATTAACAGGTACGACATCATTGGCACTGGCAGTGAAAGGTACACGGGAAAGGTTCCATGTTAACGGGAAAATAGATATCAGTGATACAGACATACTGGACAAAGACTCTGGCATGTCTGTCAAGGGTATTAATCTGGTTCTGCCTGTTGATGTGTCTTATCCCGAAGTGTCCGAGGTAGGCGACATAGAGCATTTTGGTTCTTTGATTGTGAAGAGCGTTTCAAAGGATGATTTCCATATCAGTGAGCTTAAGGCTTTTCCTGCTGTATGGCAGAATTCTCTTGTTTTTAAAGAGGATATCTCAGTACCTGTCTTTGGCGGAAAAGTAAGGTTTGAAAATGTAAGCTACAGCCAACTCTTTAGCCCAAAAAGAAAACTGGCACTGTCTGTTTATTTAGACAATATTTCTCTGGACCAGCTCAGTTCGGTTTTGAAATTGCCAGAGTTCAGCGGAACACTTACCGGTGTGATCCCTAAAGCAAGCCTTGCGGGCAGCAGTTTTAACACAGACGGCACAATTACAATGGAACTTTTTGGAGGGACAATGGATATGAGCGGCCTGGCAATTAATAATGTATTCGGCCCTGTCCCTTCCATTAAAGCATCTATAGAGATCCGGGAGATAGACCTTGGCAAACTGACCGATACGTTTGAATTCGGACATATATCAGGAATACTTCAGGGCCACGTAAAAGATCTGGTTATTGCGCAGGGCCAGGCGCAGGGGTTTGATGCCCGGATAGAGACCGTTAAGAGACGCGGCATAGACCAGGAGATAAGTGTTGAAGCTCTGAACAAGATATCTATTCTTGGTTCAGGGGCTTCTGCTTCTGTATTAAGTCAGGGTATATACAAAATGTTCAAACTCTACAGGTACTCAAAGATAGGTTTTAAGGGAAAGCTGAAAAATGATAAATTCCTGCTGACAGGCATTGAATCTGAAGGGGGCAGGGATTATCTTGTAAAAGGCGGTCTGCTCCCTCCGAAAGTTAATGTAATCAGCTACACCCGGAAAGTGTCTTTTCAGGAAATGGTCAAGAGGCTGAACAGGATAAGGGAGATGGACAGCACTGACGATATAATAGTGGAGTGAAGTCAAAGAAAATGTAAAATGCACAATTAACAATTAGCAGTTTAAATTTTGCATTGATAATTTATTAGTTTTCAGTTATCTTTTATCTTATAAACTACAGATGTTTCCGAAAATAAAAAGGAGGAAAATCTTATGAATGTTTTATTAAAAAGAACAGCACTTATTTTTTTATTAATCATGATAGTACAAGCATGCGTGACAATAAACGTGTATTTCCCTGCTGCTGCTGTTGGGGAAGCGGCAGATACAATAGTAGAAGAAGTATGGGGTGAGCAGGAAGGAGATAAGTCTGGTGAAACAGAAGAGCCGGCAATAGAAGGAGAACCCCAGAGCTTTATTGACCAGGGGATAAGATTTGTATTTACAGCCTTTGGTCCGGAAGAGGTCTTTGCCGCTGAGGCGGATATTAACGTAACAACCCCTGCCATAAGGGCGTTAAAAGGATCTATTGCGGACAGGGCGCCGTCAATTAAGCCTTATATGGATAGCGGCAATGTCGGTATATCAAATGACGGCCTTCTGGCTATTCGCTCTACAGACGGACTTAACCTTAAAAAGAAAGCAGAACTTAAACGTCTTATTGACGCGGAAAACAAGGACAGAAAAGCCCTTTATTCAGAAATAGCCAAGGCAAATAACTTCCCTCCGGACAAGGTCTCGGAGATCCAGAAGATATTCGCAAAGAGCTGGATAAAGCAGGCAAAGACCGGCTGGTCAGTGCAGACTACTGACGGCACATGGGGCAAAAAGAAATAAACGGCTAAACTGTTTATAGCTGTTATCGTGTGAGCAGTTTTCTGAAAAGAGACAGGGCGTCGCTGTTGGACGGATCTTTCTGAAGGGTGTCTTTAACAGCTTCCATAGCCTTAACATAATCCCCGCTCTCAAAAAATGCCCGGG
>CAZNPC010000002.1:65728-70953 GCA_964574765.1 uncultured Nitrospirales bacterium | reverse complement strand
TCTTTAACAGCTTCCATAGCCTTAACATAATCCCCGCTCTCAAAAAATGCCCGGGCAAGTCCTAAATACGCGTTTAGATCGTCAGGGGCCACTTCAATAATTTCACCATACTGCTTTATGGCATCCTCTAACTGCCCCTCTGACAGCAGTTTTTCCGCGAATTTAAAGAGCAGATCGATAAGTTCTTCCTGTGCCCTGAGCATTTCAGGGGCAAGCTTGAGGATCTCCCTGTATTTTGATATTGCCTCTTCTATAAGCCCCTCTGACATTAATTTATCACTAAATGAAAAAAGCATTTTAATCAACTCGTCTTTGGCCTTTATAAGGTCCGGTTTCAGATCAAGCGCTTCTTTAAGACTGTTTATGGCTGAGTCAAGATCGCCTTTTTCAAAATCAATAAGCGCCGCTGACATAAGGGCGTCCAGAAGCACGTTTACAGCCTCCTGTTTCATCTCGCCTGTGGACAGAGAAACCGCAGTGCGAAGGGGTGGAACTGCCTTAAGCCATTTGTTCAGGTTCAAATAAGACCTTCCCAGATACAGGAATGCTTTTGCCCGGTCAGAATCAGCCTCTATTGATCTTTGGAAAAAAGGTATTGCTTCCTTGTAGTTGCCCTGCCTGAACAAACCAAGCCCAAGATCGAATGGATCAGCAGTATCAGAACGGGGTTCTACACCCGCGCAGGAGCTTAACAGGAAGAAGAGAACTATTACGGATATTGATCTTTGCGGTCTCAGGGATAATGCCTTTATATTCATATACTTTTTCACAGGTATCCAGGCTAAATTAAATTCATAAACATCTAACCGTTTCAGTCATCCCCGACCTGTCTGCCGATAGGCAGGCTTGATCGGGGATCCAGAAGAATTTCTAATAAAATCATAGCACTTTCCTCTGCTTTTCTGGATTCCTGTTTTCACAGGAATGACAACTTACTATACTGCATCTATTATGGCCATATTTCTCATTTGTTATATGCTGTCCAGGAAAACTTATTTTGGACAGATGTGATACTTATTAATTAATACAGTTTCAATATAAAAGCAAGTGTTTTTTTAATGTTCAGTGCAGAAAATACGTGATGCGCAATATAAGGTGCATGACGGGTGAATGTTTTGCTTTTGCTTACTGCGCATCACGTATTTTATTACTTAATTTACTATCTCCAGTGTCCCGGTCTCCATTTCCAACCCCTTGGCCCCTCTCTCCAGTGTCCCGGTGCCCATACCCAGTTGCCGTGCCTGCGGGCCCAGTGTCCATTTATCCACACAGCCCCTCTATAAGGGGGGCCGGGCCTGATATCTATCCTTGCTGGCGGCGGCGGGGTGCGTATTACAGTTGTACAGCCCGCCAGTGTTGAGAGCACAATGATTATTAAGGCAAATACCGATAAAATAGTTTTATGCATTTAAACCTCCCTGTTTTCTTATTTAGATGCACTAAAGGCAAAAAGGTTTAACCTCTGTGGAAAAAATCTGTATATTCCGCGGGAAACGACCAGCGGGAATTCTGACTTATGAGCGTAACTGTAAGAAAAAAAGATGAAAATGAAGGCATTAGCCGTTATAATTGTATCTAAAGACTCACTTTAGGATAAATTTGACCATGGCAAAAGAACCCACAGTGACTGTTTCCAGAGACTACCTGCGAAGTATAGAAAAGAAAGTGAAAGACCTTAACACCCTTGTAGAGGTCTCGGCGATCATATCATCCACTCTTGATTTTAATGATCTTATCAAGCTTGTTATGGAAAAAGCCAAAAAAGTTATGGACGCGGACGCGTGTTCCATTCTCCTTTATAACCGGAACACAAACAAGCTTGAATTTGAAGTCGCTATCAGTGAGGAGGAAGAAACATCAGATCAATTGAAAAACAAGATCACCCTTGATATAGGACAGGGCATTGCCGGCTGGGTTGCGGAGAAGCTGGAATCCGTACTGATAGAGGACGCTGCAACAGACAGCCGGTTCTACACAGGCGCTGATAAACTTACCGGTTTCAAGACAAAGAGCCTCATAGCAGCCCCGCTTATCGGCAGGGGCGGCCTTATCGGTGTGGCGGAAATACTCAATCCACGGCATAAGGACAGCTTTGACGACTATGATGTTGATATTTTTCAGACCCATTGCAGGAACATTGCCATTGCTATTGAAAATGCCAATTTTCACAAACAGTCAATTGAAAGAGAAAAACTCAGGCAGGAACTTGAGATCGCTTCAGTTGTTCAGAACAGCTTTCTTCCCGCGTCGCCTACTCTCAACAAGGGTAATATAATTGTATCGGCATCTAACGTCTCTGCCAAGAAGGTAGGGGGTGATGTCTATGATTTTGTAGAATTTGCTGACGGAAGGATCGGTGTTCTGATAGGTGATGTATCAGGAAAGGGCGTGTCTGCCGCTCTGTACATGGCAAAGATCATCAGCGAGTTCAGGTATATTGCGCATATGACTGATTCTCCTGAAGCGACTTTTGAACAGCTTAATACGCGGCTGTCCGACGCGCCGAGGGGCATGTTTCTTACAGCCGCATATTCTATAATAGATACTGAAACAGGACATGTAACAATTTCAATTGCCGGGCATCCTCCTTTTCTGCGGCTGACTGATGGTAAGGTAGAAGCAGTGTCGATCGAGGCCGGTCCGCCGCTGGGGATCATGCCGGTGGAATATGTGTCCCGGAGCTTTACTATGAAAAAAGGCGACAGACTGCTGTTCCTAACTGACGGGGCCTTTGACGCGAAGAACAGCCAGGGTGAACGGCTTGGTTTTGACAGGTTTATAGAATTTGTATCCGGGCAGGTAGATGCTGATAACTTAATACAGACGGTTTGCCGTTATGTGGATGATTTTGCGCAGAGCACTGAAAGGGCTGATGACCTTACCTTTGTTGAGGTAAGAATGGTTTAATGGGAGCTGAAATGAAGGATGCGGCAGTTATTACAATTTCGTCTCACCCTAAATATTTGTGTCTTGTCAGGGATGTGACTGCCAGGATTGGGATGATCCATGGTATGCAGGAAACTGATATAGATAATATCAGGCTTGCTGTTGATGAGGCATGTTCAAACGTTATAAAATACGCTTACAGCGGAGACACGACTCAGGAGATCATGGTTCGGTTCCAGGTAACGCAAAAAAGTTTTGAAGTTATTATCGATGATAACGGCGTAAAGGCAAACCCTGAACTGATAGAGGGCAGAAGCCTTGAAGATGTAAGGCCCGGCGGACTTGGCGTACACCTTATCAAACGGGCATTTGATATGGTGTCTTTTGATGAGAAAAAGGAAAAAGGCAACAGGCTCATTCTGATCAAATATATAAAGGACAGTAATAAAAAAAATGAAAATTGAAATAGTTGACTATCAGGGCAGTAAAGTAATTGAACCTTCCGGTGATATTGATATGTACTCATCCCCGGCTCTCAGAAAGGAATTGATGCGGCAGATTGACGCTAAGATACAGCCCCTGCTCGTGAATTTCAGGAATGTTACTTATATTGACAGCTCCGGTATTGCGACGTTTGTCGAGGGGCTGAAGACCATGAAGACGTACGGAGGGAGATTGAAACTGGTCGGCCTGCCGGAGTCAATTATGGAGATATTCAGGTTTTCCAAACTTGACAGTGTATTCGAGATATATGGGAATATGGATGAAGCCATCAACAGTTGAAAACCTCTTTGGTTTCATCGGCAGAAAGTCTAATCAGATCTGCCAAGATATAAACGACGCGTCAAAACTCATAAACAGCACGTTTTACTGGTCGTTTATTTCCCCGGTGAAGGGCAGGGCGATCAGAGTAAAGGCCACCATATCCGAGATGGTTAAGGTTGGCTACAACTCAGTCCCTATCGTGTCTGTAATCGCATTATTTATTGGAATAATCCTGGCGCTTCAGGCGGCCTATCAGCTAAAGAGGGTAGGTGCGATGATATATGTCGCAAACCTTGTCGGGGTCTCACTGACAAGAGAGCTCGCGCCGATATTGACAGCTATCATAGTTGCCGGCAGGAGCGGCTCGGCCTTTGCCGCTGAAATAGGATCAATGAAGGCGGCAGAGGAAGTGGACGCGCTTGTAACCATGGGCATAAACCCAGTCAGGTACCTTGTTGTTCCAAAGCTTGTGGCAATGATCGTTATGCTCCCCGTGCTTACACTATTCGCTGATTTTATAGGAATTCTCGGCGGTTTCCTTCTTGCAGTAACACAGCTTGAGATACATCCTTATAACTATTACCAGCAGACCGTTAATTCCCTTGTCATCAAAGATATTGTCACAGGCCTTATAAAGGCCCTGGCATTTGGAATTGTGATCACAATAGTCGGCGCTTACCAGGGGTTCAAGGTGGCGGGAGGCGCGGAGGAAGTCGGCAGGCGGACCACTGCTTCAGTCGTGACTTCCATCTTTCTGGTGATTGTTTTTGATCTGTTCTTTACGACCCTGTTTTACGTATTCGCGTGACCATGGAAAAGGCAATAGAAATAAAAGACCTTGTGACCCATTACGGGGATGTCAAGATCCTTAAGAGAGTGTCGTTCTCCATTCCAAGGGGAAAGACAACGGTTATTCTCGGCGGCAGCGGCTCGGGAAAGAGCACACTGCTTAAACACCTTATCGGACTGTTAAAGCCGACCAGCGGGCAGATCATAATGAACGATAAAGATATAGCCGGGATGGATGAAAAGGATTTTAATGATACGAGAAAAAAAATAGGGGTTTTATTCCAGGGCGCCGCACTGCTTAATTCTCTGACACTGGCGGACAATGTCGCCCTGCCCATGAGAGAGCATACACAGCTTGAAGAGTCAACAATGCAGATCATGATTCGAATGAAACTCGACCTTGTCGGTCTTTCAGGTTTTGAGAACTATTTCCCTTCCCAGCTTTCGGGCGGCATGAAAAAAAGAGCCGGCATTGCCAGGGCAATGGCTCTGGATCCCGAGTTTTTATTTTTTGATGAGCCGTCCGCAGGGCTTGACCCCATTACTGCCGCGGGCCTTGATGAGCTGATAATAAAACTGAAGCAGGCGTTTAAAATGACATTTATTGTTGTTACGCACGAGCTTCCGAGTGTGTTTACGATAGCGGATTATGTCGTTATGCTTGATTTCGGCGAAGTCATATTCGCCGGTACAATAGATGAATTAAAGGCGTCTGATAACGACAGAATAAGGATGTTCCTTGAAAGAAAGCCGGAAAAAGAGGTATATTCACCAGAAGATTATTT
>CAZNPC010000002.1:59724-65628 GCA_964574765.1 uncultured Nitrospirales bacterium | reverse complement strand
TGCTGAGCGCGTTTACTATTCTCGTCGGGGGTACGCAGTTCTTTGAAAAGTACGACATTTATTATGTCAAGCTTCTGAATGCCGCTGGCCTTGAACCCGGTTCACAGGTAAGGCTGGGGGGCGTAAGAGCGGGAAAGGTCATGGATATTAAACCGCCGGCCGGACCGGGAGAGCCTGTTACCATCACACTCGGCTTAAACATGGGGACAGACCTGTTTGAAGGAACAAAGGCGTTTATAACGCAGGTCGGTTTTGTCGGGGACGCGTATCTTCTGCTTTCCATTGTGGAAACCTCCGGGGAAAAAATAGCTGTCGGCGAGACCATTCCGTCGGTTGAAAGTGTTGATTTTAAGCTCCTTATGGTCAAGGTAAATGAGATCGCCAGGTCACTGGACACTTTGCTGAAGGATATTGACAGGCTTTTCAGCGAGGAGACAGTGGTCAGCATTGAAGAACTTATCGGCAGTACGTCTGATGTGCTTGTCGAGCTGAGCGAACTTGTGGGAGATAACAAAAAAGATATCTCACAGCTGATAAGTAATGCTGGTGATACTGTTAAGGCGCTGGAAGACGCGGCTAATTCCATAGCCGGGACATCCGGCACCGTAGAAAAAACTGTGGACCTTCAGTCAGAAAACCTGACCAATCTCCTGACATCATTGACAGAGACCACCGAAGACCTGCAGGAAGTCCTGCAGGAGATAAAGCAGAAGCCGTGGAGCTTAATTTACAGAGAACAAAAAGGCAAAAATGAATAGGGCAGGGTGTTTCTTAATTGTTTTGTATTTATTGTCTTTACCGGCATGTTCAATGACCATGCCGGAGACGAGGATATACTCGATTTATATACCTGTTGAAAGGAAGGCCGCGAACGCGGGGAACAGCGAGTCCATCGTGATCCATATGAATTCCGAAAGGTATCTCAAACAGCCTTATATCGCGTACAGGGATTCGAAATATGAGCTTAAGATATCCAAATATTCAAAGTGGGATACATCTCCCGTCAAGATCGTAAGAAAAGAGCTTAAGGACGTGCTTGCATCAGAAGGAATATTCAGGGAAGTAAGAGCGGTCAATATCAGGCCGGAGGACTTTTATCTTCTCAAGATAGACCTTAAGAGATTTGAAAGGTTTGATGACGGCGGTGATTTTTTCGGTATGCTGGAATTTGATGTCAGACTTGTTTCCCCTGACGGCAAAGAACTGTTCAGCGATACGGTCTCGAAAAAGGAAGCTCTTGACAGCACGAATTTTTCAGTTCTTGCAAAAGGACTAAGTACGGCCCTTCTGCAGGCGGCTGAAGAGGTCAATGCTAACGTAGTTGAAGCGCTTAATAAAGATAACTGATCACTATTTAAAGCTTGATCTTGCCTATTTCCACTTCTTTATTGGCAATTGCCGCTCTCAGCCTCTCCATCTCCTGGAAATCCCCTATTAAAACTTCTTGAATGTCTGAAAGGGTTTTGGATTCATATAGCGCCCATACTTTACTTCCCATTTCACATATGAGTTTATCACGGGAGCTTTTAAATTTATGTATTTCGATCTTAAGCTTTGTAAGCTCAGTAGCTTCTATGGCGAAATGACGGACTTTTTCAGCTACGTCTCTGGCCACATGGACACCTTTATCAGTAGCTTCCCCCAGTTTATCCCCGAGCTTGCTGAGCTGTTCCCTTGTGGCGTCTGATATGTAAGGTGTTTTCTCTTTTGTATCCGTTTGTTTTTTCTTTGCCGGAGTCTTTGCCGCAGTCCTTGGAGTTTTCGCGGCCGATTTTTTTCTGGTTGGTTTATCTTCCATAATATCCCCCTTTGTTACTAAGCCTGTGGACAGGCAAATATTCTAAATAGTAACCATAAGTATATCAAATCATGGACGGATGTCAAGAAAGAGCCCGGCGAAACAACATTCATTGTTTTACAGGATCCGGCCGGTTATTTCGCGCCTTAAGTTCAAGTCAAGACAGGCAATAATTCCGCTGGCGTAAATAATATTTGAATTAAATAGCAAATTAGGATATATAATAAGTTAAGGCTATGGAATATTTTTCAAGTTATGAGGCTCTATTTGATTATATTCCGGGCAATCCGCTTATTGGTATAGTGGTTTTATTATTTTTCGCGCTATTGATATATAAAAAGCCCAAGTCCTTCTTTAGTATTTTGGCAGGGGTTCTTTTTATAGCTGTTGTGTTTTATTTTATATTTTCCCTTTCTGATATCGGTTCTGCCAACAAACAAAAAATGATCGATAAATCGGATATCCGCCAGGAGAAATACCTGCTTCTTATTTACTGAGCCATAATTTATTCTTTAACTCCCATTTGTAAAATTAATAACCCCTTGACAACTTTCTGAAAAGAGTTACAATGAAGTCAGAGAGAGAATCGCGATACCCTGAAACGGGTTTAACCGTGGGATCAAGTTATTCTTTACGGGAGCGGGAATCAGATGTGGTGAGCAAGCCTCCACGTGTCAGGAGGAAGCCTAAAGCACCTATCGAAGCACCCACTTAGAAAGAGCTCACGGTTTCCCGATTTAGGGCTTCGCATATAAATCCAATAGAGCCATTTTACGGCAAAAAGTCAGCCGGCATAGCGGCGTGGCAAGACTGGCCATCATGGTTTCAGGATTGTCCGATGGAATAGGCCGAAAAATGGCTCTATCTATGTATCAGCCTTCTGTTCAATCTTAATTTCGTCCATGTCAAACCTCCATCATATATAAAATTTCACAGGTCTTTAAATACTTTTGCGAGAGAATCTCCCGCAACATGGATCTTCCATTCGTTTAAATAGCCAAAAGGAGTTTCAACTACGATCAATCCTACATTTTCAAGGCGAGCCTTTGCCTCTGAGATCAATTCACCTGTAAACTCAGTCCCGGCCTTTGAAACAGACAGGTGGTTAAATGAATGGAGCACGACATTGTCAGTATTAAATTTTCTGGCAAGCCATTTGATGTTCTTTATTAACTTTGTCAGGACCGTGCTTTTTTTATCCTCGTCTTCCGCTTCCGCGTGATAGAAGACGACCACCGCGTTTTCCGTTGAGTTTTCAATGTTCTGGTCCGGGACATGAGGGAGCACTTTCTCATAGGTTTTAAACCAGAACACTGGCGCATAAAACATAAGTATCTTCATTTTTTATTCTGTTATCTCTTGATATTAATTTGAAGCAGAACAGACCGGTAAGTCAAGTCCCTGGAGCTGAGAGTACGGCCCTGAATCCATAATATCTTGATAATGGAGCAAAAAAAAGGTATAAATACAGAGACAAAGAAAAAGAGATACTGTACGCCATATTAAATTTATATAAGAAGGAGAGGGAAAATGAAATTTAACAGAACGGTAATGATAGCTATTGCAGTAACATTTTTGGTTGGAGTGATCGCCGGGTTTGGTATATGGGGTGTTAAGAAGGAAGAGAAAATAGATGTTAAACAGCTTTTAACTACGGCTGCCGAGGAGATAGGCAATATAGAAAAAGAGAATAAAGAACTCAGGGGCGAACTTAAGGCAACCATAGAAGACAGGGGAGCAGTTGCGAGGTTAAATCAGGAAAATCAGGCATTGCAGGGACAGCTTTTGAAGGCAGAACAATACAGCCGGCAGCTCAAAGATGAGTCGGCCAGTATAAGGGCTGCCCTTGCCGAGGCTGAATCAAAAGCGCAAACAACGGACAACCTTAAGGCAATGGCAGAAAACCTTCAAAAAAGGGTTTTTGAGTTAGAGCAGGAAAACCAGGACCTGGGTAAGGCCATGGAAAAGATCAGTTCTATTTCACAGGGGGAGGATGACCCCATGTACCACAAGGATACAGGGCAGGCAAAGCCCGTTGTTCCTGAAACAGTGCCTGAGGAGCCGGCTTCGCCACCTGAACAATAAAAAGTAAGAATGACTTTGTGTTTTAAATATATGCAGTGGTCAGTATTTGTCGTTACAGCAGTTGTAAACACAAATCCTGACCCTCCAAAAAGATCGGCGGGCAAGCTTCTGTTTTTTTTATGGTTCAGGATGGTTCAATCCAAATAAAAGGTCTGTCTGATGCACAGGACAGCATTGCAAATTAATTACTCCTTAAAGGAGCAGAAATGTAATGAGTTGATATTAATCATATTCATTCGCTTAAACTCACTGCGTCATTTGAGAATGCGATCTGCCTCTACACAGAACAGGGAGACTGCTTCTTAAAAGGACTACGGTGAATAATCAGGGCAACTGCCTCCTGATTCCCATAATCGACGGATAATTACATTTTTGTTTAAGCCTATCAGTTTGGAGGTTTGAATGAAGCTCCTCGAAGTCTGTTTTTAAATGTGTCGGATGGGAATCAGTCGCCAACAGCCCTGTTTATTGATTTATTCACTATTGTAAATACAAATCCTGACCACTGCAGATATTTCTACCAGAAACGGGGCCTGCCCACATCCAAATGGACAAAATTGGATTTTGGATAGTAGCCAACCCCGCCAACATTTAACTCATACGCAGTGCGCCTTAGATCTTTTAACCTTTTTCCGGGAAGCCGGACATCAACAGCTTTGCCCTGTATATGAAGGCTGTTTTTTGCAACACCTTTTATATGCCTGCTGATACTCGAATTTGTTTTTCTTGTCCTGTATCCTGATATAATGTGAAACGGTTCGTTGCTGTCGAGAGTTATTTTAATATCAAAAAGCAGATCAATCAGTTTTGTGTCTATGGGTTTGACCTGACCGCTGTAGTGATCGCGGAACATATGGTTTATCTGTATCAGAGCTTCAGGTACATATTTACCGTCTTTCCAGAAGACCACATCCAGGTCTTCGTTATAGTGCAGATTATGAAAAATGAGAGACCTGTCAGTCGACAGAATATCTTTTACCGAAGCAAGCGCCTTAAAAGGCATAACACATGAAACCGCAGTAAGAATTCCTAACCTGATAAGACCTCTGCGGCTTATCCCCTGAACCGGATTTTCTCTTAAGTTGTTTTTGTCTAAGCTCATAATAATATTCGCACCGGGCTGCCCCCGGGTCCATAACCGGTATTGTAGCAAAAAACACACCAGTTTATAAAGTGCTGATTTATAAGTATATTATTAGAGGCCTTTAATGTAATATGTATAAATTTGAGAATCAATTGTGCCAATTTGAGACAGTCATAAACACGATTTCAGTTGTATTTTCTATGGCATATTGCTCTGCCCGAGGTTATTTGACACAATTTAAAATACCTGATATGTTCAAAGTACAGGGATAATCTGCTTTTATTGGAGAGGACTTCAATGCTGGAACAAAGACGCTACACTCGACTAATAATTAAAAGTATGGATATGAAATGCAAACTGCATTTTAACGCGGAGGCAAAAGTAGTTAATATCAGTCTGGATGGAGCCTGCATAAGTTCAGACAAGCCCCTTAAGATAGGCAGCGAATATGAATTGCGCCTTATGAGCGGCAGTGATGTTATTACATTGGATGGTGAAGTTGTATGGGAAAAAATTGTTCAGCCGAAAAAAGGCGCTAAGGGAAGCAGCAAGGCCATGGTATATCATGTTGGCATAAAATTCAGAGATGTTTTGACGAATAAGGGAAGACAGGTTCTGGAATTCCTTGAAGAAAATTCATTATTCAAGCGTCTTAAATTGAGACTTAAAGGTGTCAGAGTCAAGATACTAAAGCCCAGGGCCAGAACGACATTAACTGACTATAAGAATTACACTGTGATAAAGTTGAGTCTTGGAGGCATGCTCCTCGAGACTGACCAGCCAATGAAGATTGAAGACAGGCTTACAATGGAGCTTAGTATTCCAAAGTCCAGACAGCCGATCAAGTTCAAAGGCCGTATTGCTTCTTGCGCTGAAATCCCTGATGAGATGCCAAGGCGCTATGGCTCTGGAATTGAATTTATTGATATGAGCGATC
>CAZNPC010000002.1:56766-59624 GCA_964574765.1 uncultured Nitrospirales bacterium | reverse complement strand
TGATAATTATAGGCGCTCTGTACTTATTATCTGGCGGTGATTATTCGCTTGTGCCGGCAGATAAAGATCATGCGGGAATAACAGACTATGAAGTATGTATGGAGTGTCATCCTATGGAATCGGCCGGCTCAAACGCGGCAGGCGGCCCGGGAAAAGAGATCTCCATGACACAATCACACCCGCCGAAGTTTGAATGTTTCAAATGCCACATGACAGAAAAGAAATAGAAGCTGTATCTCAGCAATAAGAATACATAATACAGAAATCAGTAAACACTATACTTCTTGATATATGAAAATAAAAGAGGTATAAATATGGAATATATTTTTTTGAGGGAGACGAACATGACAGTGAACAGGATAATAATATTGATAGCACTGGTCATTGCGATGGGTTTATTTTCGGGATGCGAGAAAGAGGATAAAGCAGAAAAGGAATTACCTGCTGTCCAGCAGATGGAAGTTGAGAATACAGCATCGACTCCTTCCCCTGAAAAAATTGAGCTCGATACCGGGGCGCCTGAGCAAGAGGGTACTGCTGATGCTGAAACAGAAGAGAGTGTTACTTCTGAAACCAGGCCTTTGATCAGTGCAACGTACATAGGTGCAAAAAAATGTAAACCCTGTCACATAAAGCAGTTCAAAGCATGGGAAAAGACAAGTATGGCAACAAGCTTTAATAATCTTAAACCGTTGGTCAAAGAGGCGGAAAAGCAGAGGATTGGACTTGACCCCGGGAAGGACTATAC
This sequence comes from uncultured Nitrospirales bacterium, assembly GCA_964574765.1. Taxonomy (GTDB): domain Bacteria; phylum Nitrospirota; class Thermodesulfovibrionia; order UBA6902; family BMS3Bbin08; genus CAZNPC01. The sequence continues at coordinate 58,876 of CAZNPC010000002.1, read as the reverse complement.
AGAAGATGCGGACTGCCTTAAATGTCATACGACAGGCTATGGAAAGCCGGGCGGCTTTATTGGCGCGGATGAGACACCGGAAATGGTTAATGTTCAGTGTGAAGAATGCCATGGTCCGGGGAGTGAGTTCATCAAGATAATGAAAAAAGATAAAAAACACAAATTAGCTGATGTAAAGGCCGCGGGCCTGACAATTCCGTCAGAAAATGAAGAAGGCTGTATGCAGTGTCATGGCGACGAAAGCCCGTTCAACGCGACAGTTGATGCAAAATACGGCTTTGACTTCAAGGAAAGACTTGAAAAAACTCACACGCACTATCCGTTAAAATACGAACATTAATCAGATATATTTAAATAACTATATATAGAGAGGTCTTTATGGTCATGGAACATGAAAAGATAGCGATGCTTGCGCAAAAGATCAGTCATACTTATGAGGATGTGGAAGACAAGGTAAAACGCGGACAGTTTGAAGTGCTTTTTGACAAGTACCTTGCTCCTGTGGACACTAGTGGGACCATGGAACCGTATGATGCGATCATTAAACTGGGGCGAAAGAATCCCGAAGCGCTTGAGAAATTGCTGGAAGAGATCGATAAACTTGCATTGATGCCTAAAGACAGTAATCAGTAAACGGTGATCGGCTTGCCCGCCGGTTGTTCTTGCCTGCCAGTTTGTTTGGCATGGTGGAGGGTAATCAGTGATCAGTTAAAACACGTCATATGTATGGTCCCCCAGGTTACGGATTACGCGTTACTCGTCCTGTAAGAAGGAGTAACAGTATGAAAACAAATAATAATATGGGAACGTGTTTTGTCATATGTACCGTTTAGACCAATTATACATTAATTGACCCTGCATGTTTAAAAAATACAGGCTAAAATGTTAAAATAAGTTCTTGATATTGGAAGCCCTCCTTGAATAAATGTATTATACTCATACATAATCATAAGGGAGACTTTTCTTGTATCAGGCAGGTTCCCCCTGAAATAACGGAAAGAACATTTTTTTAACGAGATCAGAAAGCGAAGAACTGTAAATGAAAAAAAAATTGCCTGCGTTACGAATAGGTGACTTAACAGTTGACCCTCCAATTATTCAGGGAGGCATGGGCGTAAGAGTATCGCGCTCAGGGCTTGCTTCAGCAGTGGCCAATGAAGGATGTGTGGGAGTGATAGCCAGTGTCGGCCTGGGTAAGTTTGAAGATGTGAAAGGCTCGGAATTTGAAGCTATCAATAATGAGGCATTAAGGATAGAGATAAGAAAAGCCAGGAGTATGAGCAAGGGCATAATCGGCGTAAACGCAATGGTCGCCCTTTCCAATTATGAGTCACTGGTAAGAACTGCTGTGGATGAAGGTATTGACATGATCATATCCGGGGCAGGACTTCCTTTGGAACTTCCAAAGTATGTAGAAAAGAAAGACGTTAAGCTTGTACCTATAGTTTCATCAGCCAGGGCTCTCAAAATTATATGCAGCAAGTGGAAAAGGAATTTCAATAAAATACCGGATGCCGTAATAGTTGAAGGAAGCAAAGCAGGCGGACATATAGGTTATGATTTTCAGGATGTTGTTGAAAATAAAGCCCCTTTACTTGATGACCTGATCACTGAAGTGCTGGAAGTTGCCAGATCATTTGATCCGCCGATTCCGGTGATTGCCGCCGGAGGTGTTTATGACGGGAAGGATATCGTGCATTTTATTAAATTAGGCGCGTCTGGCGTGCAAATGGGGACCCGCTTTGTCTGCACTGATGAATGTGATGTTCATGAAGATTTTAAAAAGGCTTACCTGGACGCAGGCAAAGAGGATCTTGTGATTATAAAAAGTCCTGTTGGTATGCCCGGACGGGTGATCAGAAATAAATTTGTTGAGGACATTCTAAATGGCAAGACTAAACCTATTGCCTGCAACTATCGTTGTTTAAGAACATGCGATCCCAAAGTTGCTCCTTACTGTATTGCCAAGGCGTTGGCAAGGGCGGCAGAAGGGTATCTTGATGAAGGTTTTGTTTTTGCCGGCACAAACGCTTACAGATGTAATGAGATTGTTCCGGTTAAGAAGCTTATCAGTGATATTGTTTCAGAAGCTGAAGAGTATTTGTAGAAT
>CAZNPC010000002.1:0-56666 GCA_964574765.1 uncultured Nitrospirales bacterium | reverse complement strand
GGTTAAGAAGCTTATCAGTGATATTGTTTCAGAAGCTGAAGAGTATTTGTAGAATCATTGGTAATCAGTCCTTCGACTAAGCTCAGGATAAACTAAGTGACCTGCTTGCCCGCCGGTTGTTCTTGCCTGCCAGTTTGTTTGGCATGGTGGAGGGTGATCAGTTAAAAACTCGTCCTTCCCGATGCGGGTCTTCGCTATGGGTCGCTTCGACTTCCCTCTTCCTTCATCCCTCACTCCTGCCTCTATCCCGTGCTCTGAGTTTGGCCTTGATAAAGTCCTTATGTTCAACAAAGATCAGATCAGCTATCTTGCGGACCATGTGTTCTTCATATTTATCAAGGACTGCGTCTGAGAAAGCGACTTCCCACAGATGTTCTATTACCTTGACCTTCTGCTCATACGTAAACCCTTTATTGATCAGATAAGTGAATTCATAATAACCAGTAGCCTTCTGGATCTCTTCTTCAGCAAGCTGCAGCAGAGTGTTGGTTTCTTCCTCTGAAAGATCGAATTTTGAACGTATACTCTTGGTTATCGTATTTCGCTCATCCCCGCTGATCTTTGAGTCGGCCCGCATCATCTCTATTAGAAGCGCGGCAGTAGCGAGCTGGAGGGAATGTTCAGAGGCCCGGTCTGAACTGTCAGGGGACGGTTGAATATTTTTTACAAAAAACTGCTTAATTGCTCTTATCATGGCAATAATACATTAATTCAACGCGTCTGAAAGTGTCAATAATAGGCTGTTAAAAGTGATCACTGTCCATCAGATGTTGCGCAATGTTAATTGTCTCCCGCCAGTGTTAAGCTTCTCCTATATTCAGCGGGATAAACCCCCGCAAAGTTCTAAAGAACTTGAACCGCGGGGCAGGCTGTTTAAGCTGCTAAGAAAACATCGAGTCGCTTACTAATCGAGGTATCTGATATAATTTCATATGCCTGAAGCGTATAAAAAGAACATAGAATTGAACGCGGAGTTCCTTCACGCGCTCCGCACAGTAGAGGAGACGGACGGGCATGTCTTTATTACTGGCAGGGCAGGCACGGGAAAATCAACGCTGCTTCAGTATTTCCGTGATAACACGTGTAAAAACATTGCAGTGCTTGCCTCCACGGGTGTAGCGGCAGTTAATATACAGGGGCAGACCATCCATTCCTTTTTTAAATTCAGGCCGAATATAACACCTGACCGCGCTAAAAGGACCAGGGTCGGGAATAAGAAAGTTTATAAAAATCTCGATGCAGTGGTCATTGACGAGATCTCCATGGTGAGAGCGGACCTGCTTGACTGTGTGGATGTCTTTCTCAGGCGTTTCGGCAAAAAAAAGAAAAGACCTTTTGGCGGTATTCAGATGATTTTTATTGGCGATCTCTACCAGCTCCCGCCTGTTGTCACATCAGGCGAGAAGGCGCTTTTCAGCGAGTATTATCAAAGCCCCTTTTTCTTTGATTCTAAAGTATTCAGGGATAATTTCTGGCCTGAGCGTTCACTTATAGCTTCATCGGATATGGAACTGATTGAACTGCAAAAAGTATACAGGCAAAAAGATGAAAAATTTCTCGGTCTTCTGAACGTAGTAAGGAATAATACTGCCTCAGAAGAGGACATGGAGAAGATTAACCGTCGCTGTTATCCTGACTTCAGAGAAAATTCTGAAGACTTCTATGTCTGTCTTACGACCACCAATAATCTCGCAGACAGGATTAATCTGGAAAAACTTGATGACCTTAAGGGGAAGCAATGTCAATATGAAGGCCTGCTGAAGGGTGGGTTTGAAATAAGGGCACTGCCTACCCTGCCGGAGCTTTGCCTTAAAAAAGGAGCCCAGATCATGCTCCTTAACAATGATTCCCTGGGCCGCTGGATAAACGGAAGTGTGGGCAGGATAGCGGGTTTTGAATCAGTGATGGATTCCCCGGATATAATCCGGATCGAACTTCGCGACGGCGGAGAAGTTGATGTTGTACCGTTTAAGTGGGAAATGTTCAAATTCACGTATGACAGTGATGACAAAAGGATTATATCCGAAAGCATTGGATCATTTACCCAGTACCCTGTGAAACTTGCCTGGGCGGTTACAATTCATAAAAGCCAGGGCATGACCTTTGACAACGTTATCATTGATATCGGAAGGGGCACGTTCTCGCACGGCCAGCTCTATGTTGCTTTGAGCAGGTGTACCACTCTAAACGGTATTGTCCTTAAGAAACCGGTTGGCAGAAATAATATTCTTATGGACAAAAAAGTTGTAAATTTTGTAACACATTTTCAGTACGGCAAGGCCCATGAAAAGCAGCCGGTAGTGGATAGGCATGCTCTTGTCAAAGAGGCCATATTAAGGGGAAAAAATCTTGAGATCCTTTACCTGAAAGCAAAGGATGTTAAATCAAGAAGATTAATAATCCCGAAATATGCAGGTGAACTTGAATATCGGGGACGAAAATTTCCGGGGTTAAAAGCTTTCTGTATACAGAGCAGGGCTGAACGGGTATTCCATATGGAGAGGATACTTGAGATGAAAATTGTTGACTAATAAATCGTTTGATTATCTGATATAATTTTCATATGATTAAAGGGAAAAGGTCCAGAAATATTTACGATCCCGGGGATAAAAAGCCCTTTAAACTCAGTCGTTCAAAGATCGACCTGTTTCTTGAATGCCCCAAATGTTTTTATCTTGATAGAAGGCTGGGGGTAGGACGCCCGCCGGGATTTCCTTTTAATCTGAATATTGCTGTTGATGCTTTGTTAAAGCGGGAATTTGACGTATACCGCGCAAGAGGAAAGGCACATCCCCTGATAAAAAAATACGGAGTCGATGCCCGTCCGGTCCCGCATGATGACCTGGAAGTATGGAGGCAGAATTTCAAGGGTATCCAATATCATCACGAAACTGCAAACCTGATAATAACAGGCGCAATTGATGACCTGTGGCAGAACTCGGGCAATGAATATATAGTGGTTGACTATAAGGCAACATCCCGCAAGGAAAGAATTACCGAATTAACACAAACTCATCAAAGAGGTTATAAGCGCCAGATGGAGATCTATCAGTGGTTGTTAAGGCAAAACGGACTGAATGTTTCCGACACCGGCTATTTTGTGTATTGCAACGGACGAAAAGACAGAGAGATGTTTGACGGAAAGCTGGAATTTGACATGACCCTTATCGCCTACAAAGGTAAAGATGCCTGGGTTGAGCCGGCGATAATTAAGGCTCACAAATGTCTTGAGTCTGATCATGTGCCGGTTGCCGCAACAGGCTGTGATTACTGCAACTATCGGGATGCAGTTGAAAAAGTAACCGGGAACCAGTTAAAAGTACCATAGCGCAACAGAGCAGAAGTTAAGAAGATGAGAAGGTGAGATTTTAGATTTGACGTTAGGAAAGTGTGTATAACTGTTAACTATTAACTGTTTTTATCTATGACCTCTGAGCTAATGGCTGCTGTTCTGTAAATTAAGTTTAATAAAACCCGTCTTCGGCAGAGCGCAGGTCTTCAGGGTCCTCAATTCCTTCCTGCCTCAGATAGTCCAGATATTCCAATGGAGGGTCTGAAAAACTTAAACCAATCTCATATGCCAGTGCCCCCGGAAAGGTCTCTTGCGACCACACTACTTTGCAGGACAGACTTAATGAATACCCGGTAGGAAGCTCAGTCAGGAGTTTCAGGTTTGATCCGGGATCGAACGATACATGTTCAATTAATGGAGAGGTTCTAACATTCGCGCCTTCTTTGGCAAGGTTAATTATAAAGACAGGATGAGTTGTTTCACTATAAACAATATCACCCTGCAAAAAAGTATTGAGCCTTTCAAAACGTCTTTTATCCACAGTATCCCTCACATCTGACTATAAAAAAGGACAGCCGTTCATTTCCCCTTCTACCAAGTATATCAAATGATAAGTATAATATTGAATGGAAAAAAATAATAGCCTCAGGATCCTGGTCCTCGAACCATACTACGGCGGTTCACATAAGACTTTTCTTGATGGGTTGAAGCAGCTTCCATTTGAATTCGAATTTATGACATTTCCTGCGCGTAAGTGGAAATGGCGCATGAGGCTTGCTGCCCCGATTTATGCCCGGAAACTGCACGAATCAGGACAGGAATTTGACAGGATATTATGCTCCAGTTTCGTGGATGTGGCTGTTTTCAGGGGCCTTGCTCCACTGTGGACCAGGCAGGTGCCGCTTCTTACTTATTTTCACGAGAACCAGTTTGACTATCCCGTACAGGTTGACGATGAGCGTGATCTGCATTATTCACTTACCAATCTGACTACTGCCATTGGGTCCGACAGTCTGGCTTTTAACTCTGCGTATAATCTGGACTCTTTTCTTTCGGGTGCAAATAAACTCCTGAAAATGCCGCACGATATGAAAATAAGTGATACATCAAGGGATTTGAAGGGAAAAACCAGGGTGCTCCCGCCGGGAATTGATTTCTCCGTGCTGGATGCGGTACAGGGCCATAACAGGCGCCGGGCTCCTGTTATCCTCTGGAACCACAGGTGGGAACATGATAAAAATCCGGAACAGTTCTTCAAGACGCTTATTAAACTTGACAACAAGGGCATTGCTTTTCATCTTGTCGTGCTTGGACAATCATACAAAGAAATTCCTTCCATATTTGAACAGGCCAGAAAAAGGCTTGGCCATAAAATTCTTCATTACGGGTATGCGAGGTCTGTTAAGGAATACGCGTGCCTGCTTAAGTCCTGCGATATTGCGGTATCTACTGCTGGACATGAGTTTTTTGGTATGGCAGTAATTGAGGCCGTGCGGGCAGGGTGCAGGCCTCTTCTTCCAAACAGGCTTTCTTATCCAGAACTGTTTCCCAAAGAATTTTTGTATGAGGATAAAGATTTCGAAAGAAGGTTAAAGCAGGAAATCTCAACAAAACAGCGGTTGTCGAAAGAGCAGGCACTTGCGCTGACAGAACGATTCTCATGGGATAAGCTCGCGCCGGAATATGAGAGATGGCTGTCAGAAAGGCCGTGAATCGAGAATAGTGAAAAGAGAATTGTAAAATTGAGAAGATAAGAAGATGAGAAGTTAAGAATGAATAAAGACAGAAAAGACTACCGTACAACAAAGGACTTTGGTGAATAAGCAGGGCAACTGCCTCCTGATCCCCATAATCGACGAAACATTACATTTTGCTTAAGCCTTTCAGTTTAGAGGTTTAAATAAAGTTCCTCGAAGTCCTTTTTTAAATGTGTCGGATGGGCATCAGTCGCCAGCAGTCCTGTTTATCGAGTTATCAAAGGAGTTGCACCTGCCTACCGGCAGGCAGGAGGCAATTTATTCGCCAGCTTTTTCTGTCTTTAGGATGCAGTAAGCAGTGATAAGTAACGGGTACTGACTGATGGAAGAATGCCGGATTATAATTCCAAATTCCGAACTCCCAGATCCGAATTCCTACAATTTCTCCACCCTGGCGCTTACAGAACGCCCCTTTATTTCAATAAACGCGACTGTGGGTTCGGCGCTGCCCGGGCCGGCACTGCCTGGGTTTACGTATAAAACGCCGCGCTGTTTCTTTATAAATGGGGTGTGAGTGTGGCCGTTTATGACCGCCTTAAATCCGGATGCAGAAGGATCAAGATCAAGCCTGTTAATGTCATGGAGGACATATATCAGGGTTTTACCGATCTCGGCAACTTCTGTTTGATGTAATATACGGGTCCAGGAGCCGTGATCCATGTTTCCTCTTACCGCGGTCACCTCTGCAATATTTTTCAGTTCGTCGAGAACTGAGCGGCCGCCTATATCACCGGCATGTATGATCAGATCGACATCCTGAAACGCGGTCCTAACCTGGGGCAGAAAAAGGCCATGAGTGTCTGAGATAACACCCGCTGTATAATCATTTTTGACCATTGATAATAGAATTATACTAACTTAATAAATAATAAACATTTAGGGCAATGCGGAAGACTTTTTAAGCTTTGCCCCTGCGGAAGCTCAATAGAGCCGAAAAACAGCAACTTAGAACAGAGGATGCTTTTTACCTTTTTTAGGCTTAGGTGATTCCTTTTTGCTTTCTGAATAATCTGAGCAGATCAAGTGTGAGGAATCCAGCGCCGGATCTGTCCGGAGAGAAATTTCTTTATTTGTACACGTCTCGTCTTCATTGTATTTACAATATGTTAATCCGCACTTTACAAGTGTCATATATGCCCCCCCGCTATTTTAACTCTCCATATTTTCGCTGTTGTGCCTGTACAAATACTGGATAAATGACTGAAGATGCTGACGATCTCTTCCTTAACATCAGTATATCAAACTCTCAAATGAAGTCAAGGAAGTGCAGAAGTGCCGCGTCAGCATTATCTCTGCCAAACGGCATATCCTTTAACTCTCAATGCCCCGGCCAATTTTTTTTCCATTTCGCAGGCTTCATCATATTTCATAGGGTTGTATTTCTCGTAAAGGTCAGTCAAAAGGGTCAGCCCATATTTTTTCACAAACCGGCACGATTTATAGCCTGCTTTATGATTGTCAAATCTAACATCAGGGGACAAACCTGTGGCGCCGACATAAACGCAGGGCTTTCCAGGGATGTAATCAGGATTTTCATCTCTGAATTTTCTGGAATTTAAAACATCCTGATGCAGTTCGACTACATAGACACTATGATTACGTTTCATATTGCATACCCCTGTAATTATAACAAAATATTAACAGGCACGGAAGAGAGGTGATGGCATTTAATATTAATAATATGTTAGGCTATGTTTCTTCATTATAGGGCATTCTTTTATTAGGACAGGAGATGATCTCAAGTTGAAAAAATTAAACTGTTGGGAATTTATGAAGTGCGGCAGGGAATACGGCGGTGCAAATGTATTTGAATCCGGTGTATGTTCAGCAGCTACACAAACTCATTTGACCGGAATAAACGGCGGTGTGAATGGGGGCAGACTGTGCTGGGCCATTGCGGGCACTTTTTGTGATTGCGACGACCAGGGGTCGTTTGCCAAAGAACATACCATATGTATCCACTGTGATTTTTATCAGAAGGTTCGTGAAGAAGAGATTGGAGTCAGTTCCCCGATAAGTTCTTCAGTCTCCTCTTAATGCAGCATCTCACTCGCTGTGTCTTCTGCCTGTCAATGCCCGACGATCTGCAAGAAACCTCAATCTATGGTTATAATTGATCATTATGCGGCAGATAAAAATATGTCCTCAATGTGAAACTGAATATTTCCCGAAAATTCAGCAATGCGCGGACTGCGGCGCTGATCTTCTGTGGCCGGATAAATTCAAAAGTGTTCAGGAAGAAAGAAAACGGCTCATGGATACAGTCCTGGAAAATAAGGTAGTAGTCCGGGAAGGGGATAAAAAATGGATAGGTGAACTTTATGATGTTCTTATTGATTCAGGCATTCCCTGCGTTATCACTGCTGATGCAGGCTGCAGCAAAGGGTGTTCTCACGATACACGCAAGCTGCTGGTGACAACACACGACGCTGAAAGGGCTAATGTGCGAATTGAGGAATACTTCGCAGAGGTCCATCCGGAAATACTGGTTTCAAAAGAAATGGAAAGCCAGGGGAAATGTCCAGCGTGCGGTTCCCCTGTTGATCCGGGTACAATTGAATGCACTGATTGCGGATTAACGCTTTTTATTGTTGAAGAGTAGGGAAAAGAGAAAAAATAAAGTTCAAGCTGTTCAAACTGTTTAAACCGTTCAAGTCGTTAAACACAACTACGCTATTATTCTTTGCCATGGTTTCTAATGTTGAGAAATTCATTTACGCTGAAGGAGCGCTAAATAGTTATTGGTTCACAGGTAATAATTATTACTAATAACGGATAACGATTAACGAATAACCGGGCATTACCGATTACTGAAATGGGTGGAAGCCCTGCTAAATCCCAAACCAGCCTTTAAACAGTTTGATCTGGTCGTCTTTTTTTGAGTTGGAAGATTTATTGAAATATGGAGCGACGCGAATAGATATGGTCTTTCCATCACCCCACACCCACCAGGCGCAGTAAATAAAGCCTTCTGTGTCCAGATCAGAGGTTAAAAGCTGCTGTCCTGATCTGATGCCGCCGAAATGATCGTTGACAGTTTTAACATTGTCAGGAGCTTTTTTAATATTTGAGCTGTTCCATGTGATTTTGAGATAACGCTCAAGAAGCTTACTAACCTTGTCTTTATCATCAATGGATATGTGTGCCAGAACGGTTTCAAATCTGTCGTCCCACATCCATAACAACATACCATGAGACGCGTCGGTTAATTTTCTGCAAACCTGTTCCATTTCAGATATTTTTTGTTTTTCCATAAAGTCCTTAGTAACATTGTAATACATTTCATAATAAATGGCTAAGTTACTGGCAGCCGAAACCTTATGATTAATGATAAACAACTTGAGATTTTGCCAGGTAAGGATTATAGAGTGGTTTGTAACCCACCACCGGTTCTAATCTATTCTTTTGATTCTTTACAGTCTCCGCAGGGGAAATAAGTATTAAAAGCTTTTTTCATCTTTTCGACAGCCTCCTCCATAGTTTTGCCTTTAGCGGTAAAACCCGGGATTTTTTCACTTGTGACAACCCACCCACTGTTTTCATCCTGAAATATTGTGAATTCTTTCATATAAGAGATTGTTAATCGTTAGCTGCTGGAAAGGGGCCGTAGCGACTAAGTGAAAGTTACATTTCGTTCAAAGTCAGAGGCGCTCGTAGCTGAGGCCTTGGCTGTTTCAAGGTCTACTATGCCCTGCTCGTACAACTCCGACAGGTGTTGATCAAAAGTCTGCATGTTGTACTGGTCTCTGCCTGTTGACATCAACTCCCTAATATGTGAAGTCTTGTCGGGATTCTCAATGCAGTCTTTAATGGACAGAGTATTCCTCATAATTTCCACTACTGCAATTCTGCCGGACTTATCCACCCTGGGGATGAGACGTTGAGAAATGACCGCCTGAAGAGATTCCGCCAGTCTGACCCTTATTGCCATCTGTTCTCTCATATCAAAGGAGCTTATGATCCTCTGAATGGTCTTCGGTGCATCGACCGTGTGTAAAGTGGACATGACCAGACGGCCGGTCTCTGCCGCGTTTAATGCGGTTTCAACCGAAGCGATATCTCTCATTTCACCAAGCAGGATCACGTCGGGGTCCTGACGAACCGAGGCCCGGATAGCAACTGAAAAACTATCAGTATCAGAACCGATCTCACGCTGAATAATTGAAGCCTGTTTTTCATTGTGAAGATATTCGATCGGGTCCTCAATAGCAACTATTTTACATCGTTTTGTTTCGTTGATCTTGTTAATCATTGCTGCCAGTGTTGTGGATTTGCCGCTCCCGGTAATTCCAGTAACCAGGACCAAACCTCTCTGCCCCAGGGCTATATCATTAATGATTGGCGGCAGGCCAAGCGATTCTATTGTCGGCACATCGAACGGGATAACACGAAGAACAACAGAGAAAGTGCCTCTCTGACGGCAGATATTAACGCGGAACCTTGATACGTTAGGCATGGAATAAGTGCAGTCAAGATCTTTTAACTTTTTCGCTGCTGATTCTACGTCATCAATATTATAAAAATCCCCTTTTAAATTTGAAAGGATATGCTTTACTATGATCTCGCATTCCGCCATTTCCAGGGGGTTTAGATCGAGGGGTACAATATTGCCATCCACACGGTACTTCCAGACTGTCCCTACACAAAGATGAATATCAGAGGCCTGCTGTTTTACTGCTTCGACAAGTACATACCTGAAAGTTTCAATAATGTCTTCCATTATAACCTCCTGACTAAACAGGTTTATGCGGAGTCATTTTTTATTCTATCAGGAAAAACGCAGGCTTGCAAGAAGGGCGCTATGGAGCTACGGTACTTTTAACCGGTTACTGATTAAGGCTCATTAGCTGTTTTTGGTTTTTAGCCTTACGAACGCAGCTAAAGTATCATCATCTTTTTTCACATCAAAGCTGTCTATTTTCTGAAACATGTTAATCAGTTTTGTGAACCCGTATGTTCGATGGTCGAAATCAGGAGTTTTCTTTTTTATCCCAAGGCCGATTCCAGCCAAATTAACCCAGCCGTCATCATCTGCAGACTGATTTTTCACTGCTCCTATCAGAAGATCTTTGACTTTGCGGTCAATCTGCCGAAGTTTTCTTTTTGATATAATGCCTTTTGAAGGTGTTTTTTCCGGAGAATAAAGGATTAATTCATCAGCTACCTCTTTCAGATCCTCTGAGTAACTGCCGTTAATTCCAACTATAAATACCTTTTTGCCCATAGACCTTAACTCTACTACAAGAGGAATAAAATCCCTGTCTCCGGACACTAGCAATAGAGTATCCAAATTTGGATTAGAATAGAACAGTTTCATTGTATGTACACATATGATAGTGTCCGCGCTGCTCTTCCCTGTTCTTGATACAGGGCTGAATACCGGCTGTATTCCGGCTTTGAAAAGCTCCTGTATCCTGTCCTGAAATTTTGTCCAGTCGGCATAAGCCTGACATGAGGCTATACGGCCCTTTTTTTCGCAGAGCTTCATCAACAGATCAAGGTCAGGATAGCGGCTATAAAGATTCTGCGCGGAATAAAAAAGATTTTCATAATCAATAACTACTGCTGTATCTTTGTTCATAAATCATGCTCCTTATATTAATTTTATATATATTCCCTACGTACCATAGTACCATAAAGGCGTCGGCCGGTGAAAAACAATTAGCAATGACAGTGAATAATGAGGAATGATTACTGATTACCTGCTTTTGGTATTGTTAAATTCAGCTTAAAAGAAATCATCATGTCTGTAAAGAAGCGGCAGGTTATTCTCATATACTTCAGCATCAAGGACTTCCCCCACAAAAATAGTATGGTCTCCGGCATCACATGAGTTGACGACCATACAGTCAAAATACCCGGCAATGCCTTTAAGTATGGGAGAACCCGTTTTTCCGGTTGTATATTCTACGCCTTTGAATTTATCCGTGGTTCGGCCGGATTTAAACCCGAAATATTTTCCTTCAGCGATCTGTTTTTCAGACAGAATGTTGACTGCAAACACTTTGCTCTTGTTTATCATGTCATGACTGAACCGCGATTTTCCTATAGATACGGATAAAAGCGGCGGTTTAAAGGACGACCTTGCTACCCATACAGCGGTCATTCCATTGACTCTGTCCTCATTCCTGGTTGTTATAACAAAAACGCCGTTTTGGATTTGTCTGAATGCTTTTTCAATACTCATATTATGTCTCCAGGTGCTTTTATTTTTTACTGGCAGGCATAAAAATAGACCATATTAGTAGTATATCACGGACTGCCGGGTTCGAAAAATTGCTTGAATAATCAATGTCCCATAATATATAAAAGAGGAACAGGCCATGTTTAAACTGATATCCATTATATTTTTTATAGCGCTATCTGTATCCACCGCGTCATTATCATCAGCCGAAGTATATAAATGGACTAATGATGACGGTTCTCTGGGAGTCACCAATGACCTGACAAGGGTTCCGGATAAATATAGGGATAAAGCGGAAAAAATAGACTTCCAAAGTGATGCAATTGACAAAGATAGAGCTTATGAAGAGGTGATAATACCGGACAGCGGCTTATCAAAAGATCCGAAGAGCGATGATTATAGAAATCCGGAGAGAAGAAATGTTCCGTGGATGCGCGATGGAGATGACAGATATAGAGAGAGATTGTCAAGGCGGGAGCGGGAATACGAGGATGACGAAGAGGAAGAGGGACCAGGAAAAAGAAAACGGGGAATGAGAAACAGAAAAATTGACGATAATGATATGGAAGATGAAGAATCAGGTGATGAAGAAGGAGCAGAATTCAGAAGAAAAGATCGAATTGTCCGGTAAAGGCGAAAAATGACGATACGGCTGTTTATCCGTCAATGCGGACGGCAGATTTTTGACGTTGTCTTTCACCTTGTTTTGTATAATTCTCCCACTGGGAATACCTTGGGAAGTATCTGCCGAAGCAGATTATGGAAAGGATAAAAAAAGCTTTAATTGAGGGTACTTCTGACCTATGGAACTACCTGTCCCTGCTTGTCCCGCGGTCCAAGTTCTTCCTATAGCCCCCATGTCTAGTTTTGCTAACGCAAAACTATGGGGGGATGGCACTTTGGTGGCCTGAAGATGAAAACAAGTAAATTATGCTATATTATAGGCAGCGTTAAAGCCTGATGTGTGAAACACCGTTAGCTTTAATAGAAAGGGGAAGTTTGTCCCCTTGGGGAATAAACCCTTTAGTATATAGACGGTATGCTTTAATTGAAACAGACAGTGACCTGATTGCCAGGCAGAGGAAGGAGATAACGAACTTGGAAGTAAAAGTGTATGGTAATGATATTGAAAAGGCTATCAAAGTTCTCAAGCGTCAGATTCAGAAGGACGGCCTTTTAAAAGAAATAAAAATGAGAAGTTTTTATGAAAAGCCTTCTGTTAAGGAGAAGCGGAAAAGAGTGGAGGCAATGCAGAAACGAAAAAAGGCTGCAAGATTCAAGAAAAAGAGCTAAGGCTGAATATAATAAAGCTGTTTATTTCGATTTTCTGCTGTACTTAATGCCGATTTCATATGTGATTCTCGCATGGTCCACTGCAAGAGCAGTGTTTTTTCCTTTGCATTGAAGCTTGCCTTTTGCTATTTTCTTATGCTTTTTGATCATATTACCTATTACCGGTGTTAATTCCAACCCGCCGTTGTCACAGCCTTTTGTCAGGCATTTCAGATTAAAAAAGGCATAACTTGAAGGTAGAAAATTGATCGTACGATCCATAAGTACCTGATCAAGAGATTTGTGATGATGAGTCATTCGGATAACAATGCTTGATACTTTGGGGAAGCGGTCAGACATCAGCCCGGCGGCTATTTTTTTTTGTTTTTGGGCTTCTTTTGCGTTGATGTGATCTTGCCTGTTAATGGTTTCCTCCTTTTTATTAAAGCCTCCCGCGTGGCGGGAGACTTTCTACTGGTGGTTACAGTTTCTCTACATTAAATGCTTTAGGGCCTTTTGGGCCGTCCTCAATTTCAAAGCTGACGAGATCACCTTCAATAAGGGTCTTAAATCCGTCGCCTGCGAGAGAAGAATAATGGACAAACACATCAGCACCGCTATCTCTGGAGATAAAACCGAATCCCTTCGATTCATTGAACCATTTTACGGTTCCATTTATCATTACAGAGTACCTCCTGATATATATTAAAGCGTCAGAATAGACCTAAGTTTAAAAAAGAAAAAGACCACAATAGCTAAAAGTCTCTGTGGTCTGGTCACGTACAAAAACTTCTGAAACTCCGCAGTTATACTATCATTTTGAGAGAAATAATGTCAAGTTGGCAAAACAGAACACAGGAAAGGGAAAGCTGATGATTTCAGATAATATAGTATAATATTTGCTGCCAACTACCCTGGGCCAATTGAGGCAACTTATTGAAATTAAATAATATATTTGAAGTTTAGATGCGGGCCGGTCTTATTCTGCCTCAAAGGTTATCAACAACTTTCATTAGCTTGGCCTGGATATGGTCAGCAATTTCCGAAAGTTTGGGGTTCTGTACAGCCTGCATAGAGGCAACAGGGTCAATAGCCGCTACCTCTGACTTGCCGTCAGCGATTTCCTGCACAATGAAATTACAGGGCAGCATGGTGCCGATCTTGTCTTCAGCCTGCAGGGCCTGATAGGCAAAAGGCGGGTTGCATGCCCCGAGGATCCTGTATTTTTTAAAATCTACATCAAGTTTTTTCTTAAGTGTCTGCTGGACATCGATATCAGTAAGTATGCCGAAGCCCTCTTTTCTTAGTTCGTCAGCGACCTTTGAAACAGCATCTTCAAATGACATTTCCAGGATTTTGCCGAAATAATAGCTCATTTTATACCTCCCGCGGTATGATCCATTTATTAGAAATCGCCAATAAATGAAACAAAATACTTAAGATAGTGAATATCTAAGTTAATTATATCAAAACAGGCTGAGGAGTCAAGAAGATAGTGGCAGCGATCAGAGATATGGAAAATGGCTATGTAACTGAAGTAAATAGTGAGGAATTAATCTCCCGCGGCAATATATAACTTGCCGCGGGAGATAATCGATTAATTTTCGCAGCAGAGGCGTCTCATGCTTTTTTTGCCTGTTGAAGAGACAGCCATTATGACGTCAACTTTGTTCCCGCAGTTGCTGCAGAGCTTTGCCTTGCTCTTTGAGCCTGACCTTGCCGCAACATCAGTTTTTGATTTTCCCGACATGTTCTTTTCCCCCTTTCAACATTATTGATTTATGTAAAAAAACGCGCAGACCTGCAGGTAAGGCAGACAGGCCTCCTGCACGTATTCTCCACGCACACAAGTTTTCCTTAAACGTCTCTACTTCCTTGATTAGGTAAGCCGAGGACTGCCATGCGGAATAATCGCGGGCAAAATAATATAATCTAAAGCAGATATAATGTCAATAGGAAAGCGGTTATGGAATGCTTATAACTGATCGGCGGGTTTATCTATTAGTTCCTCCAGAAGGCTCTTCCACTGATTAACGTTTTCCAGCAGCCACGCTGCGGAGTCGGTCCCTTTTTCGGTATTAAAATAGACTTTTAATAGAGGCTTGGACCTGCTTTTTCCCAAAAACGAAACCGGATCCTCAATGCCAATGATATGATCTACCGGGATAGAGAGTTCTTTTCTGGGCAGCAGCATCTGATAATACAGCTCATTATTTGTTAGAACAAGTATCCCGTTTCCCCGTACCTGCTTCATCCCGAGCGATTCCCGGCCGAAATAATTTACACTGGAAGAGACTGCGAGAATATTTTTGTTCTGGAACTTAAGGAGAATGCTCTCGGCCCGTTTTGTAATGTCTCTTCTCACAACAGCAAACATTACGATCAGTATGCCCAGGATTACCACACAAAGTATAATAACAAAGCCGAGGATTGATCCCATATCTATACACTAAATGCAAAAGACGCAGTGATCTGTACCGCCTCTATCTTCGGCAGATTTACATTCCGTAGGTATGCATGTGCCGGCAGGCGGGACCGGTAATCTGTCGCGGCTTTCAACTAAATCTGATTCTCATATGCTGCAGACTCTATTTTTGAGATCATCCTTATTACAATAATGGCTACAGCAGCTGAAAGCAGGAAGAAAGTGTCGGCTAATATGCTGAAATAATACGCATTTATTACCTGATCAAAAGAACCTGTATTGATAGTTTCGATGATGACTATTATCGATAATCCGAATGTCAAAAGGCACAGGGTCCACCAGTTTGTCATAGTTACGTTAAATTATATGAAAAACAGAAGGAAGTCAAGGAGACTGTTGCCGGGTAGTCAATCAGCCGAATTCTGCGTTAATCCTGAAAACAGTTATGTTTGTGTTTGGCCGTTAGACGGTCCGGCACGGAGGTAAATGCTGCCTACTCTTTTGAATCAGTTTCTTTATTTCTGTCCAAGATTTGCCCTCTGAGCCATTTCAGCAGGTCATCAAGTGAAGGAGGAGTTATGAGGAATACTTCAATATCTGCAGGGAACTGGATCTTCGCGCGGTCTTCATCTCTCATAATAAGAAGGCCGGCTTCTCCGGCTGAGAGATTTTTTTCAATTATATCCAGGATGTGGTCGATCCTTGTATTTAATGAATCTGTGTAGAATTCCTGGATTTTATTGAAAACTTCATGTGTTCTGGTTACCATCAGACAGTTGCTCCAATCCATAAAAGGGCCGAATATTTCTTTTTTATCAAGCGCCAGGAGGGTACCGCCTTTGTCCAGGTTCGACTTAATTATCTGAACAGCTCTCTCGTTAATTTTTACGAGTGAGTCGAGAGTTTGTTTGTCGGAATCAAAAATATTTTCACAAAAGACCTTTTTTATTTTTTCACCGGCCTCTATTTTTTCAATTTGCAGGGAGACCTCATCCCAGTATCTATGAAAGAGCTTTTTATACTCTTCAGGTGAATCCTGAAGAATATAGAGATTACGGATGCAGTAAAGCTTTTTCTTTCCATCAAAGCTTTCAAGTGCCGGTTTTTCTATTTTTCCAAGTTCTGCCATTTTTTTGTGATCTATTTTACCTGTGATATAATATTGTTATCAAGGTTAGCTGTTTATCCGGTATTGCCTGCATTTAATCCAGCTGTCCGCCGTCACAATAATAATTATAATTACTGCAAATGTGAAAATCACAGCAATAACAGGCAAGAAACCCGTAAGTGCCGTGCCGGCCTGAATCAGGACTGAAAATAACAGGAAATAAACAGGAATCATCAATATTCTGAGAACAGAGAAAAACCTGATTTTGCTGACCCGGGGCAGACTTTCGGATAATATTGATATGAACTGGTCAGTGTTCTCCAACCCCTTGACAGCAATTTTTTTTTGCTGGAAATTGTCACGCCTCAGGGACTCACCGGGCCTGACCGGTTTAGGTATCAGCGTGACCGTGCCGCCTTTTTGCGGCATCCAGCCGAGATACCCTGCTAATACAGATATATATTTGCGGCCGTCCGATGAGGAAAGAACGATTCTGTCTTCGTATAATTTGCAAGTCTCCAGATAATTGCCTTTTCCTATGGAGTTGCGGAGAGCCAGCAAACGGATAAATGTTCCAAAGACATATAATCCGAACAGAAGGAAAAGTACAGATACCGCAGCCCCTGCCCTGAATGATATGACGGCCAAAAATACAGCGATGGTTAAAAAGAACACATGTAAGTACAAAGATCTTGAAATTGTGCCTTTTTTTTTGTTCAGGTATTGTTCACTGATCTTAAACTCATGCATTACAGTAGTTTAATTGTTTGCAGCTAAAAAGGGCAAAAACGAGAAAGCACAGTTAAGAATTGAGCATGCAAAAGGGAAGATCAGTGGATAAGTTTTGTTATGATTTTATGTAATGAAAATTTATCTTTATCGCTTAAGTTAATGAACTTAAGCCCGACTTCATAGACAAGTGTGATTTCATCCGCTTCCTGAACGGTTTTTCTCAAGGTTGACCATGCTACCTTGACCGAAGAGGTTATCTTTCCATTATTTCCTCCCGAACCTATCTCGATCCTGTAAACACTGTCGTGGGTCAGGTGTTGAGGTGTTTCAATGCACATGCCGCCCATACTTATGTTTTTAATGCTGGATTTTTCAGAAACGCCTGCCTTGATCCAGATACTGTTATTGACCGCAAATCTTTTTAATGTCCGCATATTAGTCATATCAATTCACCTGCAAAGGGTAAAGCAATTTCAATACCACAAAAAAACCTCGTTATAACAAGTAGTTAGGAGATATAAGACTTGTTTTTTATGTAACGCTTTTCACAACCATGAGAAAAACGTTACATAAAACAGTATAGCTGCGGCACTATGGAACTAAGACGTGAGGGCTAATTATTTTCCTGATTTTCAAGCCACATATTAAAAGGAAAATTGAGATTTCCGCTTCTGGATTCCTTATCGATCGCATTGATTTTGACCCCAACCCAGAATTTTTTATCGGAAACCTGCTTTTTCCATACGACGACCGCCTTGGCGTAAATATATTCGAATTCCTTAAGGAGCTTGAATTTTATCATTATAGGATCTGTTGGTTCACTTTCAACACTGTCTGAAGTGAAACTCATCCCTTCACGCGAAAAATTAATAGTTTTCCCTGAGATATACCGGTCAGTTCCTTCTATCGGCATGAATTCAACGCTAAGCGGGACACGAATTCTCACGTTACGTCTTCTGTTATCCAATTATTATTTCCTTTCAGTATAAAAGATCAAAATATATGTTTATAGTATATCAATGCGGCGAATAAAAAAGCAATTTGCGGCCGAAAGGAAGGTATAAGGCCTGTCTGCCTGCTTAATATTTACTAATTGCAGGGGAATCCGGCGCTTTGACTAAAGCCCCAATCTCTTCCAGATCTCCCTTGTCGGTTCGGTCTTGTTCAGTGTAAAGAAATGAAGGCCCGGCGCTCCGCGGCCCAGCAGGTCACGGCACTGTTTGACAGCGAACTCAATGCCGGCCGCTCTGACGGCTTCTTCATTGTCGCTTATCGGTTTAAATATGTCATGGATCTCACGGGTGACAGTAGTACCGCAGATACCGCAGAACTTGAGCAATCCTTCGTAATTTGTAACGGGCAGTATGCCGGGAATGACGCGCACATTAACCCCTGCCTTATCGAGCCGGTTAAGGTATTCGGAATATATGGAGTTGTCAAAGAACAGCTGAGTAATGACAAACTCCCCGCCGTGCCCGATTTTTATCTTTAGATATTTTGTGTCAGTGTCTTTGTCAGGACAGTTGATGTGCCCCTCTGGAAAACCTGCTGCCGCTATACTAAAGAAATCACCGAAATTGTCCCGGATAAAGTCGATAAGCTGATAGCAGAACTCAAAACTGTCCGGACCGGGTTCCCATTTATCAGTACCTTTTGGAGGGTCACCGCGCAGGGCAAGAATATTTTTTATATCATTTGACCTGATCCGGTCAATTATCTGCTTCAGCTCTGACCGGCTGTGTCCCACGCATGTCAGATGATGCATGACTGTCAGGTCAAGCCTCTTCTGGATCTCTGCGCAGATCTCCATTGTAGCGCCCCGGGTTGAACCGCCGGCACCGTAGGTTACCGAGGCGAAATCAGGCCCAAGCTCATTCAGTTCTTCAACTGTTCTGTAAAGATTTTCAATGCCTTGGGGCGTTTTAGGAGGGAAAAACTCAAATGAGAATGTCTTTTCTTTTTCTTTGAAGATGTCGGTTATTTTTTTTGTCATCCGCTCTTCCCGGTCAGCATATCCCAAGTATATCAAAATGAAGGGTTAAGTCAAAATACTGAGGCTGTGAATCGTGAAATGAGAATGGAGAATAGATTATACGGATTCACCGCCTTTAAATTGTCGATTGACAATAGTCAATTGTCGCAGATTAAGGTATTGACAGCCGGGTCGTAAGGGTATAAATTTTAAGTAGAGAGAGTTCAGCACAGGCTGAAGTTAAACAGACAACAAAAAATGGGTGGTATATTTACCTGTTTGACCCCATGTACCACAAGGGTACAGGGCACGCGGCTTAAGCGTCTCAGGAAAATAAAAATAGAGGTATTCCATGAATAAAATAATAATTACCGCTGACCTGGGCCATTTCAGAGTATACAGAGTGACAAAAGAGCCTATGGAAAGCGCAAGAACGACCTTGATAGGCAGTTATGATTCATTAGACGCTCATGTAAAATTAGGAGACAAATTAAGTGATGCGGCCGGACGATTCGGAGTAGGGGGAGGAAAGAACGGAGCGGCGAAAGGTTATGGCGAACCCCACAACATTAAGAACGAATCCAGGAAAAAACTGATAAAACTGATGGCACAGGATATTAACAGAATAATCAGCAGGGAAGATTGTGAGAAGTGGTATCTGGCTGTTCCAAAGAAAATAAACAGGCAGGTTATTGAGAACCTGACATCTGATGTAAAATCCAGGCTGGCCGGTAATATACCGGCCGATCTGACAAAAGTGGAAAAATCCAGGATCCTGGACCAGTTTGAATAGATTATAAAGCTTATTTCAGTGCATCAATCAGCAAGGTCTGCTTCAATATCCACGGATAACTCAACGTCTTTACCAACCATAAAACCCCCGCTTTCCACGGGCTCGTTCCATGTCATACCGAAATCTTCACGGTCAATAACTGTCCGGCCTGTAAATCCCATGCTTGTCTCACCGAACGGACTTTTAAGAGGGCCTGAGAACGAGACCTCCAATGTTACGGAGCGCGTAATACCATGTATTGTCAGATCACCGGCTATTTTAACGATGTTAAAACCGTTTTTTGCCAGGCTTGTACTGCTGAAAGTGATCTTTGGAAATGCTTCATTGTCAAAGAAATCAGGGCTCTTCAGATGGTCATCGCGTTTACTGATACCGGTTAATATGCCGCTGACATCAATTTCCAGTTCGAATGCTGCAGTAGCAATTTTAGCCGGATCAAATTGAATATCACCCGTGATTTTATTGAACTGCCCAAGGACATTTGTAATCATCATGTGCCTGATGGAGAACGCGGCCACAGAGTGATCAGGATCAATGGTCCATTTAGGCATGAGATAATTCTTCCTTTCAGGCCGGAAACAGAGGTTTTTTCAGAAGACTGAAAAATAAGTTTATCTTTAATTCAAGCATAGCACCTTTAAAAGGCTTGTCAAGAGAGAGATATTGTAACTGAACTTATTTTTGTGTTACCCTAAACAGGCTGTTGCAGAAGACAGTCTGTGCATCTTCATCTAATTGGGTCATTACAGTCCGGATCATCCATTGTCTATCGTAGATCAGGGCAGGTTTGTGTTAAAATGACTGGAATTATGGAAGGTACTAATCAATGAAGAACCTTAAGCTCGGTTACCCGGTCACTACGCTGGATAACGAACTGCTTCTTCAGGCCGGAAGCGACCTTTCAGACGAGACAATAAATGGCCTTATCTCTTCAAACAAAATCAAATCCTATAAGAGTCTGCCTCTGCTTGAGTACGGTACGGTAAAAAAGGATCTTCTCCGTTTTCTCAGCCAGCCCCCTTACCATGTGATATTTTCTGATAAAAAACAGGTGAGCAATATTTTGAAGCTAATGGAGAATGTTAACCTTGTCTACCCGGTCCTTGAGACCCTTGACTATTTTAATGAAAGGGAGTTCTACACATATCGGCATATTCTTATGGTGTTTGCGCTATCAACGCTCCTGGCCTCTGACCTGGTGCATGATTACAAGGAACTGGTCAGGGAAGCGGCCACAGGCCCTACTCACGACATCGGCAAGATCTGTATTCCTCTTAATATCCTGACAAAATCTGTTCCGCTTACCAAGGCTGAAATGGATATACTGATGCATCACTCTGCAGCCGGATATGTGCTGTTGAGCTATTACCTCAGGGATCCGGAAGGGCTTACTGCCAAGGTTGCAAGAGACCATCATGAGAGAAAGAATGGAGTAGGTTACCCGCGGGGCATTGAGCTCAGTGACCGCATGATCGAGATTGTGTCTGTAAGTGATATCTATGACGCGCTGATCTCTGCCAGGCCGTACCGCCCGACCGCGTATGACAACAGGACAGCATGCGAAGAGATCACGACAATGGCGGAAAAGAACGAGGTAAGCTGGGATATTGTAAAGGCGCTTGTGGCCCATAACCGGAAGAATAAACCCCACTATTCCGAGTGTGATATCTCAATTGAGAAAAGGGGTGAGCCGCCGCCGGGCAATGTGCACGGTGTGCTCGCGGATGAAGAAGAACCTGCCAATGAATAGTGAGAAAACAGCGAGCTGCTGATATTTAAAAATAGAGCCGCAGTACCAAAGTTCCTCAGTACCACGGCTCCATAGTTGTAACACTACCGATCTATTGCTCTATTGCGCAGCTGTCCCTACTTTCTTATGAACAGGATAACTTCAAAACCTGTACGGGTACCAGTCATAGCAGTTATCATAAGAGCGAGGTTCTTGTTGCTGCTCAGCTGACCGCGAAGAATGTTGTGGGTCGTTAAGTCTGAAGTATCTATTGACCCTGTGATCACTCCCGCAGTATCTATGCCAATATTTTCGTTCTGGAATGAGAGTTTTCCAGGAACTCCTATCGACGTCCAGTCGCCTGATACCTGTCCTGATAAAACAGCAATATTGAAAGAACCATATCCAACTTGTGATGTATCACTATAAGATACAAATTTAAAGCTGACATCCTCTGGTTGATCCTGAGAAAAATCTGCATTCATTTTTACAGCAATAAAGGCATTGTCAGCCCCGGTTGTGCCATCAGCTAATGCAATATACAGGACATTTTTATCTGAACTCATTTGTCCATCCAAAATAGTATAATTGACACTTCCGATATTAAAAGAACCACCTACTTCTCCATCGCCGGCTACTGTTAATGTATTAGGGACAAGAGATCCAGAGACTGGCGACCCTGTTACTCGAGTATAACTGCCGCCGCTTATTGAGCTGCCTGTAACAGTAAAAGTGCCGTGACCGTTCTGATTTCCAAATGCCCACTGCCCAGCGAGGTCACTCAGAGAAAAACCAGTAACTGACTTTATAAAGAGACCCATTTTGGCATTTGGATTTGTGCATGCAATAGCCAATAGGCCCTTGTCTCTGCTCATCTGTCCGTCAATTATTATATGCGTAGGGCCGGCAACCAATGCAGGGCTGGGGGGGGGAGTGCCGTCGTCTGTTGTTAAAGAACCTAAAATCTTTCCACTGCTGGTAATTGAAGCCGCTCCGGTTATTTCATAAATCCCATCTTCTGAGCCGTTTATTTCAAAAAAGGAGCCTCCCAGGACATCACCATTATCGTCCATGGTCAAAGAACCATATGTTGTACTGCCTTTTAAAAGGTGATACCAGGTCCCTTCAAGATCAGGAGTGGAAAAAGTAATACCACCCCCGCCGCCGCCGCCGTCAGAGCCGCCGTCAGAGCCGCCGCCGCATGCTGATATAGAAACAGTTACCAGTAAACTAAGTATGAAAATAATGATTTTAATAATTTGTTTCATTGTCTTTGTCTCCTTATTAAAGCGGGTGATTTCAGATATCTTACAACAATTTGCCTCAGTAGTGCCAGTGAGAAGTTAAAACCCTTTAATGTGAAAAATGTGGTCTCCGTATATGAATATAACACCGTTTGGAGTTATTTTATCTACTTTAAGCCCGGAGACTACCAGATCACCCTGCCTGAGCACACTGCCGTTTATGCTGATCATCCTTGAGGACGGCTCATTTGAATAGATATGGGCGCTGATGGTTATATCAGGAAGGCTCTGCCGTATATATTCAGGCAGTTCATCCCTGCCAGGGATTTTTTGCCCTGACCCGTCAATAAATTCATCAGATGCCGTATCAACAGCCGGCGTGTCTGAAGCAGGCTGGGCATCAGGTGTTATTATTATCTCGTCCGGCCGCGGCGGTTCTACTACAAAGTTTTCGCGAATGTATGTCTCTTTATCAACCGGCCTGCCCGCCACTTCTATATCCTCTTTTTCTTCAGTTACAGCAGAAGGCTGTTTTACTGTTTCAGTTTCCGCTGGTTTTGTTGTCTCTGCTGTACTTTGAATATCGGTATCAGCAGGCTTCTGCACTGTTTCCCGCATAACCGCCTGTTCCGGCTGTGTATCAGCCGGCAAAGGTGATATCTCTGTCTGCCACGGCCTGAACAATACCAGCAGTATGCCCGCATTTACGAGTAATGCCGCTAAAATAATATAAGTCCATGGAGAGTATTTGTCAGGTTTCTGAGGCGCTGTATTATGCACGGTCATCAGGTCGGGAACTGAACCCTGCTGGCGCTTGCTGTCCAGTTTTTTCAGTGCGTCAAGAATAAAAGACATGTCTAATTGTCCTTTTGCTGTACTGTAAGTTTTGGTATACCGCTGACAACAGCCGTGTTAAGCCGGATAATTGTCTGTGTGCCGACAATGCCGTCAGGCACCAGCCCCTCTGCAAGCTGAAACTGTTTTACCTGTTGAACTGTCTCATTATCAAAGACAGGATCTCCGGGGTCAGCCGTGTCTTCATAAATCACGGCAAGCTGTTGTTTCAGCCACTTGACAGCAGGCCCCCGGCTGTTGGGACGAATATCTCCCCGGTGATCCGGCGGTATGCGCCAGAGAAGTGTGTAATCGCCGAACCATTCGGAAGCGATCTCTTTAACAGCTACTGTCCTCTGCTCTGTGCCGATCGTAAATACCGCGGTATCTTCCCCAAGAGATGTTAATAGCACAAAAAACTCATTTTTACTGTTATCAAAAAGTTTTAACACAGCCGGCCTGTTCAGGAGGCGCAGGCTGGTCAAACTGCCCCGTTCTTCAATACAGCTCAGGCCGCTTGCCAGCGCCTGTTCACATACAGGGACGCTGCTTTCAGCCTGATATGGTACTTTCCACTGGTCGAAGAGCGCCTGAAATGCCATGTCTGAGCTCTTGTTAACAGGCAGGTCCGCAGGCCACTGAAGTGTATCAAGCTGTTGATTTACAGCTGTTTTGAGGACCGTAACCGCTGGAGCAGGGCTAATCTGTTTCTGTTCATAAAAGGTCGCTGCAATAGCCGCCCCCAGCACTGCGATCAGCAGAAAGCCCAGTGTCCATTTGAAAGTTTTGCTGAATTTTCTCTGCTCCGCGCCTTGTCCAAGAACCTCATGAGCAGCTTTTGCCAGTGTTGGTTTGTTAACCAGTGTATGCCCCTGAACAAAGGCCCCAAGCAATGCCCTGTCGCACAAAACATTAATGAGCCTCGGCACCCCGCCGCTCAAACGAAAAAGTTTGTTAATTGTATCGGATGAAAACAGTTTTTTCCCCTGCCCTGCAACTGAAAGGCGGTGATTAATATAAGCTTCAACATCTTTTTTTGATAAAGGCCCCAGGTGATAACGTGCAATGACACGCTGTGCAAGCTGTTCCAGCTCAGGCCGTGCCAGTTTGTCCCTGAGTTCAGGTTGCCCCAACAGAATAATCTGAAGCAGTTTTCGCTGGTTGGTCTCAAGATTGGTCAGCAGACGGAGCTGTTCAAGAACCTCAGTACTGAGGTTCTGAGCCTCATCGATTATCAGGATTGCCCTGCGGTCATTTGCGCTTGCATCAAGCAGGTAAGCGTTGATAAGGTCCACAAACACCTTAATACTGGTGTTTCCTTCCGGATAACGGATCCCATACTCATCGCATATTGTTGCAAGCAGTTCCTCAACAGTCAGCTTTGGATTCAGGATGAACGCTATTTCAACGTCTTCAGGTATCTGATCCAGCAGACAGCGGCAGACAGTAGTTTTTCCTGTGCCGATATCTCCGGTAAGAAGAACAAACCCGCCGTTGCTGTTTATCCCGAATACAAGATGAGCCAGGGCCTCACGGTGACGCTCGCTCATGTAAAGATAACGAGGGTCAGGCGTGATGGAAAAAGGCAGTTCTTCTAAACCGAAATATTCTCTATACATAATATATTGGCAGTATTGCCTGAAAAGCAGTCAGATGCTGTTTAGGCATCTAACGGCATTTTTAAGATTAATACAAGCTCCGGTGAAAATACAACTATGAAATATATGGGGCTGATTACAGGGGCATCTATAGCATTATGGCAGGCTCAACGCCAAAATGACAGGTGCATGACTGTTAATCACATACTCTCGTATAAATTAATATACTGTTGCGAGACATCTCTAAGTTCAATTCCCATACCATTTTTTCCAGGCAGGAGCGGGGTCTTTACCATTCTGACCACTTTCCCTGAGAGTCTAATTGCTTCTCCTGAATGCAGGTAAAGTTCCAGAATAAGTATTGTTCCGGGCGGAAGACCTTTCTGGGTCCTTAAAAATAAGCCTTCTTTTGAGAAATTACTTGTGATCCCGGTTAAACCGTAATCACTGGTTATGAACTTGATCTCCAGGCGTTTTGTTTTTCTTTTTGAGCGTCTTTTTTCCATGCAGATTTATATTTATATTGAAAGAATGTAAAAAGGTAGGATTATTCACTATATTGAAAAGAAATTAAGTTGTCAAATAGATTCAAGTTTTATTATATAAGCATGTCTTAATGCTTGAAAATCGGGGGAAAATATATTGGTAAGTAAAGAAAACAAATGGCAGGGAAGACGTGTAGATTTTAATTTATGTAGTCGTACAGCTCTATATATACTTCGGGCGATTCAGAGATCTCTATGCCCATGCCGTTCTTAATAGACTGGAATTGGGTTTTAACTGTTCTTATTACTTTGCCTGAGAGTTTAACCGCTTCTCCAGAGGGCAGATATAGTTCCAGGTTAAGTACAGTGCCGGGCGGAAGTCCCTTCTGTGTCCTTAAGAACAGGCCTTCTTTAGACAGATTACTGGTGATACCGGTCAAGCCGTCGTCATGCGCTATGAACTTGATCTCCAGACGTTTGATCTTTCTTCTTGAACGCCTTTTCTCCATAACTGATATTAACATATTACGCCTGAATAGAGGCCAGGCTAAAAAGGGGTTAGATCAGGAGTTGTCGGACAGACTTTTAACGAATTCCAGGTATTTTACAGGCGGATCAATGATCTCAAGACCCATGGTTGAATACTGAGGAACCGGACTCCCGATTTTTTCGTTTATTATGCTGCTGCGGGGCGTTTTGAAAGACCAGGCTATTCTGCAATCAAGATTTATTGTTTCATTCGAGTGAAGATGAAGCATTAATTCGATCCTTTTTCCCTGTGAGTAATCTATCATGGTACTCGTGGGAGAGGTTTTTACAGCCAGTCCCTTATCGGAGATATTCTGAACGGTACCTGTATGATCGAGATCTCCTACGACAAGTTTAACTTTTAAATCGACGTTTGTTCTCTGCGAGGAGCGCCGTTCCATTGAATTATTATGGCAGTTTTTTTACAAATTCCCTATATTTCTCAGGAGGGTTTATAATTTCCAGTCCGACGCTGACCGTTATGCTGTTGGACTCGCTTTTATGTGACCAGATCACTCTGCAGTCAAGATTGATAGTTTCGTTCGGGGACATTTTAAGTTTTACGGTTACCGGCGCTCCCGGTTTAAAGCCTGCAGTCTTTTTTGAAGGAGTAGCTATCATGCAAATGCCGCTTTCAGAGAGGTTCTCGATAAATATCGCATGATTGCTGTCACCGGAGATACGCTCAGCTGATAAATATACGCTTATCCTTCTGGAGCGCCTTTTTTCCATGTGTGATTTTACCATTATAGGTGTGCAATAACAACAATAAATAATCAGGCCATCATATATGTTTTTCGCTGGTGCCGCGGCGGGGTGATTTTACAAATGTATTTCCTGTTATATTCTTCAATGCAAGAGCCGCTTCTTCGCGGACATAGTAATCACTGTCCTCCAGCATTGTGACAAGCGAGTTGACTGCCCGGTGGTCCTTTATCTGTCCGAGTGCATGCACGGCTGCTTCGCGGACATCCGGACTGCTGTCACTGAATATTGCGATAAGCGGTCCAACCGCTCTTTGATCCTTAATCTGTTCAAGTGCCATAGCAGCGGCCTCACGGATATCCGGACTGATATCGCTGAGTGCGGCAATCAGGGGCTCAACTGCGCGGGCATCTTTTATATCCCCCAGAGCATATACTGCACTTACACGGACATCCTGATTATTATTTTCTAACAGGACGATTAAAGGTTCAACTGCAGGCGTGCCGATTTCGGCAAGCGCCAAAGAAGCGTTCCAGCGGACACTTGAATCCTCGTCTTTCAGATTTTCGATCAGGCTGTTCATATCTGTATCTGGTTTTGAACACCCGATAGAGAAAAGGCAGAGAAATAAAGAAAGGAGAAAGGATATTGATAGTGACCTGAGACCAATAAACATTATAGTATTATTAGCTCACCTTATGTGCTTTGTCAATAGAATTTCAGAGCCGGCTTGATCTGACGGATATGCCCGGCATATAATTGTCTGCCATATGAAGATTATTTGATTCACTTTCAGAAAAATTTCATTTATTATCTAATATATGGATATTCTTTTTCTGGGACATTCACTTATAGAGTTTTTTGACTGGCAGAAGAGGTTTCCGGATCACAAGGTGTTAAATCTCGGAGTTGGAGGAGAGACTGTCGAAGGCCTGCTCGCCAGAGTAAAGAGAATATCAAAAGTGAGATCGTCTGCTACTTATATGATTTTTGTTATGTCCGGGATCAATAACCTGGCTATGGATGATTTTGATTTCTATGAACCCTACAGGGAAGTGCTTGAAATTTTGTCATCATCTTATCCTGAGGCGCGTATATTTGTTAACAGCCTTTTACCGGTAAATGTGGATTTTATTAAGGATGAATCTATCAGAAATGCCAACATTGCCCTCAGGGAGCTGACAATAGATTTCAGGAAGGCTGAATATCTTGACCTTTACAATCTATTTGTTGATGAGAACGGTAAAGCTATGTCAGATTATCTGCTTGATGACGGGGTACACCTCAGCAGTAAAGGGTATGAGGTATGGTCCGGGGCTCTGGAGGAAATAATTAACAGGTACAGGCTTGACTGAGAGGTTGACCGCAGTCACGAAATTTACGATAATAAATAAGGCGCAGTTAATTGATAGTCTGTTTAAGGAGATACCGTGAGAAGCAGAAAACCTGGACGCGCTAAAAAGGGAAAATCCGTTTCAGCTGAGGATTTTGTCAGGGGAATAAAGAAAACTGTTTCTTTTTCCAAGACTTACAGGGACAGCTCGTTCAGGATACACGGTCTTATATGTGCAAAATGCAGCCGTGAATTTGCTATAAAAGATATCCATATGCTGACGGTCCACCATATAGACGGCAATCCGAATAATAATCCTCCTGACGGGTCAAACTGGGAAAATCTGTGTGTTTACTGCCATGATGACGAGCACAGCAGGCAGCTGCTTGGTGAGTATTTCAGCGATAACACGTAGAGTTTCTCCCTCATTCCCGCAATTACGTTAAGTTGTCACCAGCTTCAACCGGATGACTGACACTGAACCTGCAGTGACAGTTATTACTGTATTATTGAGGAGGTATTTGTACTGTTTATGTTAAAATAAACAGACATTTTCCGGTTCTGCAGATTAGCGCAATATATTTCTTAACTTCAAAAAGGAGGGATTATATGGGAGCTATAATTACGCTGGTCATTCTTGGAGCATTAATTGGTTTATTTGTTGGTTTCTACAACTCTCTTATTAAACTGAGAGTTCGTGTTAAAAATGCGTGGTCGCAGATAGATGTACAGCTGAAGAGAAGGCATGACCTTATCCCGAATCTGGTTGAAACAGTGAAAGGTTATGCCGCTCATGAGAAGGAAACGCTTGAGAATGTTACAAAGGCCCGTAATATGGCATCAGGCGCCACAGATATGAAGGAAAGAGCTCAGGCTGAAAATATGCTTACAAGCGCTCTGAAGTCGCTTTTTGCTGTTGTTGAAAATTATCCTGATATTAAGGCTAATCAGAACTTCCTGAGCCTTCAGGAAGAACTGACGACAACGGAGAACAAGATAGCTTTTGCCCGGCAGTACTACAATGACGAGGTTATGCGGTTAAATACTGCCATACAGACGGTCCCCAAAAACATTATTGCCCAGATGTTCTCGTTCAAGAAATCTGAATTTCTTGAGATCGAAGACCCTCGCGAAAAGGAAGTTCCCACGGTAAAATTTTAACCGGGGGGTAATGTGCCTTTTTCGTTCCTTGATATTGAAACAAAGAAAAGCCGGCGGGTCATATTCATTTTCATTACCCTGGTAGTATTTTATTTCCTGAGTGCCGTCCTGATCTACAGCTCTGTCAGATTTGGCTTTCTGCTTGATTATACTTCCGATGCCTCTTCCTTAGACGTGTACAGCGCGTCTGTAATGCTGAAGATATTTGCTGTGGCGTTTTTGATAGCTTTTATCCACTGGATGTTTTCGACAAGAAATATGATCCAAAGGCTCCTTTCCGTTATTGGCGCAAAACCCATAGACCCTGAAGACCGGTATCACCTGTTGCTTAGAAATGTGATCGATGAGATTTCCGTGGCTACCGGGGGCATGACCATTGAGCCGTATGTTGTGTCATCAAGGTATTATAATGCTTTTGCACTGTCTGACCTGAAGGGCCGTGCCGTGATAGGAATTACAGAGGGTTTATTAACAAAATTGAACCGCCGTCAGCTTGAGGCAGTTATCGCCCATGAGGCCAGCCACCTGGCCTGGGGTGATTGTGTGCTTGCCACGGTCACATGTTCCATAGCTGCTGTATACGCGGGATTGACCAAGATGTTTCTGTCGGGCTGGAAGGGAGAGAGCAGCGCGGTTTACAGATGGCGGGGCGGCAGGGGAGGAGGTCTTCCTGTCCAGTTTGTTTTAGTTATGGTGGTGGTTTTTATAATGAGGTTTTTGACCCTGATCATGAATACATGGATCTCCAGGGAAAGAGAACTCCGTGCTGACGCAACAGCCGTCCGCCTCACAAGAGATCCTTTGGCTCTGGCTGAAGCGCTTCATATAATTTCCAGCGGGTGGCGTGGAAACAGTCTGCCGGTTGAAGAACTTTCCCAGATATTCATAATAAATCCCCGCAACAAAAAATTTGAGGATAACCGGGGGTTTCTATCCAATATGTTCACGACTCACCCGCCTGTGAAGCAGAGAATAAACACAATGCTGGACATGGGACATTCAAACTACGATATATTGACCGCAGGTATCAAAAAGAAGGCCCGGCAGTATGAGGAAGTCCAAATCTCATCCGCTGAAGATGAAAAAAACTGGTATGCGCAGGAAAAGGAGCAATGGCGCGGGCCGTTTAGTTTATTTGAAATGTCAAAACTGGACTGGCTTAACCCTTTTACATGGGTATCAACAGAACATGAAAAAGGAGCAAAGCCGGCGCATGAGTATACTGAAATAAATAAAATGCTTAAAAAAGGCCTGCCTCTTGATATGAATATCCGCTCCTGCGTTTCATGCAGTCACGGCCTGGAAAGGGTTTTTTATGAAGGTGTTCCTATCTGGAAGTGCAGCGGATGCGGTGGACGGTTTGTCAAGAGATCGCACCTGCGGAGAATCCTCGCTCGCGAAGAAATGGGTTTTTCTCCCGGCATAGTGGAGAAGGTCAAAGAGATACGGAATGTCAGCCGGAAGAATAAGGGGCTTTATATTAGAGATCCTGACTCTCAGTTTATCTGTCCACGCTGCAGCAATAAAATGAAGCGTACATTTTATCACGCGATCCTTCCATACCGCGTGGAGATCGATATATGCCAGGTGTGTGATCTTATCTGGTTTGACCAGAATGAACTTGAGATCATACAGTTTGTTACAGAAGGCAGAGTTCTGGATTACTGAAAATAACACATTTCTGTCGTTTGACCGGAAGAGCTGTCTTTCCGGGACTTCGCCGGCGTTTGTCTGTTAGCTGCTTCCAGTTCACTTAGTAATCCCGCCTGTTTTTTTCATGTGGTTGCCGCTTTGCTTTTCTCAACCACCTTCCATCTAACAAGAAGGCGGGAAAATAATACTGGAACGATGAATTTAAAGACAATGCTTGAAGCCACTATGATGGAATACAAGTCAGAGCCTATAAGTTTGTTTTCGAAAAGTATCTTGACTATCACGAGACTGGTACTGAACCTTACCGAAAGGCCTATACCAAGCAGGATTGACTGTTTAACGCCCAACTCTTTTCTGGCAATGATATAACTGCCCAAAAGTTTTGTTCCTTTTGAGACAAAGACTACAAGAAGGATAGAAAGGGGATAAGCGACAAGATATTTGACATCCATGCTCAAGCCCACCCAGACAAAAAAGAGAGGGGCAAAAAATCCGTAGCACATTGTTTTGATCTCAGACTCTACAGCCTCCAGCCGTTCTTTTGGTACAAATACTTTAAGCCCTATGCCCGCAAGCAGGGCGGCAATGGCGGCAGCATGGGCATACTCCCCTACACCTATGAAGAGGAAAAAGATGGAAAGAACGAATACAAAGAGGTTTTCAATCTTTAAAAATCTGAATTTACGACCTTCACTTTTCAGTTTCGTCAGTCCATACGTCAGGAAGAACAGTGCAAGCAGTGAGGCAAGCACCAGCAGCAGGCCCCCATGAGAGTTTCCCCTCGACCCCAACAGTAATATCACCAGAACAAGTACAAGCACTTCTATAATATCATCCAGTGTTCCGATTCCGATTATGCTTTGTCCCAGTTTTGTATTTATTGCCCCGAACTCGTCAAGGATAGGCAGCAGGATTGCCTCGCCCACTGTTGCAAAGGACATTGCCACCAGTATAGAGATATACCATTCGTATCCGAATACGAAATGCACGAGCAGTGATCCGGCAATTCCCTCTAAAAAGATGATAAAGAATGTTGCCCTCACAATAAATCTGCCTGATTTTATTAATTCCTTCAGATTAAGTTCAAATCCTATCATAAAGAGGAGGAAATACATCCCGAGTTCAGCCAGGAATTTAAATGTTTCTGATGATGTAATAGAAGAAAATGGATTATATACGGCAAGTGCAAAGCCGATCAGCAAAGCGGCAAATATCCATGGGACCCTTATCTTCTCCATAAGTCTGCCGATTAAGAAGGTAAGCACGAATATAAAGGCTAAAAAAAGGGCTATATTCATTTAATTTTCTTTTTTAAAGACATGACGTACCGCAGAAATTTTTTTATATCATTGCCGCCTGAAGTGCAAATATGGATTTGCACTCATAAAGCACTCCTGAAACAAAGTATAACAGAAGAAATTGTGAAGTCAAGAAAACAGAGACAGGGTTTAGGGGTTAGGGATTAGTGATTTCGGCCTGATGCTGTCTTGTGCATCAGGACAAATACAAAATATGAGGGCTAAAGGGAGTTATTGTTGACAGAAAAGCCTACCTCAGTATTAGTTACTCCTAAGAAGGAGCAGAAATGCAATGAGTTTATATTAATTACATTCGTTCGCTTAAACTCACTGTGTCATTTGCTCTAATCGACGATCATTTAGATTTTGTTTTAGCTTTCTAATTTCATAGTGGTGCTTAATTCTAATCGCGTTTTCTTTAAAAGGTGTCGCAGAGAAACTTCTCGCCAGACTTTTCTGTCCTCATGCTATGGCTCTACTGCTCTGTTGCGCTATGGAACTATGGTACTTGTCACCGGTTACTGTTCACCGCTTTTGAACGGTTTAAATACTCCCAGCACAAGTACCACAGGAACTGTAATGGTCAGAATAATAATGGCAATAACGCTGAACCTGTCAAATGTCAGAAATGCCTGTTTAACACTGATATCTGCGGATGACGCATTATTGATCGAAAAATTGTAGAGGTAAAACTGCAGAAATTCAAGAGGCGCAAATACGACAAGCGCAATGTATACCTTAATTCTGAGCCAATGCTGTTTAAGTAATGTCCATTTTGAGGCGGCCAGCATTCCCAGGCCGCTCGCGGTAATAATAAGAAGGCCTGTTGCATCAATGCGTATTACTGAAAGATATTCCTGCCTCAGCCACAGTTCAACCTCAGCCTGATCTGAAATGCGTGAATAAAGTATCAGGAAATAGCCTGTAATGCCGGAGCCCAGCCAGGCGGCAATCCCCACGATATGAAAGAGCTTGAAGACGTTGTACTTCATGCCTTATTCATGCAGGGACTTGAAAAAATCTTTATATTGAGGGGTCGGGTTTATAATTTCAAGGCCGGCTTCCGTGTATTCCGGAACAGCGTCTACCCCTATCAGGGGTGATGCCCCACCGGCAGCTGATTTTTTATTCGTCCATTTTACCTTGCAGTACAGATCCAGGTATTGGCCTGAGGGAAGACGAAACTTCATTTTTAACTGTTCCCCGGGAGACAGTGGCACGGCATCTCCATGCTGATACCATTTCATGCCTTTTTCCGACAGATCAGCGATATACCCTTTATGGCCTTTACCTTTAAGAATTATTTCTGACTTCAGACTTACTCCAATTCTCTTCCGTGTTTTTCGACTTTTAAACAGGTCTCTCATTTTCTTACCGTGTATATTGTATATATTCTTTCATTACTTCTAATCGGCAGCTGACGTCCCTGAAATCAACACTTCGATATGTCAAAACCCATGAACAAAATCAGCCGAAGATCAAGCAATAGTCAAAAGAATAATAAAAACAGCAAATGTCAGGCATAATCCTGCCGCTGCAGGGTTTCTCTGAGGAAATAATTCCTTTATTTATAATATTAGAAACCATAATATGTGAGCAGTTGAACAGTTAATATGTTCTGAATTAATTGTACGACGTCAATCACAGAAAATCAATACAGCGCTAAACATTATAAATTTCCTCTTGTCAGGCTACTCGTTCGGACCGGAAGCGGGCTGGTTAAGCGTATGTATGAATTCAGGTGCAGAAGAACGGGTGGCTGGATCAGTCAGCATTTGTTTCTGATTGGCCTTTTATTCTAGGTGCTCGATGCCTTGGCCATCATCTTCTTTGTGAATTCTACCGTATCTTCAATGTCTGCCTTGTCAGGATGCAAGTCAGCACTTTGAGCTTCCTGCGCCCATGTCCGGTTCTCCGGCTGGTCCATTAAAGTATCGATCACTTTTTGCTGAACTTTTCCGCGGCATCCAAAAGTGCCGAGTACCTTGTTGTGTAAAGCAAGGCTGACAGCCTGTTCAATGGCTGTGACGGCCAGCTGGCCTCCCCGAAGAGAACCGTGAGTTGAGAAAATGGCGAGTTTTTTGCCGTCCGGAAGGTTTCTTATAAAATTCGCGGCCTGAGGCGGCACACTTTGGGAAATAACCGGAAATCCGCAGAAGATCAAATCATATTTCTCAGGCTCTTTTACTTCCTGCATTGGGGCAATGTCTTTTTCCGTGTGGACGGCATTGTAAATAGCCTTTGCCAGTTTCTCTGTATTGCCGGTAAGTGAGAAATACGTAACCAATGTCTTCATTCGGACCCTCCTTTTTGATAGCCGCACGCTATTTAAGAAATGGATATTTTGTGATATAGATTGTAACCGTTAGGTATCATATTTTCAAGTTTTAAAACAGGTATAAATGATTTAAATAAGCATAAGTTAGAGCTATTTATGCTTCCCCGGGCATACAAGCAGGAATAGCTGTTCGGCGCTTGATTCAGGCACAACAGGCGACCATTGAGAAGTATTGTAATAATATGAATCAAGTATGGAATTGCCGCGGCTGTAATCCACATAGGAGAGAAGGCTATGCAGTTTGTCCGAACAGTTTATTTCCTTAAAACGCAGGCTGTATTCGTAATCTTCATAACCTTCTACCGATAATCTCAGCTTGTTGCGTTTCTGAATTATTTCGTCTTTTTTTTCACTGCTTACCGGAACAACCTTAGTCCAGACTCTGACAATATTCTCAGAGCGATTTTCCACGCTCTCGGGCGAGAAATAATATTTAATTTCGTGGTTTACTGCTTCAGCATAGTGTTTCCAATCCGCTCCCTCTGCCCTGAGAACAGGTAATGCTAAGATGATAATATGGATTATTAATAATAGTTTCAGAGATTTCATTTTTGTACCTTACTGCCGGCAAACTGAACAGGCATATCAGTATTTTCCAAAAGAAACAAGACCGGGGCGAAGCTCTTTGACAACGGCCTTCACATTGAAAACGCCCTTGATTATTAACAGTCTGTTCTTGTGCCTGCTCTTGAGTATAATACAACCAATACTAAAAGGTGTCTCCAACAGGTTCTGCTTAAAAGAAATATCATAAAAATCCGAGAGATCGAAAAAGCGTGTCCTTCTGCTCAGGCTTCCGGTTATTAGACGTAATTCGGTCGAGGTCATTTCGTAGCTGCTCATGATGTTCCAGAGAAATTTCTGAATTCCAATCAATATAAAAGGAACGGAGATAACTATTCCATAGGGGATGTTCCAGACTATATTTGAACGCGGGATGTTAAGCCGGGACAGGAGTTTGCCCGCGATCTTGCCGGATATGTATGAAGATTCTTTTATCAAAAGATAGGCAATACCGAAGCAGAAGAGATAAACAAGCAAAAAAGAGATAAACGCCGGTTTTCGTTTGTAGGTGAAATCAGGCTGTTCCATATTTTCCTTCATACCATGTATAAAGAATCCCGCCGGGCCCCCGGCTTGACGAGGGACCTGATATAAGAAAGTATAGCAAAACACGGCAGGAAATATAAAAAGAAAAAAGCAGGAAGAATATCAGGATTATTTATTATCCTATATGAAATTGATACTTGAAAATCCTGACAGACTGTGATACAAATTCTATAAACACCGTGAGCGGTTCACCCGGGTTTATGCTGTAATAATCGTTTTTTTTCTGAACAATATCTCTATGGAAGGAGAAAGTCTTATTAATCACAAATAATGTTAAAAGGAGGGAAGCGGATGAAACAGGCAGCAGTAAGAGGTTTTTTTATATTGGCTGTTTTTATATGTCTGGGTTTTATGTTGGGCTGCGCGGGTATGGAATACGATCCTTCATGGGGAGGGATTCTGCCAAGTGAATTGCCGAACGCGGACAGGGCAATAGAGAAAGCAGATAAGGCGGGTAAAGATTCAGAATGTCCCAACGAATTTTCCAGGGCCCAAAAAATGCGGGACAAGGCTTATGATCTTTACAATCAGTGTAATAAGGATGAAGCGCTCAAAGCGGCAAAACAGGCTAAAGCCATGGCAGACGATCTGTGCTCCGGAGATCCAAAACTCAGGGTTATAGCGCAGATGACCCTTCATATCCATTTTGATACTGATAAGGCGGTCATTAAAGAGAATGACTTTGGCAGGATGAACGAAGCTATCGAATTCATTGAGAAATATCCCGATACTAAAATCATTATAAAGGGACATACAGACAGTGTTGGTAATGAGGATTACAATCGGGATCTGTCACTTAGAAGGGCGCGTGCCGCAAAGCAGTACTTTGTGGAAAAAGGCAGGATCGCGGCCTCAAGAATGAAGGTTGAGGGTTATGGTGAATTAATGCCCGTTGAGCCGAATTCAACCCCATGGGGCAAATCGCAGAACAGGCGGGTAGAGGTGATTATCAGCGAATAAATACCAAAAAACTTACCACAGCGTGCGGCTGTTATTTTGACCGGCAGGTTAAGATAACAGCCGTTTCTGTGACCTGAAGATCAGTCCAGGCATAGTTCGACGGCCTGGTTTCTCAATGCGGCAGACTTTTTTTCCGAAAGCGGCAGGATTTTTCTGATATCCCGTATGTCCATTTCAGCCAGGTCTTTTAAAAGGATAACCCGGTTTTCGACCAGCGTTCTAATAAGTCCTGGTCTTATTCCGGATATAACAGTGACGGGATAGAGCTTTTTACTTTCAATCATTTTTTCGAGGCTGTCATGTTCAGGATATCCCCAGCTTTTTATGTTTAATCCCATACACTCGGCATATTTGACGGCTTCGGAGGTAAACCTGGTATTTGTTACCAGCCAGCCCTTAAAAATTTTATCGGGGTACGTGTATTTAAAGCCGTGACCCAGGTCACGGAACCGCGCGTACACATACATGGCGACCTTTATATCGGTCGCAATGCCGGACCTGTTGTGATATTTACACTCAACGGTGATAATTTCATTATCTTTGACCGCCAGAATGTCAACCTCATGACTGACGCATCTTCCGTCGATCACAGTATTTGTTTTAGTTTTATATCCGCTGTATTTAAGAAGTTCGCTGAAATATTTCTCAAAAGGATAACCCGACGGGCCCAGTCTGAACAACGCTTTCTTTATGGAGTACCTGAGTTGAGATGAATGGTCTAACTGACGGAGATATTTTTTTGCAAGCCGGTATATTTTTTTTGTGCTGGTAATGGGTTCAACTTCAAATAGCACTTTGTCTATGATCTCATCGGTCATTTCCCTGTCAGCTCCCGACCGGATAAGTGAAGCCCGCAGTTTGTTTGTGTCAATGTCCTCAATTATCCCTGAGGCTTTTTTAACTTTGATTTCCATAGCGGTCAATTCAGGTCCGGCCCTGTCTATTCGATGTTTTCCCCTTCCCGGTCAAACTCCTCGAGGATTTTCCTGACCTCATTATCAGTGGTCTTTAGTTTTTCCCTGCATAGTTTAATAAGAAAAGCCGCCCTTTTTACTTTTAGGGCAAGGGTATCTACATCAATTGTCTCATTTTCAATTTCGTTAACAATGGACTCTATTTCTTCAATAGCCTGTTTATAGTTTGGAGTTTTCTTCATTACGCCTCCCGGTTTTTTTTATGTTCTCCACGGAACTGTTTATTTCCCCGGCATAGAGAACTGTTTTTAATTCATCCCCGGATTTTATTTCTGATACGGATCTTATCGCTTTGCCGTTGTTATAAGTAATGCTGAAACCTCTTTTAAGAACATTCAACGGGTTCAGATGATTGATATTGCTTTCTCTTGCATTAAGCCGTTCTCTCTCAGACTTTAGGAGTTTTCCTGCGTATCCAAGGCCTGTCATATAAGCGCTTAGCCTGTGATAGGAATTTACGAGTTCGTTCCTGACCGCATTTTCAAATATCTTTGACATTGAAGCAAGGTCTTCTTTAAGATCTGCTGCAAGTTTGATTGTTGCATGGACAAGTTTGTGAGCAGCGGAGTCGATTCTATCTTCATAATCCTTTACTGCCGTAATAAGAATGCCGGCTGCAGCGGTAGGTGTTTTGGCCCTTGTGTTTGCGGTCTCGTCACATACGGTTATGTCTCTTTCATGTCCTATCCCCGATATAACCGGCAGCGGCATGTTAGCAATTGCTTTTGCTACTGCATAACTGTCAAAGCATATCAGGTCCACCCGGCCGCCTCCGCCTCTGACTATTACAGCTATATCAAGACCGGAAGCGTCTCGGGCGCATTGCTTCAGGGCGCTGACAATCGAGGCCTCTGCCCTATCGCCCTGCATTATTGCTTCATAAAGCCGGCAGGTGAATTTGTAGCCGTA
Organism: uncultured Nitrospirales bacterium; assembly: GCA_964574765.1. GTDB lineage: Bacteria > Nitrospirota > Thermodesulfovibrionia > UBA6902 > BMS3Bbin08 > CAZNPC01. The sequence goes on along the minus strand of CAZNPC010000002.1, from coordinate 18,272 downwards.
ATTATTGTTTTTCAGATGAGACATCAGGTCTTCATAACCAGCCGCGTCTGATGAGGAGATAATACCTATTTTCAGCGGAACGAGAGGGAATTCCAGGGCTTTATTTCTGTTTATCAGGCTTTCTCTGGCAAGCCTCTCCAATATCTCTTTTCTTTTAACTGCCAGTTCCCCGATCGTGTAAGACGGATCTATGCGGAGTATATTGAGCTTCATGCCGTATCTTTCATGAAATGTGACAGAGGCTTCAAAAAGAATTTTTAAGCCTTTGGCAAGTTCGGTTCCAGCGGCCTTCCTGAAATCGGTTTCCAGAGCTTTAAACCTGTTTGCCCAGATCACGGCAGGCATCTCGGCCCGGACAGAGTTGTCATCCTTATCCACAAGGGAAAGATAGCAGTGATTTTTGACAGTTAAAGATGCGATTTCCGCAGTGACAAGGAAAGTGCCGGATAGGGCGGTATCAATGACAGACCTTATTAATTGATTCAGCTCATATAAGGATAAGGTTTCTTTTCGAATCATATACAGGTACTGCCTGCCCCTTTGGAGTATTCAGGGTTTATTATTTTAAAGCAATTTTATTCTACCAGAAACCGGTTGCTGATTACGATCACTGAAACTCTGAGACAGTCTTTTCTGTCTATCAAATCCCCCTTGTTGGCCTGATGCACAAGACAGCATGACAAATTATCTTCTCAACTTCCCAGCCCTCACGGCTCCCCTGCGTCTTCCTGTCGGAAGACAGGAGCTGGGGCATAAGGAAAATGGTGAGGGTCATTTCTCATTTATTTTCCAGGCAGTCATGCTTAAATCTTTCAACCCACATTGCTGTAGCTCCGGCGACCGCGGCGGGCATTACAAGAAAGTTAACCAGAGGTATTAAAGTAGCGATCATAGCCGCCGCGCCAAACCCCAGGCCGAGAATTTTTCTTTTTCTCAGGCATGCCCTGACATCTGAAAAAAATATCTTATGGTTTTCCATTGGATACGCGATGTATTCGAGCGACAGGGTCCATGATAAAAATAGTATCCATAAAACGGGTGAGATAATATTAACTATCGGGATCAAAGATACTATAAAGACCGCGCCTGCAAGGAGCAGAAAGTACAGGAGTTTTCTGAATTCACTTTTTATGGATGGAAGTATGCACGCGATAATGTCCCCGAGCCCTTCCGGATTCTGCAAGGCTTTGCCTGAGAGGTAGTTTTCCACTTTCTCCGAAAGGAGTCCGTTGAATGGAGAACCGATAAGGTTGGCGGCCAGGCTGAAAGTAAAGAAGAGAAGCAGAAGAACGGCCGCCGCGAAAACGACCCACAGGCCCGCGCGGGCATATTCCGCCCACCAGACATCCGCCTGCGGAAGCAGCCAGTCCAGGAGATCGTAAAATTGCACTGTCCCGAACCAGATAGCCAGTGCAAAGACAAGGGTATTTATAACCAGGGGCACGAAGACAAAACGGCGCATTCCAGGCATAATAACCAGCCTGAAACCTCTGAGGAGATATTTGATCCCGGAAATGAAGTCTCTGGTCATTGTAATCTTCTATAATATAAACCCTGAGCAGGTCCAAATGCCAGGGGGCTTAAAGCCCCCTGGCACTGAATCCCGCGGATAAGACCAAAACGGCGCTGTCAAAATTGCCACGCCTGAGGCGGACAAGCCTGTCATTTAATAATTAAGGCAGGCAGGCTGATAAGATGTTTCAAAGGGTCTTGATAAATTCTATGTATGAAAAAGGAGGGTCGGATATTTCTATGCCGATGCAGTTTTTTAAGCCCTCAGGATATAATTGAGAGTACAGCCATCTGATTTTACATTTTAGCTCCTGAGTTTGTTCCGGGGCAGTTTCAAATTTAACCTCAATGACGTTCCCGGGCGTAAACGCCGAAACAGTGTTGATGGAAGAAGTCCTGAAGAATAAGCCCCTGGAGGAAACATTTTCTATCACTCCGGAGTATTTGACACTGCCAGAGAAGCAGTCAGCCTGTATCCTGACAGTTACTCTGTTGGAGTTTCTTTTATCCATATGGTAATTTTACCACATAAAAGCTTTGAATACCCTTCCTGTTCAGTTTACGTCAATTAAAGCCTAAACAGACCAGCTGACCACGTATTATTGATAAATTATATGATATCGGTCAAAATAAAGTAATTTCAGCATGAAGTAACAATACTTCAGCTAGCAGAAACTTTTTTGCATTATTTTCACCAGTTTACCGTGAGTGAAAAGGAAAAAAAGAAAAAACTGCCGATTGATGCCAGGCTCCTTTCAGATGCTATCATCGAACTGAATATATCCCGGAGGAGCGTGAGCCTCTATCCTTCGGAGCACCCCATTACTCAACGTTCCATAGAGAGCGCTTACGGCCTCCTGAAAAAACTTTTTGAGATTCGCGGAAGCATAACACTCGGGGTGGCAAAGGACGTACTCATGGTAGATGAATATACCCTTGACAGAGCAAACCCTGTTTTTATTGAATTCGCGAATTCTCTCTACGTAAAGGGAATTGCGGCTGTCACATTCTATTCCGGCCTGAACAATGATGAGATCATTCTGCTTCATAAACTCATAACTGACAAAGACATTCCGGCAGGACAGGCCTTAATGGAAACTACGGAGGCAAGGAAACTTAAGAATATAAAAATTTCTCCCATCGATATGTCCAAGCTCAAATTTGTTGAAGATGCAAAAAAAGTATCTGAGGAAGACGGGCAGCCGGTCTGGGAAGAATACGTGTTCGGGATCATTGAGGGGACACTTGCAGGCGAGGATGCTGAAGGCGTTTTGCTGCGTCTGCCTCCTGAAAGTGTAGCCGATATTATTAATACAAAATATTCTGAAGCGGGGTTTTCAAAAGATGGATATGATCGCGTTATCACCTCATATATGAGCAAAAAAGGACGGTCTGGAATTAGCAGTGAGTCGCTTAACAGATTTATGTCCCTGATTGAAAATCTCACACCTGAGATCAAACAGGATTTTCTTACAAGGGCAATTAAGCACCAGACATTGGCTGATACTGAAATAGACAGAACGCATGATAATCTTACACCTTCGGATGTAGAGAGAATGATAAACATATTTAAAAACCTGACAGAGCTGCCGGAAAGCCTCAGGAATTTTATGGAGAAGTTTTCAGGTCTCAAGAAGCAGGAAGGCAAGGAGGATTATTTTAGTGTACCGGGCGGGCATGTTCATGATCTTGAAATCGATGAGAAAATGATGAATCTTTTTGAATCAGACAGTTTCGAGGACTATGTGGATCTACATTATCAGCGCGATCTTGAGAAAATGAAAAAAATCCGGAAAGTTGATTACTCCCCGCTTTCGCAGGAGGCACACAGGGCTATGAGAGCGGAAGCAGTTGATTACGCGTATTCAAACGCAATGCTCGAGATCATGGATTGTGACATCAAAAGAGAAGATCATTTGAAGATCCTTACAAGGCTTTCGGAAATTGTTGATATGTTTCTGGAAACCGGCAGACTTGAAGAGGTACTCCATATCTATAATGCTTTATACCCTTATATGCTTACAGGCAGTTTCAAGCAGGATGTTGAGAGCATGGTGAAATATTATTTTCGCTCAGAACGTTTTATCTCAAAACTCCTTGAGGTGTTTGAAATATGGGGAAGGGAAGGGCGAGATGCTGTGTTTAAATTGACAAGGTTATTAAAGAATGATTTGATAAACCCTTTATTGGATGCTCTTGAAAAAGAGGAACGGTCAGCGCAGAGAAAATTCTACCTTTCTATCCTTGGCCAGCTTGGAAAAGATGTTTTGCTTGCGGCATCACTCAGGCTGAAAGATAATCGCTGGTATGTTGTGAGAAATATGATATATCTGATCAGGGAAGCCGGGGCTGTCGAGTATGTCAAACAGATACGGTCTTTCACCAAACACAGCAAAACGAAGGTTAGACAGGAGGCATTATTGACCCTGGTTCATTTAGGTGACCATGATAATGCAATTTATGTGCGGCGATTTCTCACAAGTAATGTTCCGGAAATTAAGGAGTTTGCGATAAAACTGTCCGGTGATTACAGGATAAACAAAGTATTGCCCGAACTTATTCGGATTCTTGAAAAGTTCGACATGTTCGGAACGGTCATTGAGTTGAAACATTTGGCTGTGGTCGCGTGCGGAAAAATAGGAGACCCGGCTGCTTTGGGATCATTGAAGAAGCTTTTGGGGGCATGGTCCTTTGTCTACACTGCGATGTTCGATGCTTTAAAGCTGGAGATAATTGCGAGCCTTCGAAATTATCCATCTGATCAGGCAAAGCCCCTTCTTATTTATTCATTGGAGATCGGGAATGAGGAAATGAAATCGCTCGCACAAAAAGTATTATCGGAGATTGATAATGGGTAAAAAGAGCATAGCCGACTTCATGACCTATATTGGAGCAGCTATTTCAAACTGCTCTCTTTATTCCTCTGAGCATCAGGCTGTTGACCAGTTCTCCAGGAAGGTTTTGATGATAACAGAGGACCTGTTCATTAATGATGAGTTCAGCATTTCCATTCTGGGCGGCAATATTATTTATAACGATGCCCCGGTGACGGACAGCAGCGACCATGTTTCCCGGTTCACGAAAAGACTCAGGATTAAAGGAATTGAAAAAATTATTATCAAAAAAGGGGTAATTTTTGACGAGATTAAATCGTTCGTATCGGCCCTCGCCTCGCTGGACAGGCCGGTGTCCTCCAGTTCAAACATCACTGTGGGCATGCTTGAGGTGCGGCATAAGAGGGAAGGTGCTTTTTCGGACATGATGGAGGAAAGCGCCGCCAAAGTCAATGAGGTTTATGAGGGGGTATCCAGATTTCATAGACTTGATATCAGGGGCCTTGAGGATATTGTGGGAGGATTTATTACTGCGCTCAAGAAAGAGATGAACGTACTGAGCAGTCTTAGTCCGATTAAGTCTCACAGTGTATATACGTATGTACATGAGACCAATGTCGCTTTGCTTACGATTTTTCAGGCAGAGGCGCTGGGTCTCAAGGGTGAGGCATTATACGATATTGGCCTTGCGGGGCTTCTTCATGATATTGGCAAAATGTTTATTCCCAAGGAAATTCTGGATAAGAAAGAATCTCTCAGCGATGATGAGTGGAATACGATAAAACTTCATCCAGTATACGGGACGCTGTACCTGAGCACATTGCCTGATGTGCCAAAAGCTGCGGTAGTAGCTGCATTTGAACACCACCTCAAATATGACTTAAGCGGATATCCACGGATTAAAATCAAAACGAGGAAGCAGCACATAGTAAGCCAGCTTGTTGCTATTGCCGATGTTTATGATGCCCTTAGAACGAAAAGGCCTTATCGGGAGGGCATTGAGGGCAGAGAAATAATTGAAATCCTGAAAACAGAAGCAGGAAAAAGTTTTGACCATAAGCTCGTCGAGAATTTCATTTCCGCATGTGAGAAGGTCAAAGCCATTTAGCGGTTTTGAGACCTCAGATGTAACCACCTTATTATAAGGCGGGACAGGATTACAGTATTTTATTTGACGATAAGGCCTGCTAAGTGTAAACTATTTCTTATAGATTCAGGAAAGAAGGTTCATTGAAATGGACAGGCTGTTAAGTGATTGCACGTTTGTTGTAATAGATGTTGAGACAACCGGAATAACCAGAGATGACCGCATATGTGAGATAGGCATGACCAAAATTGTCAATAGCAGGATCGTTGATAAATTTGAGACGCTTATCAACCCGGACAAAAAAATTATTAACACTATATTCCACGGTATTGAGGATTGGATGGTTGAGGAAGCGCCGCTATTTGAGGATGTTGCGTGGCAGATAGCGAAATTTATCCGCGGGGCTGTTCTTATTGCCCATAACGCGGTCTTTGATATGAGGTTTATGCGGTATGAATTTCAGCGCCAGGGTACTGACCTGTCGCACTATGCCCTGTGTACGCTGAAATTGGCACGCCGGCTTCATCCTGATTATCCGTATCACCGGCTTGATTATCTTCTCGGGCGATACAGGATAGTCAATGAATGTCCGCATCGCGCGGGGGCGGATGCCGACAGCGAGGCAAGGCTTTTTCTGCAGATGAAAAGCACCCTTGAAACAAATGGCCGCGAAACCCTTAAGTCCCTGAAACCGTGGGGCCTGCCCTATGATCACAAATGGTGCTCTAAAGTTGAAATAGGCGAAAACGCTGTTAAGGCAAAAGCTTTGACCCGTGATGATCTAATATGAGCCGGCGAGCCCTTCAATGGAGGACCGTAACCCCAGTACGACTTCGGTCATTCTCTTAAAATCAAGAGTTTCAGGTGTATCCATTATCCCGTGGTAATAGGGGTTTCTGTAGAACGCAGTATCAGTGACCATAATGGCTCTGTGGCCGAATTTCCAGAAAGACCTGTGGTCGGAAAAGTCTATGCCCGGGACTGCAGAGAACGTTGAGATGGTCTCAACCGGGAGGTCTGAACCTTTTTTGAATCCTTTTTTGACCCGGTTTACTAATGACTTTGACTGAAGATCGCTGACAAGCGCTATGAAATTTCCTTTGTCAGGATAAAACCATCTTAAGAATGACAAAGGAAAATTCTGACTATCCGGTTTATCGGTAAAGTAACCGATCATCTCAAGGCATATCATACCTTCTATTCCCTGCCCCAGACTTTCAGCGTACACATAACTCCCCATTTTATTGCTTCGGAACAGGGGCGGTTCTTCAAGAGTAAAAGCGACAAAGCGGACCGTAATATCCAGTGTACTGCCATGCAGAAGCCTTGAAAGTTCCAACAGGCCTGCTATGCCGCTGGCGTTGTCATCCGCACCGGGGCTTTCTGAAACAGTATCATAATGGGCGCCGACAATGAGAACTTTTTCAGGTGTTGCACTGCCCTTGATCTCGACAATAATATTTTTATAGGTATTGCCCTGATATTCATAGGGCTGATATGAAACATCATATCCATAGCTCTTAAATTCCGACGAGACATAGTCGATTGTTTTCTGAAGGGGATCCAGATGCAGATATCCCCTTGCCCCAATATCTACGGAAAGGGCATTAACGGTCTTTTTGAGGTTGTTCTGAATATCCACCGTTATGTTTACTCTTTTGTTTTGTTTATCAGCCGCGGCTGTATCAGGACTGGAATGAACTTTATGTATTTTATCATGCTTTACCGGCAGTTCGCGGCTGAATACAGCATTTGATAAAGAGATTATCAGTAATACAGTCGGGAATATAATTATTAGTGATCTTATAATACGCATATTCTGATTTCAAGTATATCATTTTGCTTTCCTGCATCAGGCATATCTCAAAAAGAGTTGCAATTTTATAAAAGAGGGCAGAAATTAAGGGCTCAGATTTGCAACGAAGTGCGGCAGACGACCTAAAAAAACAGCTGGCAGCTTAGGGATTTAATGCTTGCTCAACCCTGAACTACCAGCTACTAACTACTGACTCTATTCTATTGTTATTTTTTTAGCCTTCTTTTTGGCGCCCTGTGTTTTTGGGATTCTTACCTCAAGCACACCCTTTTTAAAAGAGGCCTTTGCCTTGTCAGCCAGGACCTCCGATGGAAGGCTGAATGAACGGGAAAAAGAACCGTATGAGCACTCGTGGCGGTAGTAATTTTTTTTATCGATCGTTTCTTCTTTTTTCTTCTCTCCGGACAGGGTTATGATTCCATCGTCAAGATTCACTTCGATATCTTCTTTGTTCATACCCGGAAGTTCCGACTTTACAACAACGTTTCCTCCCTCTTCGAAAATATCAACTGTCGGGCCCGGTTCAAATTCATTTAGCCAGCGGTGCAGACTCGGCTTGGGCCAAAAGCTGGTGCTCAGGGGTTTATGAATGAACTCCTGAAACAAATCATCCATCCGCTCAAAAGGTGAGAGCCATCCTGACGGGCGATATGGTTCCAGCCCTTTATTCTCTGTTTTCTTTGCTTTCTGCGTCATAAAGCACCTCCTTTAAGGTTATCTTCCTTTCTCAGACAGGACCCTTTCGGTTTTGAAAGAGCTTCTGAGACAAAACGTGTGTCTTAATTTCCTTAGTATCACATTTTTTCCAGGCCGTCAAGATGATTTATAAAGTTATTATAAAAAATAAGATATTGTCTACAATTTAAATCTGCAATGTGGTTAAATATGCTTCAATTACAAATAGTTATACGATTATAAAGAGACTGGAAAATGATTCGGAAACCCGGCAAATAATGTTATTTGAAGGTATTTATGATGGATAATAATTGCTGTCCGATATAAAATCAAAATGCAGGAATTTTTCTGTTTGGCGGTGTTTAGTATTAATATGGAGAAATAATCAGGAATTAAAGAGGGCAGGATGTCCAAAAGCAGTATTTCACAGAAAAGATCTTTGAGGCCTACGACCGGCAAGGTCAGGGAGGCTGTTTTTAATATTTTAAGGGATAAAATCGATAATGCGAGATTCCTTGACCTGTATGCCGGAACCGGCGCTGTAGGTGTTGAAGCGCTTAACAAAGGGGCCTCTGAGGCAGTGTTTGTAGAGACAATCCGGAGTAATACAACAAACATAAAAAGACTGATTGAAAAGTTTGACTTGACCGGCAAGTCAAGAATTATCTCCCAAAAAGCAGTATCTTTTATTGATTGGGCAGAGCTAAACGGCCTGAGCTTTGATATAATATTTCTCGATCCGCCGTATCATACAGACGAGATAATACAAATATTGTCTGCTATCGGCAAATCAAACATCCTGAAGGAGGAAGGCATAGTAATAGCCGAGCACTTTGCCAAGAGGCAATTGCCGGATGAATTCGGCATATTAAAAAAGGTTAAGGATTATGTTTATGGAGATTCGGTTTTGAGTTTTTTTGTGAAGAACACCGGGGGTGCCTGATTAAGACACTGGCAGTTTTCAAGAAACTAGCAGTTTTCAAGAAACTAGCAGTTTTATCTGCGTAATCATATAATAAGTCATTAAGTTTATCGTTAACTCATTTGAAAGCAGGAGGGAAAGTGAGTAAGATCGCAATATATCCCGGTACGTTTGATCCTATCACTAACGGCCATATAGACCTTATAAGAAGGTCGCTGAAGATATTCAGAGAAGTTGTAATTGCCGTCGCGCCGAGTCAAAAAAAGGAGCCCCTTTTTCCGATTAAGGAAAGACTGGAGTTAATACAGCGGGCGGTTAAGACCTTAAAACGAACACGGGTCGAATCTTTTAACAGCCTTCTGGTTGATTATGCGGCGCGTAAAAAAAGTATAGCTATCATAAGGGGGCTCAGGGCTGTCTCTGATTTTGAGTATGAACTGCAGATGGCCCTTATGAACAGGCGCCTTAATGCGAACATTGAGACGGTGTTTATGATGCCGAGCGAAGAATATACCTTTCTTACGTCTACAATGGTCAAGGAAGTGGCGTCTTTTGGGGGCGACATCAAAGGGTTGGTGCCTGCGGCGGTTGAAAAGGCGTTGATCAAAAAATTCAAGTAAAAATTATCAATTAGCAATTATCATTGCAAATTCGGGATAGTGATAAAGCTCTTTTAAATGATAAATGCTAATTTCACAGTTTAAAATTAAGAATTGGGATTTGTTACTTCCAGGGCGGAAGTTCTTGCCAGTTGCTCCCTAAGGAATCGATTGATAACAGATAAAAATGGGATATCTGAAAATAATTATAGCAATATTGATCTGGAGTTCCCTTGGAATATTTGTCAGAAAGATCGATCTTCCAAATACAGGCATTATTTTTTATCCCGCGGTAATTGCCGGATCAATTCAGCTTATGGCTCTGTTAGTTACCGGGCAGATCAAAAATGAAATCAAAAATGACAACAGTCTGAAAGACGTCTTTCTCCTTATACTTATCCCTGTTGTTTTTATCGCAAATACTTTCCTCTTTTTTTTCGCTTTTAAAAATACTACCATTGCAAATGCGGTGCTTACGCATTATACAGCCCCGATATTCGTTGCCTTACTGGCGCCTTTATTTTTGAAGGAAAAAATTCTTAAGGCGGCATGGCTGGCGATATTTCTTTCGTCGGCCGGGTTATGGTTTATTCTCGGAGCGCCGGCCTCAAGCGAAATTATTTCTTTTTCAGACAATGAACGGCAGGGCGTAATTGCCGGAGTTCTCTCAGGGCTTACATATGCTTTTTTAATACTTGTTATAAGGGCAATTGCAAAGAAATATTCTACCCTGTTTATTGTTTGCGTCCAGAACTGCCTTGTCGCCTTAATGCTTATTCCGTTTATTATCGGTATTCCGCTTACGCTTCAGACGCTGCCTTATGTGCTTATTCTGGGGATAGTACATTCAACCATTGCGCCGTTTCTGTACGTGCAGGGTTTTCATAGTGTTAAAGCCAATGAGGCGGCTATTCTTGGATATCTTGAACCTGTTGGAGCGATCCTGCTGGCGCTGATTTTTTTGCACGAGATACCAGCCGGTGAGGCGTTATTGGGCGGGGTGCTTATTGTATTTTCCGGGTTTATGATCCTGAGGAACAGGACTGCCTAAAGCTGTTCTTCCATTTCCGCTGGTTCAGGGGCGTCCTGCTGCTCTGAAAAGGTCAGCAGTTCTTTTTCGAGTTCGCCAATGCGCTTCTTCTGAGCCCTGCCCGCTATCAGTTTCCTCCACAATGTTGGAATGAACAGAAGTATCCCGGTCAGGATTCCCGTGGAAAAGGCAAGGGCAAGAATAAAAGCAAGAGAACCTTCGAATGTCCAGGTAACTAACGTTACCGTTATTACTTCGAGATTTTGCACGGCAAAGAACATAAAAGCCAGGGCGAGAAATAATGCCAGAAATAGAAAAAGCTGCATAACCTGATTATAATAGGAAAATTTATAAAAATAAACAGCAAAATAAAAGACCGGGTTATATTGTCTCTGCCGGGCAGTGGTATGACCCGGATTCAGGAAGGTGTATAATATTATTCCATAAAATACGGTTTGTACGGAATTCTTTGAAGATAGGGGAACAATGCAGGAAACGCCGATGAAGGAAACATTTTTTTATTCAGAACCTGTTGAATCTGTGCTGGAGCTTGTAGGTAATACACCGCTGGTCAGGATAAATAAACTGGTTGAGAAGAACTCAGCGTCCATATTCGCAAAAGTAGAGTTTTTCAATACCTGCGGTTCGATCAAGGACAGGATCTGTAATTCAATGATAGAATCCGCGGAAAGAGAAGGTAGGATAAAACCCGGAGACACTATAATTGAACCAACATCCGGTAATACGGGGATAGGCCTGGCTTTTGTATGCGCAGCAAAGGGTTATAAGCTTGTGCTTACCATGCCTGAGACAATGAGCATTGAAAGAAGGAATATGTTGAAGGCATTTGGCGCCGAGTTGATCCTGACGGAGGGCCCCAGGGACATGATCGGAGCGGTAGAAAAAGCTCAGGAATTAGCTGATGAGAAACAGTACTTCCAGCCTCAGCAGTTTAAGAACCCTGCAAATCCCGAAGCCCACAGAAAAACAACAGCCAGGGAAATCATCGCGCAAATAGGCGCTCCGGATGCTTTTGTCGCCAGCGTCGGTACGGGCGGGACGATTACCGGGGTTGGTGAGATTCTGAGAAAGGAACGGGGTGATCACGTAAAAATTGTCGCTGTTGAGCCGGCAAAGAGTCCGGTCCTTTCCGGAGGTAAACCGGCCCTGCACGGTATTCAGGGAATTGGCGCCGGTTTTATACCGGATGTGCTTAATAAGAATGTGATTGACGAAATAATAAGAGTGTCGGATGAGGATGCGTTTGATATGACAAGGAGGATCATCAGGGAAGAAGGGATACTTTGCGGAATATCATCGGGTGCAAATCTGTTCGCTGCGGTCAAAGTGGCCCGGGAGCTGGGAAAAGACAGGAAGGTTGTTGTTATTTTCCCGGATACAGGGGAGAGATATATTAGTACGGAGTTGTTTAATAATGACTGATTGGTTACAGAAGGGAACAGTCCTTCACTCAAGTGAAACAAATGCAAAATGTCCGCCTTTACAGACCTCGGCCCGTTGCTTCGCCCCGAGGCGAGCGAGACGGGTAAAATTAACAATTAACAGTGCAATTTTTTTGATTATTTTTAGATGCTAACTTTACACTTATAATTTTGAAATTTATCTGTTATGAAACTGATTGGTTACAGAAGGGGATAGTCCTTCACTCATTCTCCCCCTAAGGGTGACCACTAAATTAACAATTAGCAATTTAGTGCCACCCTTCGGTCAAGCACAATGAAAGGACAACTAACTATTATTAAATTCACTCGCTTAACACCTGCCTTTATCTGCGGCAGACAGCTCGCTATGCATTCAACAATGATAATTTTGATATGAAACTTATTAATCATACTGACAGCAGTATACTTGATACGATCGGGAAGACGCCGCTTTTGTGTCTTAACAGGATATCAGCGCGTATCACCGGTAATGTAAAGATATACGCGAAACTTGAGAGGTATAATCCCGGGGGGTCGGTCAAAGACCGTGCAGCCTTTCAGATGATTAAGGATGCTGAAGAGTCAGGATCACTGAACAGGGATAAGATAATTCTTGATTCAACATCAGGCAATACCGGGATAGCATATGCCATGATCGCCGCTGTTAAGGGCTATAAAGTAAAGATCGTGATTCCCAGAAACGCGAGCCGGGAGCGAAAAAAGATTATTGAAGGGTTTGGAGCTGAAATTGTGTATTCAAGCGAATTTGAAGGCTCTGACGGAGCCATTAAACTGGCGAATGAGATCTACAGCCGGGACCCTGACAGATACTATATGCCTGACCAGTACAACAACCCGTCAAACTGGAAGGCGCATTATCTCAGTACAGGCCCGGAGATAATAGAGCAGACAAAAGGCTCCATAACGCATTTCGTTGCTTCAATAGGTACATCAGGTACCATAATGGGAACTGGAAAGGCTTTGAAAGAGTATAATCCTGAAATAGAGGTCATAGCCATACAGCCTGATGACGCAATGCACGGAATTGAAGGGCTTAAGCATATGGAAAGCTCTATAGTGCCCGGCATTTATGATCCGAAGTTTCCTGACAAAATAATTAATGTAAATACAGAGACTGCTTACGATATGGTTAAAAAAATAACTCTTATTGAGGGACTGCCGGTCGGGCAGTCATCAGGCGCGGCAGTGGTCGGGGCTCTGCAGATAGCTGAAAATATAGATGAAGGATTTATAGTGGTCATTTTCCCTGATGGCGGAGACAGATATCTCAGTCATGAAATATAGGACAAATAACTGAAAATGTAAATTTAACATTGCATAATTATCATTGATAATTGCTAATTGTTAATTTTGCCCGTCTCGCTCGCCTCGGGGCGAAGCAACGGGCCGAGGTCTGTAAAGGCGGACACTTTGCATTAAATAAGGGTAAATTATTTGCACTCTGTGGCATTATTGAAGAAAGATGAAACTAAGCAAAAGCACTATTGATAAAATATGCCGGCATGCCCTGGATGAATATCCGGATGAATGCTGCGGCATCATAACCGGTCATGAGCAGGGCCAGGTTGTGCATTTATGCGAAAACATTCAGAACCGTCTCCACGCGGAAGACCCGTCAGAGCACCCCAGAGACGCCAGGACGGCTTATGCTATTGAAAGAAAGGAATTTGACAGGATAGTTTTATCGGCAAAACAGCGCGGTGAGGGCATAATCGCGTTCTATCATTCACATATAGAGCATGACGCGTATTTTTCAGTGACAGATGTCGAGGCGCAGACAGTTTTTGGAGAACCTGAGTTTCCGGAAGCTATGCATATCGTGGTTTCAGTTAGAGACAGAAAGCTCTATGAGATTAAATATTTTAAATGGGACACTGATAAAAAAGATTTCCTCGGTTTTTCCGCCCCCTGGCTGAAATTGCCGGAGGAGTATTAATCCCCCGGCTTCAACTCACTTTAAGAACTGTATTGTCAAAGGATATTTGTATGGCTCCCCGTTACTGGTCTTAACTGAAGCAATAATTACCAGGACCAGGTCGGCAATTAACAGGCCTATCAACAGGAACCAGCCGATAACAACCAGTACAAGAAGCGCGGCTATAATTCCGTAGATCGTCATTGATATCTGGAAGTTAAGGGATTCTTTGCCGTTCTTATCAACAAGAGGAGACTCATTTTTCTTTATAAGCCATACAATTAACGGTCCCAGAATATTTCCCAGAGGAATTCCAATCAGACCTGAAAGCGCTGTCAGATGGCAAAGCATTGCGAATGTTTTTTCCTGTTTGGCGGCATTTTCTGTCATATCACCCTCCTTATTAGCTTGGTTGTTTAGCCGATCTGTTTGCGGATATTTCCATTATTTTCCTATTATTTTTACCAGGACTCTTTTTCTACGGCGGCCGTCAAATTCTCCGTAAAAAATCTGCTCCCACGTGCCGAAATCAAGTTTTCCTTCTGTGACCGCGACCACTACTTCCCGCCCCATGATCTGTCTCTTCATATGGGCGTCGGCATTATCTTCGCCGATATTATGGCGGTACTGTGAGACAGGCGCGTGGGGAGCGAGCTTCTCCAGCCAGATATCATAATCGTGATGAAGACCGGGTTCGTCATCGTTTATAAATACTGAAGCGGTTATATGCATTGCGTTAACAAGGACCAGGCCGTCCTTGATGCCGCTTTTTTTGAGGCAGTCTTCAACTTCAGGTGTGATATTTATTAAGGCCCGGCGAGTTGGGACTTCAAACCATAATTCTTTGCGAAAGCTTTTCAAGGTTTTTCAGGTTCTGAAATTTGATTGTTAAACTACTTCAACCCTGTTACGGCCGTTCTTTTTGGCTTCGTACATCGCGATATCGCACTCATTTATCATTTTTTCACCGCTTTCAATATCAGGGGATGGCGCGCTGGCCACGCCGATACTTACGGTGATCTTTTTGTCAGGCATGCTCGGGAATTTGTGACTCGATATCATTTTCATTACTCTTGTCGCGGATTTCAGAGCAGCCGCCTTGTCTGTCTGGGGAAGTAATACAACAAATTCTTCACCGCCCCATCTGGCAATGATATCAATTTCCCTAAATACGCTTTTCAATATCTTTGCCAGATCGTGCAGGACCATATCTCCGACGTGATGGCCGTGGTTGTCATTGATTGCCTTAAAGTGGTCTATGTCTATCATCAGCCCCGAAAGCGGAGTCTTGTATCTTTCTGTTCTTTTGAATTCTTTCTCAAGTACGGTCTCAAAACGCCTTCTGTTAAAAAGCTCAGTTAAAGGGTCAGTTACTGCAAGTACCTCAACCCTTTCCAGGAGTTCTTCCAGCTGACGGTTTTTAAGTCTTAATTCATCCTGCAGTGATTTCGTCCTGAGGCACGCGTATATCCTGGCATTCAGCTCCATTTCCTCAAACGGTTTGGAGATATAATCATCAGCACCTGACTCCAGTCCGGTGACTTTATCCGGTGTCGATCCCTTGGCTGTAAGCATAATGACGGGTATCCCCTTGGTGCCCTGATTGAGCTTCAACCAGCGGCATACCTCTTTCCCGTTTAAATCAGGCAGGACGATGTCAAGCAGTATAAGGTCCAGGGTCTGGGTCTTTGCGGCATTTATCGCGGACTTACCGTCTTCGACCCAGATGACATCATATCCTTCTTTCTTTAAGAAGACAGATACTTTTTCCGCCTGGGTTTTGCTGTCTTCAACAAGAAGGATCTTCGCTTTTGCCATTGTTTATTCCTTTAGTGGTAATACTCAGCCTGAGGTACAATACCCTGTTTATGCTGCTTCTATCCTGTTCCGGCCTTTCTTTTTCGCATCATACATTGCAAGGTCAGAGGCATTGATCAGTTTCTCTCCACTATCAATCTTGGGGGAGGGTACACTTGCAATGCCGATACTTACAGTGATTTTTTTGTCGGGAACGCTGGGGAACTTGAAATTAGAGATCTTCTTCAGTACTCTTTCTGCCGACTTCCTGGCCGCTTCTTTATCTGTCTGGGGCAGCAGGATTATAAATTCTTCACCGCCCCATCTTGCCACAATATCAACTTCCCTGAAAGTGTTTCTTAATATGGACGCTGTGTCTTGAAGAATTTTATCCCCTATATTGTGACCGTATTCGTCATTGACCTCTTTAAAGTGATCTATGTCTATCATCAGGCAGGAAAGGGGTGAATTGTATCTTCTTGTTTTCTTGAATTCTTTTTCAAGAACAGTCTCATAACGCCGTCTGTTAAAGAGTTCGGTTAACGGATCAGTGATTGCCAGAATTTCGACCCTTTCCAGGAGTTCCTCCAACTGACGGTTCTTCAGACTTAACTCATCCTGCAGTGACTTTGTTCTGAGGCAGGCGTATATCCTGGCGTTAAGCTCAATTTCATCAAATGGCTTTGGAATATAATCATCTGCTCCCGCTTCCAGGCCGAGGACCTTATCAGGGATTGAACTTTTTACAGTCAGCATTATTATAGGTATTGCCCTTGTGCTTTGATTGAGCTTTAACCACCTGCATACCTCATCGCCGTTTATATCGGGAAGGACTACATCAAGCAGTATAATGTCCAGTTCAATTGTCTTGGCGGCATTGATCGCGGATTTTCCGTCCTGGACCCAGACAACTTCATATCCCTTATTTTCCAGAAACTTCTTAATATCCTCAGCCTGGGTCTTGCTGTCTTCAACAAATAATATTTTCGCTTTTGCCATTAGTTATACCTTAAATTGCCCGGATGGTGCATGTCCAGAACATAATTAATCTTATCACAACGCAATTCAGACTATCAGGACGTTATTCTTTTATAAACTTATTCCCATGTTTTTTCAAGCTTAATCAGCGCCGGCCGGCTGGAATGATCATATTAATCACCAATACCGGGATTATAATCATATCCAGGCGCTGAATTATTTCTAATCATAAAAGCAGCATGGTTATATGTCTGTCAATCGACATTTTCAAAGGATTACATTCATTCCGGCTTTTTATTCTAAAGATCAGCTTCTACTTCAAGGCCCATCAGCACGGCATCTTCAGGAGGTTTGTGATAATAGCCCGTTCTTTTTCCAATAAGCACGAAACCAAATTTTTCATACAGTTTGACCGCGGCTCTGTTTGACTCTCTGACCTCAAGGGTTATGAAATCTATATCAGGCTCCGACATGAGTAGTTCCTGCAAAACTTCCCGGAGCAGTCTGCTCCCGACCCCCAGACGTCTGAATTCAGGTGTAACTGCAAGGTTTAAGATATGTGTCACCTCCAGTATTGTACGCAGGCATACATAACCGATTAAACGGTTATTAAAAAGAGCGACCTTTAAGTTTGCACTTTTATTGCCTATTTCATAAATGAACGAAGTTTTGCTCCAGGGGGTTGTAAAGCACAGATGTTCCAGGTCAATGACCTCCTGGATGTCATCAGGCGACATGTTTCTGATCTCTACTTCTTCCAATTTATCTCTGCCTCAGACTTTCTTGCATAAAAAGGGGTAAGGCCCGCAGGATCGGTGAGCTCTCCCTTTTTTATTATTTCCAGGGCCGCTTCCGCAATACTTGACGCTGAAGGTGTCATCCTTGATGCAGGGGCAAAAAGAGCATTTTCCCGCAGGGTGTCCTGAATGATGTTTTTGTATTTAACAGCACCGTTACCGGTGAAGACCGTAGGCTCTTTAATGCTTTTTATAAGTTCAACAGGGCTTATTGCCGTCTCCGGCATGATCTTTACGCAGGTATTGCCGTCCCATCTGTAACGCCCGGCATATACTTCATTTCTTCTTGCGTCAAGCATGGGGCAGATCTGATAATGACAGAACGGAATAGTACTTGCGAACGCGTCAAGAGTGGGCACGGGAACAACGGGTTTGCCTGTTGCGTAGGATAACCCTTTTATAGTACTGAGCCCGATCCGAAGTCCTGTAAAAGAACCCGGCCCGATGGATACAGCAAAGGCATCCATGTCATTTATCGAAAGACAGGAAGCTTTCAGTATCAAGTCAATCGAGGCCGTCAGCCGTTCAGCATACGCTATACTGACGTCTACTTTAAGTTCCCCGATCAATCCTTTATTGCTGTCGAGAATCGCGGCGCTGCCCGCAACAGTGGCTGTTTCTATAGCCAAAACCTTCATAGGAGGTAGTTTAACTAATATCGATCTTCAATTGCTCGCTCGCCTCGGGGCGAAGCAACGGGCCTCGTGCGAAGCCTACGGGTCAATTGCCAATTGTCAATGGCTGTTACCGGCGTTGACTTCATGATAATCTAAATACTATCATCTAAAGGGCAATCTGGAGAACAAACTTTGGAAAATAAAGAGAAAAAAGACGTTTTTGACATAAT
>CAZNPC010000001.1:0-92849 GCA_964574765.1 uncultured Nitrospirales bacterium | reverse complement strand
TCAGGCATCATCATATCATCAGGGAGACTATTATTGACCGGCCGATTCCGCGCCGATTTATCCGCCTTCGCAGAAAACCACGGGTTTACCTGTGGATGAATGCGAAAATAGTGCTTCGGCCCGGCTTCGCCAAAGGCTACGACGAGGCCCGTGGCTTCGCCCCGAGGCGAGCGAGCGAGATGTCACCGAAGGGGCAAGCTTCTACATATTTCGGCGGATAATAATAAGGTACCATGAGCTTGCACGTGGGGTTCCATGAAAGCGGGAGTTTTGGTTATAATTATCAGATTGGAATAAACAGGGACAAAGGCTTTTCTGTCTCAGGGAATGGAAGGTGTGAAGAGATATGACGCTTGACAGAATTCTATCGGAACATGCGGTTAAGCGCGCTAAAAAAGTGTGCTTAAAATTTGATAAGCGCGAAATTACGTATTCTGAGATCGATAATCTTGTGAACCTCACTTCAGGAGGACTGCAGGAAACCGGCCTGAACACCGGGGACAGAGTCGCGATCTTAATGGACAACTGTCCTGAATACATAGTTTCCTACTTTGCCATTCTCAGGGCGGGCGGTGTTGCTGTTCCGGTAAATACTTTTCTTATCGCAGGTGAAATCTCCTATATATTGAAAGACGCCGGCTGCAATATACTGATCTACGGCACTGCTTACAGGAAATTAATTCCTGATATAAAGAAACAGGTCCCGGGGGTCAGGACATTGGTATTTGAGGATATACCGCAGAAGATCAGGGCGTGTTATTCGGGAGAAAGCAATGAAACAGCTGTGATTTTATACACATCCGGGACAACGGGATTTCCCAAGGGCGCGATGCTGACCCACGGCAATCTCCTGTCAAATACAGAATCATGCCGGCAGGTATTTCAGTTTTCAGAAAGGGACAGGGTCCTGCTGTTCCTGCCCCTTTTTCACTCGTTTACTTTTACAGTATGCGTTCTCCTGCCATTCTATTCCGGAGGGAGCATTGTCCTGTTGGAATCTGTAAAGCCTTTTTCACGGGTTATAAGCAGTATTATGAAAGACAGGATAACATTGCTGGTTGCGGTTCCGGCTGTGTATAACATACTGGCCAGAAAGAAAGTGCCTTTTTTTATAAAGATGATACTTAAGCTTTTTGTGAGGGTCAGGGCCTGTGTTTCAGGGGCCTCTTCACTTCCGGTGGATACGGTAACCGCGATTGAAGAGAAGTTCGGAATACCCCTGATCGAAGGTTACGGCCTTACGGAGGCATCGCCGGTTGTTGCGGTTAACCCGATTTACGGGGTCAGAAAACCCGGATCAGTAGGGCCGCCAATACCCGGTGTTGAAGTTGCTCTCAGGCATGACGGGAATGGTGCTGAACAGTCAGCGGGGGGTCCTGGTGAACTTATGGTAAAGGGGCCGAATGTTATGAAGGGCTATCACAATAAAGTGACGGAAACCGATGAGGTCCTGAAATCAGGTTGGCTATATACAGGAGATATGGCAAGAATTGATGAGGATGGATATATTTATATTGTCGACAGAAAAAAAGATGTAATAATAGTTGACGGGATGAACATCTATCCGCGTGAAGTGGAAGATGCCGCCTGTCTGCATCCCGCGGTTGAAGAGTGCGCGATGGTTGGTGTTCCTGACGGCAAGGGTTCTGAAACAACGGTTATTTACATTAAGAAAAAGGACGGTACTGTTATTGACGATATGGATATCAGAAAACACCTGAAAGGCCTTGTTGCCGGATTTAAAATTCCAAGGCGGGCCCGGTTTATTGACGAATTTCCAAAGACGGCAACAGGTAAGATCAGGAAGAACGAACTGAAAAAACTGAAGATTGAATAAAAAAACATAATAGTACTATTTATCAGTAGCATAGCTGCGCATTAATAAATGACAATTAAATGTCAGGCCCGTCATGAATATTCTTGTGATAACCGGGGAATATTCAGATGAATTTAATGATTCACTGAGGTATAATAAAGAATGATGACGATTATTCGCAAAGAAACAT
Organism: uncultured Nitrospirales bacterium; assembly: GCA_964574765.1. Taxonomy (GTDB): domain Bacteria; phylum Nitrospirota; class Thermodesulfovibrionia; order UBA6902; family BMS3Bbin08; genus CAZNPC01. Next base: position 90,843 of record CAZNPC010000001.1, on the reverse strand, counting down.
TTCCGTTTTTCTCATGGGGTTTCCTTTTTCTGTTTTTGATTCTGACAGCCTGCGGAGGCAAAACTGTAAAGCAGGCTGATCTGTATTGGCCCCTTCCCCCGGAGGAGCCGCGTATTAAATGGATCGGCTGGGTAAGAGGAGCGGATGCTGTGAAAAAAGAATCATTTGCCAAGGCGTTTTTAAGAATAGTGGTTGGTGAGGAAGAAAGAACTAAATTGCTTATGAAGCCTAATAACGTTAATATGACCAAAGGAAGAATGCTTGTATCGGATACACAGGCCGGGCTCGTTGCTGTTTATGATTTTAATGAGGGGAAGTCTTTTTATCTTGGAGAATCGGGGGCAGGCGCGCTTAGAAAACCTATAGGTGTGGCATCTGATTCCAAAGGGAATATGTATGTTGCAGATGCCGTGGTTAAAAGGGTCGTAGTATATACTCCGGATGGCAAGTTCTCTCATGTCCTCGGTGCAATGGGCCAGTTTGAAAGACCCGGCGGCATAGCTGTAAACAATACGCTTGGCAGAGTTTATGTAGTGGACATAAAGGCACACCTTGTTGATGTATTCAGCATGGATGGACAATTTCTCTTTAATTTCGGGGAAGAGGGCATTGAGGACGGAGAATTCAATCTTCCGGTTAACATATTTGTTGATCAGGATGGCAAGGTATACGTCAGTGACAGCATGAATTTCAGGATACAGATATTCGATCCTGACGGTGTTTTTTTATCAAAATTCGGGTCTTTGGGAGACGGCCCCGGGAGTTTTGCAAGACCTAAAGGAGTTGCACTTGATTCTGAGGGGCATATTTATGTTGTTGATGCCGCCTTTGATAATGTTCAAGTATTTGACAATGAAGGCCAGCTTTTGTTAGCATTCGGAAGTGTGGGTACAGGCAGGGGTGGTTTCTGGCTGCCCGCCGGTATGCATATTGATGAGAACGATAGGATTTACGTTGCTGACCAATATAACAGAAGGATCAATATTTTTCAGTATATGGGAGAGAAATATAAGATCAGTCAGGAGTCAAAATAAGCCTGGATAGTGAGTTAAATCACACTTTATGAGTAAAAAGACACAGAAAAGCAGAAGTTCTAAAAGGTTCAGTGAGGCTTATGGTGTGGGACATAACCCATTGATTCTAAACAATATTATGATTATAATTCCTACTCGAAGACAATGGCACGTATCTTGCGTATAATCAGTCAGTCTAAATAAAACAAAAAACTCTAAAAGCTAAGGGAGGTGAGTACAATGAAAAAAGCTTTATCAGTAGGAATAATAATTTTGCTGGCAATAGGCGCTTCTTTTGTGGTCTATGCATCTAACGTTTCTAATAGTCGGCACAATATGCTGTTGCCTGAGCAGATGACTTCTACAGGCACCCAAGAGGTCTGTGTGTTCTGTCATACTCCTCACCAATCAACTACAACAGCAGCCCTTTGGAACCGGGCAGATTCGGCAGTTTCAAACTATACTGTTTACGGAGACCCATTCGGAAGTATGGTCGGAGATGGTGCAGATATGCAGCCATCCGGGGTTTCAAGGGCATGTCTGAGTTGTCATGATGGTACTGTGGCAATCGACTCAGTGAATAATCCTTCGCCAGATAATTATGTTCCCGGTATGAACACAATTGTAGGAGGTTGGCTTACCGGTGGTTTTGGTGGCGCTATCCTTAACGGGTCTGGATTAATTGGAACGTCTCTGGCAGATGATCATCCGATTAGTATGAATTATTTATCAGGTCCTGCACCTACAGCAGACCCTGATCTACAGCCAATTGATTCAGGTGAATCAACGGTTACAGGATACTGGACCCTTAAGACAGTACCGTTGTTTGCCAACGGAGGTAATTATACAGTTGAGTGCGGAAGCTGTCATAATGTTCACGACAACGAATTTGAGCCGTTCCTGAGATTTAGCAACGACAACAGTTTCTTGTGCCTCACATGTCATAACAAGTAAGATTGATCAGCATTATTTGAGGGTGTTCCGATAAAAGTCGGAACACCCTTTTTTTGTCCTGTCCAATGTGATACTGAATTGACTGATCAATTGTTTTTGTTAATTTAATTAAAGTAAATGGATATGTATATTTTTCTGTATGCCATTTTATTTGAAGTTATGGGGTGTTTCAGCTATCATAATAATATTGTCGAATTAATAACCCCGCCACCATGCCATCATGCCAAACGGACTGGCAGACAAGAATAAACTGGCAGGCAAGCACAGACTGGCGCCTGCCTGCCGGTAGGCAGGGGCAGGCACTGAGGCACTGAACACACTGAAAAAAGAGAGAACAGTAAGTCGAAGAGTTGTTGTGAATAATAAACAGAGACATTAATGAAGGCAATTATATTAAGTGGAGGAAAGGGGACTCGCCTGCGGCCGCTGACACATTCAGGAGCCAAACAGCTTGTTCCTGTCGCCAATAAACCTATATTGTTTTACTGCATTGACAATATTGTTAATGCAGGTATTAAAGATATAGGAATAATCATATCGCCTGAGACTGGTCAGGAGATAAAAGATACCGTCGGTGACGGCAGTATGTGGAACATAGAGATAGAGTATATAACTCAAGTTATACCCGGCGGACTGGCACATGCTATTAAGACCGCGAAAGATTTTCTATCTGATTCACCGTTTGTAATGTACCTGGGTGATAACCTTGTTGGATCTGATATCAACATATTTGTTCAGGAATTCAATAAACTGCGTCCTGAGGGACTTATATTACTTAAAGAAGTTAACGATCCAAAACAGTTCGGTGTTGCTGAGACAACGGCAGAAGGCAGGGTCGTCCGCCTGGTTGAAAAACCGGAAGAGCCAAGATCTAATCTTGCCCTGGTAGGTATATACATTTTTTCATCAGCCATACATGAAGCTATAGAGAAGATAAAACCTTCAAAAAGAGGAGAGTTGGAGATTACCGATGCCATTCAGGAACTGATAGAGTCGAAAAAAAGGGTGGAGAGTCGTATTCTTGATACATGGTGGCTTGACACAGGGAAAAAAGACGATATTCTTACTGCAAATGCTGTTGTGCTTGATGAATGGCTAAGAGGTGATATGTTTGGTCATGTTGATGAAAAGAGCAGAGTAGACGGCAGAGTATACGTAGGGAAAGGAACGATGATAAAGAACAGTACGATCCGGGGACCGGTCATTATCGGTGAAGATTCAGAGATAGAGAGCGCTTTTATCGGGCCTCATTCAAGTATCGGGGACAATGTCAGGATAATAAGGTCTTCAGTGGAGCATTCAGTCATTATGACCGGCAGTGAGGTGAAGGATATTGAGCGGATGGAAGACTGCCTTATCGGTCGCAGGGTAAAGATATCCAAAAGTACTCTTCATAAAGCTCTAAGGCTTATGATAGGTGATGATTCAGTAGTTGAAGTATAAAGGACGTGAATAGCTGATAGCTCTTGGCTCATAGCTCGTAGCGAATAGACTATAATATTAACTGTGAACTAAGGGCTATTTTAAATGTTTTTACTATGAGCTATCAACTAAGAGTTGGTGATTAACCATGGACGGACTGGAAATAAGAGAAATCTCACTAAATGAAGATAGGCGGGGGTGGGTCGGCGAGATGATCAGGTCGGATGAGACATCTCTGAGGCCGATGATGGCGTATCTTTCTCTGACCAGAACCGGGATTGTCAGGGGCCCGCATGAACATAAAGAACAGACCGACTGTTTCTGCCTGGTCGGGAAGTTCCGGATATATCTTTGGGATAATAGAAAAGGATCAGCAACATACGGGGAGCATAAGACAATAGATACTTCAGATGTTCCTACAATGGTGGTTATACCGCCGGGAATTGTGCATGCATATAAGAATATCGGATCTTCCGACAGCTATGTCATTAATATGCCTGACCGGCTTTACAGAGGCCGGGGGAAAAAGGAAGAGGCGGATGAAGTCAGGTATGAAAATGAACCTGATTCGCAGTTTAAAATAGACTAATAGAAAATAACATTGCAAAATGAAAAATTATCAATTAGCAATTAACAATGAACAACGGCCTGCCCCGCGTCTTAATCCATCAGGATTTGCGGGGACAACTATGAACTATTCTGCGGAGCAGGAATGAAAATATTGGTCACAGGCGGTGCCGGGTTTATTGGTTCTAATTTCATCAGGCATCTTATGTCTGCGCATCCTGATTATCATGTGATCAACCTGGATAAGATCACTTACGCCGGGAATCTCGAAAACCTTAATGATATTGAAAGCTCTCCTAATTACTCGTTTGTAAAAGGTGATATATGCGATAGGCAGATCATCGAAGGCATAGATGTGGATGCTATCGTAAATTTTGCCGCTGAAAGCCACGTTGACAGAAGTATCCTTAAGGCCGATCCATTTATACAGACCAACGTGATAGGCACAAATAATCTTCTCGAGTATTCGAAGAACAGGGGGTGTACTTTTCTGCATGTATCGACAGATGAAGTATACGGTTCGATCGAAAAAGGCCTGTTTAGTGAAGATTCCCCTCTTTTGCCGAACAGCCCGTATGCGGCAAGCAAGGCATCATCTGATCTGCTTGTAAGGTCATATGTTGAGACTTACGGTGTAAAGGCAATAGTAACCAGATGTTCAAACAATTACGGCCCGTACCAGTTTCCTGAGAAGCTTCTTCCTCTTGTAATATTAAACGCTGTAAGCAACAAGCCGATACCGGTATATGGTGACGGTAAGAATGTAAGGGACTGGATCCATGTATCCGATCATTGCAAGGCATTAGATATCATTCTGCATCAGGGCAGGCCGGGTGGTGTATACAATATCGGTTCAAGAAATGAGAAGACTAACATATCAACGATCAATTTAGTCCTGAATGCGATAGCTGAAAAACTCGAGCTTGACGAAGGGAAGCTTAACGGCCTCATTACCTTTGTAAATGACAGGCCGGGTCATGACAGGCGGTATGCGCTGGACCCTGCAAGGGTTGAGAAAGAATTCGGCTGGAAACCTGAAATGGACTTTGAGGCCGGCATATCAGATACAGTCGGATGGTACCTTGACAATAAACAGTGGTGGCAGAGGATCATTTCGGGAGAATACGCGGAATATTACAAGACCCAGTATGGAGAATCTATTTAGCCACTGACTCACTCAGACCTATGAAGGGTTAAATTCGAAATACGAAAACCGAAGCACGAAACAATATCGAATGACCAAAATACTAATATTACAAACAATGATAATTTTAAGTTAAAAGTTTAGAATTTTGAACATTCAAATATTGATATTACGTCGAATTTCGAGTTTTAATATGATAAGTGCAAATTTGCGGCCAATTATTATTATAAGGAAAGGTTGAAGGATTGAGAGTTGCTGTAACAGGTTCATCAGGGATACTCGGTTTTGCCCTTAAACAGGTTTTACACGATCAGGATGTTGTATGGCTGACCCGCAGTGATTTTGACATTACGGATCTTGATAAAACTTTATCCAGGATTAAAGAGATAAAACCCGATTATCTGATCCATGCCGCGGCTTTTACTGACGTTGATGGCTGTGAGATCGATCCTGAACGGGCATATCTTGTTAATGGTACAGGTACTCGAAATGTCGTTTCAGCCTGCGAAGCGATTAATTGTCCCGTTATTTATATCAGCACTGATTATGTCTTTGACGGCAGAAAGAAAGAGCCTTACAGCGAACATGACAAACCTAACCCCGTAAATATATATGGACTTTCAAAACTTGAGGGAGAGAATTCTGTTCAAATGCTGACTAATAAGTTTTACATTGTAAGGACATCCGGTCTTTTCGGAAGGAACGGCAAGAATTTTGTTGATACAATAGTGAGACTTTTGGCTGAAAAAAAAGATATAGATGTTGTTAATGATCAGATTAGTTCGCCGACCTACGCATATGATTTTGCGGGAAAATTAAAGGCGCTTATCGGCAGGGAATATGGTATATATCATATAACCAACACATCTGCTTGCTCATGGTACGAATTTACCGTTGAAATAGCAAGGTTGAAAAAGGTTAATGCGCGGATCAATCCGGTATCCTCTGAAAAACTCAATCGCCCGGCTAAAAGGCCGGCATTTTCAGTGCTCGGAAATGACATGTTGAAACTTGAGGGCATTGAGACCCTCAGACACTGGAATCAGGGACTAAAAGCCTATCTTGAAAGCAAATAATAGTTTCCGGACTTATGCGGGCTATTAATGTTTCCCTCCTTTTTTTTACTTGACAATTGATTTAAAATGTGATATGTTCAAATTGTGAACGTTCACAATCTGAACGATAAAAAGCCTGATAATCAGGATGGTTACAAGTCTTTAATGCTACTTGATGAAATTTCAAGGGGCGAGTCTCTATCTCAAAGAGATTTGAGTAAAAGACTGAATTTGGCACTCGGTCTTGTTAATTCGTACATAAAAAACCTTATCTCAAAGGGCTTTGTAACAATAAAGAATATTCCATCCAAAAGATATGCATACTTTCTCACTGCAAAGGGCTTTACTGAAAAAAGCCGTTTAACATACCATCTTCTGCAAAACTATAACAGGGTATTCCGTGAGGCAAGAAGGGATTTCAGGCAGTTATTCATCAAACTACAGGATAGTGGCGTCAAGAGAGTCGTATTTGCAGGAGCTGATGAGGTTGCAGAGATTGCATACCTGTCTCTTCAGGAGTGTAATCTAAATTTTCTGGGCGTATTGGATGATGAGGGAAAAGGCAGGAAATTTTTCAAAACAGTTGTTATGCCCTTTGGCAATGTCAATGAAGTTGATTTTGATTACATAATTATCACCACGCATATGAGAAGGGACAGCGTGTATCAAAAATTACTAGCCCTTGGGGTTGATAAGGAATTAATAAAAAGTATATATCCGGTAAATAAATGAAAACAGCTATGAACTGTGAGGCAAGAGGCTTGAGGATGGAGGTTTGAAGCTTGAACTATCCACGATGGTGAGCCTGTCGAACCATGAACTGGTATTCAATTTATACAAAACCTAAAAGAGAAGGATATGTCATAAACAGCCTGAAAGAGGCGGGACTGACGGTTTACAGCCCCCAGCTTCAACAGAAGAGGTTTATAAGGGGAAAATACAGAGAGACTGTCTCGTCATTATTCCCCTGTTATATATTTGCACGGTTTGAACCTGAAAAGCATCTATGGATGATAAGGTACACAAGAGGCATAAAAAAAGTAGTAGGCGATACAGAAAAACCATGGCCGGTTTCAGAGAATATCATTGATTTTATCAAGTCGCAGGAACATGAGGGAGTAATAGCTATGAAACCTGTGAATTTTGAACGCGGAGACAGGGTCAGGATCGCTGAAGGGCCGCTTAAAGATTTCACCGGAATATTCGAAAGGGAAGTGAATGGAAGCGAAAGGATTGTCCTGCTATTGTCAGCTATTGAATATCAGTCAAGCGTTATCGTTGATAGGGCGATATTGACAAGGGCATAGTCATAAACAGAGATTGAATTTAGCTGTCTCTTTAACGGCTAAAGTTTATTATGTCGCGGCAAACTGTGAACTTGTTCAAGAGAACGGGTTTTGATAACCCGAATGGCGGTAGCCTGTTTAGAGACTGTGATATCAAAAGGGAAGCGGGTAAAGGTAAGGGCAAAGAAGCCAGTATAGTAGTTAGTTTCAGGGTTAAGTCAACACCAACTACGTGACCTTCTAACTAAACCGGCATCCCTGCCTGCCGGAAGGCAGGATGACCCTAACCTAATAATTTTTTGATAATGAAGAATATAATCTGGAGGGTCCATGAAAAAGGCATTGATCACAGGGATTACAGGGCAGGATGGCTCATATCTGACCGAATTGCTCATATCAAAAGGCTACGAGGTTCACGGACTTATCCGTCGAGCAAGCACATTCAACACAGGAAGAATAGACCACCTCTATGTTGACCCGCATATATCAGGCGCCAGGTTATTGCTCCACTATGGTGACCTTACTGACGCCGGGCAATTGACAAATCTGGTTTATAACATCAAGCCGGACGAGATATATCATCTTGGCGCGCAGAGCCATGTAAGGGTAAGCTTTGATATTCCTGAGTATACGGGTGAAGTAACTGCCCTGGGTTCAACACGATTACTTGAGGCTGTAAAAAGAAGCGGGATAAAAACGAGATTTTATCAGGCATCAAGCAGTGAGATGTTCGGCTCAGCTCCTCCCCCTCAGAACGAAAAGACTATTTTTGCGCCTCGAAGTCCGTATGCATGCGCTAAAGCATATGCATACTGGATGACAGTTAATTATCGAGAAGGTTATAACATGTTTGCGTGTAACGGCATATTGTTCAATCACGAATCACCGAGAAGAGGGGAGACTTTTGTAACCAGAAAAATTACCAGGGCCATTGCCAATATAAACGCCAATAAGCAGAAAAAACTATATCTTGGAAATCTGGATGCCAAAAGAGACTGGGGTTTTGCGCCTGAGTATGTTGAATGCCAATGGCTGATGCTTCAGCAGGATGAGCCTGATGATTATGTCATAGGTACGGGTGAAAGCCATTCGGTCAAAGAATTTGCCGAGTTGGCCTTCAGTTATGCCGGAATCGAACTTGAATGGCAGGGGAAGGGAGTTAAGGAAAAAGGCATTGTTAAATCCTTAGCCTCTAACCTCCAACCCCCGACCTCTAACATCAACATCGGAGATGTTCTGATCGAGATAGACCCAAGGTATTTTCGTCCCACAGAAACAGATTACCTATTAGCGGACGTATCAAAGGCTACGAAACAACTCGGCTGGCAGCCAAAAGTAAATTTTAAAGAGTTAGTTAAGATAATGGTAGACGCAGATATGGAAATGATCGGCATAGACGCACCGGGAGCGGGCAATAAGATTTTACAGGGGAAGGGCATACATTGGACGAAGAATAAACTGACAAATAGATAAAGCTGAGGCTGAGGCCAAGGCTGAGTTTAAAGAAGCGGACAGAGGTTGGAGGATGAGGATAAAAACAAGGTTGAGGCCGAGGTTGGAGGTAAAACATAATAGAAGAGGACAGAGGGCAGAGGCTGGAGGTAAAACATAACAGAAGAGGACAGAGGGCAGAGGCTGGAGGTAAAACATAACAGAAGAGGACAGAGGTTAGAGGCTGGAGGTAAAACATAACAGAAGAGGACAGAGGTTAGAGGCTGGAGGTAAAACATAACAGAAGAGGACAGAGGGCAGAGGCTGGAGGTAAAGTATGAAAGGAATATATATATTTCCATTTGAGAAATTAGAAGTTTGGCAATTGGCAATGGAGTTGGCAAATTATGTTTTGGGATTGCTGGAAAAAATCCCCTTCAATAAACATATGCGTTTAGTTTCTCAGATGGAAGGGTCTGTAACTTCTGTACCACAAAACATAGCAGAAGGAAAAGGTCGTCAACACAAGAAAGAGTTTCTTCAATATTTAAGTATTGCTCAAGGCTCTCTTTACGAAACGATAACTCTCAATGAAATTTATCGACGAAGAAAGTTATTTTCTGAAGATGAGTCTAACACTGTAAGAATAAAAGGAGAAGAGATAGACCGCAAACTAAACGGATTAATGAATGCAGTAAGGGGGAGAAAGAGATTTGAGGTGAAATGAGATTGAGTTTTGAGATTTTAGGACTAAGGAAATATGTTTGAGGAATGAGGTTGGAAGAGGGAGGCAAAAGCCTTAAACCTCTAACCTCAAGCTTTTTCCCTCTAACCTCATGCCTCATACTTCTAACAATGCTTATGACGAAGGATTCTAAAATCTACATTGCCGGCCACAGGGGAATGGTAGGGTCTGCAATCCTTCGCAGATTGCAATCTGAGGGGCATACCAACCTTATCCATAAAACACACAAAGAACTGGACCTATGCAATCAGTCTGAGGTAGAGGCATTCTTTGAAAGGGAGAGGCCTGAGTATGTGTTTCTTGCTGCAGCCAGGGTAGGGGGTATACTGGCAAACAGCACATACCCCGCGGATTTTATATACAGCAATCTCGCTATTCAGGTTAACGTTATACATAATGCTTATGTTTATGGAGTAAAAAAGCTTCTTTTTTTAGGCAGTTCCTGCATTTATCCTAAACTATGTCCTCAGCCCATGAAGGAAGAACACCTGCTTACTGCTCCACTGGAGCCGACCAATGAACCATACGCAATTGCAAAGATAGCCGGTATCAGGATGTGCCAGGCGTACAATAGACAGTATGGAACTAACTTTATCTCAATAATGCCTACCAACGTTTATGGGCCTAATGACAATTTCGATCTGGAAACATCACATGTCCTTCCTGCATTAATAAGAAAATGTGTAGAAGCAGTACAGATGAAGGAGGACAAACACCCTTCCATTACCGTTTGGGGCACCGGAAAACCAAGGAGAGAGTTCCTTTATGTTGATGATTTGGCAGACGCAAGCCTATTCTTAATGGAAAAATATGACAGTCCAGACATCATAAATGTAGGTACTGGCGAGGATATATCCATAAATGAACTGGCTCATATGATAAAGGAGATCACCGGTTATAAAGGCGGGCTTGAGTTCGATACCTCGAAACCTGATGGAATGCAGAGAAAGCTCCTTGATGTAACTCAAATAAATGCACTTGGCTGGAAGGCTAAGACTACCCTGCAACAGGGAATTGAGGAGACTTACAGGTGGTATAGAGATAACAGGATGGCTGACAATGGATAATGTTAACGAAATAATTATAAAACCCAGAAAAGGCTGGATATCTATCAACTTCCGTGAAATATGGGCCTTCCGTGAACTTCTTTATTTCCTTGCATGGAGAGATGTCAAGGTCAGGTATAAGCAGACATTCCTTGGTGTTATTTGGGCTGTATTGCAGCCGGTGCTGACAATGCTTGTCTTTTCTGTTCTATTTGGGCGTCTTATAAAGATGCCTTCAGATGGAGTGCCGTATCCGATCTTTGTCTATATTGGGCTCCTGCCATGGCAATATTTTTCGGCAGTTCTCGGGCGATCCACAAACAGCGTTGTGACTGAGAAGAACCTGATTACCAAGATATATTTTCCCAGACTAATTATGCCTGCCAGCCCTGCTATATCCGCACTTTTAGATCTCTGTATAGCTTCAGTAGTACTTGGAATAATGATGATATATTACGGAGTTTCTGTAAGTTCGGGAATACTGCTGGTTCCGGTTTTAGTGCTTCTCACCATAATGAATGCTGTAGGGTTTGGAATGTGGTTTTGTGCCATGAACGTGAGGTACAGGGACATACAATATGCAATCCCTTTCATAATACAGATATGGATGTTCATAACCCCTGTTATCTACCCGAGCAGTCTCCTGGGTGAACAATACAGCTGGATACTTGCACTGAATCCGATGTCTGGTGTGATTGAGGCCTTCAGGCCTGCGGTGCTCGGACATATGCCTATCCCGTGGACGTCGCTTGGCATCTCCGGGGTAATCGGGTTAGTTGTGTTTCTGGGTGGTATATTTTACTTTCGCCGTGTTGAGCGGTATTTTGCAGACGTAATTTAAACGATATGGCTAAACCTGTTATTGAAATAAGAAATCTATCAAAACAGTATACGATCGGGGAGAGGGCCTCTTACGGCAACTTGCGCGAAGAGATAGTAAAGACATTGACGAGTCCTTTTAGACGACTTACTTCTCACTCTTCACAGAATACTCATGATGAAAATAAGATCTGGGCTTTAAAAGATGTCTCCTTTGAAGTCAATGAAGGGGAGGTCATCGGAATTATTGGAAGGAATGGCGCAGGGAAAAGCACGCTTCTGAAGATCCTGAGCAGGATCACTGAACCTACAGAGGGTGAAGTAAGAATGCGTGGCAGAGTGGGCAGCCTCCTTGAGGTTGGCACAGGATTTCATCCGGAACTCACAGGCAGAGAAAATATATTTCTGAACGGAGCTCTTTTGGGTATGAGCCGGCAGGAAATAAGTGCTAAGTTTGATGAGATTGTGGCTTTTGCAGAGATAGAGAAATTCCTAGATACTCCTGTAAAGAGATATTCAAGTGGGATGTATGTGAGGCTTGCCTTTGCTGTTGCAGCCCACCTTGAGCCTGAAATTCTGGTAATAGACGAGGTGCTCGCCGTAGGTGACGCTCAATTTCAGAAAAAGTGTTTGGGAAAGATGGGCGACATTGCAAAAGGAGGACGGACTGTGCTATTTGTGAGTCATAATATGGAGGCAGTACAAAGACTATGCAACAGAGCCATTCTTTTGGAAAATGGAAGCCCGATAAAAGAAGGAAACGTGGTGCCAGTTATAGACACCTATTTAGAGAACATGAGAGAACAAGTAGAAAACGATAATTTATATAATCTTTCAAGGCGGCCAGGTTTCGGCACTGTGGTTCGTATCAGTGAAAGCGGCCTGTATAATGCCGACGGTATGAAGACCTCAAAGATAAGATTTGGAGAATCATTCTCCCTGAAAATGCAGTGTGTTGGAGTCGACTCAGTAAAGAATGTTCAATTTGTATTTGGGATTAACTCTTTCCGTCAGGAGCGTATTACGACACTTTGCAGCACAAAGCGATTCGATATCAACAGTGGCGAAATAATCGAAGGTGAGGTATATATCCCATCGGTCTACTTGACTCCCGGGTGGTATTCCTTAACTTTGGGGATTCGCCAGCCCCATTCTGGATTGGATCATCTGGAATTTATTAATCCCTTTGAAGTACTTGCAGTAATGGATGCAGAGGAACATATCAACAGAGAATTGATATCCTATGGATTAATCCAGATTGTAGACGCGGAATGGAAGGTCTCGTCAGAAGGAGAAGTAAAATCATGATTAAATATTATAGCCGTCACAGGGAAAACTTCCCTGTAAGATATTAAAGGACAAAAAACGAGACTTAGTCGAGGTGGTATGCAGCGATGGGACGATATTTAGTAACTGAACTTATGAGGAAACAAAAATTAAGGAGCATGCAGCAAAATGAGGGAGAAAAGCCTGGAGTTGATTCGAGAATATCATTTAGGCGTAATAGGTCAAATCAAAGCAAAGCTGGACCAACGGCTTTATTCTAAAGATGATTTCAGACACTACCGGTCGCTCTGGAATGGTGTATATGGCTGGTTAAGTGAAAAACAGGCCCGCTGGCTCTTTGAAATGGCCAAGAGTACCGAGCTTATGGGTGACATTGTGGAGATAGGAAGTGCCTATGGTCGTAGCACGGTCTGTCTTGGATGGGGAGCAAGTTTGGAGGATAATGGTAAGGTATTTGCTGCATCCTGAGGAAACTACAAAAATTGGAGAGTGACTGATGCGTGTTGGCATTATGCAGCCCTATTTTTTCCCATATATTGGATACTTTCAGCTGATTAATAGTGCTGATCATTGGGTTTTTTTTGATATTCCTCAGTATATTCGGCATGGGTGGGTTAATAGAAACAGGGTGCTTCACCCTAAAGATGGATGGCAATATATATTAATTCCTCTTCATAAGGCTGAGAGGAAAACACCGATTAATGACATGAAGATTCACAATGGCATTAAATGGAAAGCAAGAATCATTGGACAATTAACGCAGTCCTACAAGAAAAAAGCACCAAACTTTTTGAAAGTGATAGACTTCGTCAATTCAAATCTTAATGACAATGAAGATTTACTTGTTAATCTTCTAACGAGGTCAATTCAGAATACATGCAACTACCTAAATATTAAATGTGTATTTCACACTTTATCTAAAATGCGCATAAATATAAAGGATGTTGATCACCCTGGTCAGTGGGCTCTGCGAATTGCAGAACAAATGGGAGCTTCAGAATATATCAATCCAATAGGCGGAAGAGATATATTTCGTCCTGCTGAATTTGCCGAAAAGAATATAAAACTTAAATTTTTGGATTCATTTTTGAGACCTTACAAGCAGTCATGTCCTAGTTTTGAGGCGGGTTTGTCGATTATTGACTGCCTCATGTGGAATGATATTGAGGAAGTGAAAAAAATTCTTGATGACTGTGAGCTGCGATCTTGAATTATCACATGAGTTTACCGGGATATCTATGCTTGGAAGTATTTTTATTATTAGGGAGTCACTGAAATGAGAAAAAAACCTGGAAATGGGGACTATTTGCATAAGGAACACCCCAAAAGCTGTGCATCAGACGATTTTTGGGGACAGGTCAGCAGGACTGTGCATGGCGTGCCCGTTTCTCAAGATCAAATCAATATGATAGTCAGCGCCATAAAAGATGGATTGGCATTTTCATCGGAGGATGTTTTGTTGGATATTGGCTGTGGTAACGGAGCACTCTCAAGGTATTTTTTTGATGATATCTTGCAGTTTCAAGGAGTGGATTACTCTGAATACCTCATTGAAATTGCAAAAACAAACTTTGAAAAGGCTCCTGATTATATTTTTAAGGAATTTGATGCTGCTTCATATGTGCAGAATGAAGCTGAGCCTGAACGGTTTACCAAATGTCTAATTTACGGGGCGTTTACTTATCTTTCTTCTCAGGATGCGGAAATAGTTTTGAGTGGACTATTTGAACGATTTATTGATATTAAAACGGTGTATATTGGTAATTTGCCAGATAGAGACCGTGCTCACTTATTTTATCCAGAGGGCAAAGAATTTTCTCATCTTCTAGATGACAAGAACTCACCTATTGGAATATGGCGAAGCAAAAATGATTTTATCCATATAGTGAATAAAGCTGGTTGGGATATAGATATTCGTGAAATGCCCGAGGGTTTTTACGCAGCCTATTATCGTTATGATGTCATACTCAGGCGTCCGATTAATAGATTACTTGTATTATGAATATCAAAAAAAACATTAATGATTTAGCTCTGTTTGGAGGCAGACCTGTTTTTTCTACCATCCGATCGACCTCTAATCTCGTTAAACCAGATATTGAAAGATTTTTGTTTTATGCGAAAAAAAGCTTCGACAGTGGTTGGCTAACAAACGACGGACCAATGGTGCATGAGTTGGAAAAAAGATTATCCGATCTTCATCAAACCAGGTATTGCGTGACATTTTGTAGCGGGTTTTGGGGATTGGTGCTATGCATGAAACATCTCGCTTTACAGGGTAAAAAAGAAGTCATTATGCCATCGATGACATATAGACGATTAGCAGATCTTGCAGCTTGGGTTAAGTTGACCCCTAATTTTTGTGATATAGATTCAAAAACGCTTGGTGCTTGTGTAGCCACTGTTGAAGCCTGTATTACCAGCGAGACAGCTTTGATTTTGATCGCACATCCGATAGTAAATATATGTGATGTGGACGGACTTACTGGATTGGCTGCCAAACACGGAATCCCAATTCTTTTTGATTCTGTAGAAGCGCCGTATTCTTCCTATAAGGGTAAAATGATTGGATCTTTTGGACAGGCAGAATGCTTTTCTGTGCACGCAAGTAAGCTTTTAAATGGTTTCGAGGGAGGATATATGACTACAAACGACCTTGAACTTGCTGAAAATACTAAAAAAATGCGTGCTTTTGGTTTTTCTGGTCAGGACAAAGTAGACATGACCGGAATCAATGCCAAACTCAACGAAATTCATGCAGCCATGACTCTAGCCAGTATAGACGGCCTTGAAGAACAGGTTGTTCGTAATCGTAGACGTTACCATAATTACCGCGAGCTTCTTGAGCCGATTGCTGGACTTGAAATAGTGAAATACGATGAAAATGAAAAACGAGGATTTAAGAATATTCTTTTGAAAATAAATGATGAATGGCCAGTATCGCGTAAGGATACTTTGGACATTCTTCATGCAGAAAATATGTTGGCCAGGGCTTACTATTCACCTCCCCTTCATATGAAGAAAACAGATTACAAAACCATAAAAGGCGAACTTCCGGTGACAGAACTGCTTGCAGAAAAATATCTACTTATGCCCTGTGGTGAATTTGTATCTACTGATGACATTCAGGCCATAACATCAATATTAGGCTTCATACAAGAGAGTGGAGAACAGCTAAAAAAATACCTGGAGCAGATGCGAAAATGAAAAGACCATCTATCAATAGTCTTGCCATACTTGGTGCAGCCCCTGCTTTTCAGAGGAGAATTCCAGTAGGGCAACTTAACTTCCCAGAATGGGAACGCTTTGAAGTTGTATTTCGCGATATATTTACCAGGCAATTCTATACCAACCAAGGCCCCCTGACAGATGAACTGGAGGAGAAACTCAGAAGTTTATTAGGCGTCAAGCATGTGATTTGTATGACCAACGCGACCATTGCTTTGTTAATAGCGGCAAAGGTTCTCGACCTTAAAGGTAAAGTCATTTGCCCCGCTTTTACGTTTACCGCAACAGCACAATCTATTTCATGGGCAGGATTAGAACCCATATTTTGTGATGTAGACCCCGAAACTCATCAGATTTCATCTGAAAAAATAGCCGCCCTGATTGATGATGATGTAAGCGCAATATTAGGTGTTCATCTATGGGGGAACTCCTGCAATCCAGAAGTTCTAGAGGACTTGGCAAAACAAAATAATTTACAGATTTATTTCGATGCGGCACACGCATTTGGAAATTCATTTTCAGGGAAGACTGCTGGAAATTATGGGGCACTTTCGGTTTTTTCTTTACATGCGACAAAGGTTCTTAATGCTACTGAAGGTGGTTGCGTTTCTACTAATGATGATTACATAGCATCAAAGCTTCGAAATATCCGCAGCAGCTATGGTGCTGGTAGGCCGATAAGCATTCCAATAACTGGGAATGGAAGAATGTCTGAAGCTCAAGCCGCTATGGCCCTGCTAAGCCTTGAAGACTATCCTATGATACTGAAACGAAACGAAACCTATTTTAAACTCTACGATGAATTACTAAACGGCATACCTGGGATACGCATGCTATATCCCGTTGCAACAGACACCAGCAACTATCAATACGTGGTACTGGAGGTTTCACCGGACAAGTTTGGTATATCAAGGGATTTATTAATGAAAGTTTTAAAGGCCGAAAACATCGCCAGTAGAAAATATTTCTCACCCGGGCTGCATAAAACTATCCCCTACTGCGATGATTTCCCGGGGCAGCTTGACTCTTTTCCTATAACAGATTATTTGTCTGAAAGAATTATGCAGCTTCCCTGTGGTCAAGTAGTCACTACTGATTGTATCTACGCGATATGTAAAATTATCAAATTAGCTCACGAAAAAGCACCAGAACTAAATAGACTGAATGGATGATTTATGAATATTCTGTTGAAAGGTCGTGCAGTCAAAGTCATATTTATTTCGAGATGCTAGGGTACATATGAGTTTTTTGTGGAAATCTTCAGAGATTAGCATTTTGGCATTTATAAGGACTTTGAATCATATATGCCGGGTAAGGAGCTTTCTTAAATGAGGACATTAGCACCAATAGGACTAAGCGCATACTCAAGGGTTGAAGTATTAAAGCAAACTGTTGAAGCGTTACAAAAAAACACTTTGGCAAAAGAAAGCGAATTGTACGTTTTTTCTGATGCTGCTAAGCCGGGCGATGAAGACAAAGTGAAGAAGGTGCGTAATTATTTAAAGACTCTTGATGGGTTTAAAAATGTCACTATTTCAGAAAGAGATAAAAATAATCGTATTGCTAATAATCGTGATGGTATGCGATGGCTTCTTGATAACTATGGGAAAATAATCTTTTTAGAGGAGGATGTCGTCACTGCTCCGGGGTTTCTGGAATTTATAAATGAAGGGCTTACTATTTATAAGGAGAGAGAAGATATTTTCGCCATATGTGGCTATACCCCACCGGTAAAGTTAGAAAGATATTACAAAAAAGATGTCTATTTATCTCCTAGATTCTCTGCATGGGGATTTGGTATATGGGCAGATAGGTACGATAAAATAATAATTGACAAAATAGATTTCAATAAATTTATTAGAAATAAATCTCTTGTCAGAAGATTCAGGAGAGGTGGCGAGGATTTGTTGTCTATGTTGAAGAGAGAGGCGGAAGGGGAAATTAATGCTCTGGATGTGAGGATATTTTATACGCAATTTCTTCTTAACGCTTATACTGTCGCGCCCACGCGCTCGTTAACTAATAATATTGGTTTTGATGGTACCGGAGTTCATTGTGGTGTAACAAAAAGGTTCGAAGTTAGTATTTCAAAAGCGCCATTTCAACTTGAAATGGACAAAGACATCGAGCAAAATAATCGAGTTATTAAGTCTCTATATCGATTTAGGAGCGAAAATCATTATGGACCCATTAAGAAAATGATTGACAAAATATGGCGGTATATTCTCAGAGCAATCAAAATCAGACATGCACTTGGCTAGATTGAAATGATGAAGAAAACATAGCTATTACTCCATATATTATTGATATTATAAAAGGCATAGACAGTAAGAAGAGAGACGGTATAATGCAGACTCTCTTAAAGAACACTAATGAATGATCGCAGTAGGTGGAATGTGCCATGTATAATATTGCTTTGATGAATTATAAGCGATAATTGTTATGAGCAAATTACAAGGGGAACAGTTAATATTTCTAATCTCTCAGCCGAGGGCCGGGTCGACCATGCTCCAGCTGATGCTTGCCGGTCATCCTGACATTGCAACTACATCCGAACCATGGATAGCGCTTCATCCATTATTTGCCCTACGTAAAAAAGGTATCGATACGGTTTATGATTCCAGCCTTGCCCTTAATGCGATGGAGGAAGTCCTCAAACAGAGTGGAACAGATGAAGTGTTTTATAAAAAGCAGATAAGGACATTCCTTTTATCTTTTTACGAGAAAGCGATTAAGCACCAGAAGAAAAAAACCTTTCTTGATAAAACACCACGGTATTACCATATCATCCCGGAACTTATGGAAATCTTTCCGGCAGCAAAATTTATAATTCTTTTTAGAAACCCATTAGCGGTTTTGAACTCTATTTTAAAGACATGGATTAAAGATGATCTGCCACGTCTTGGAAACTATAAAGACGATTTGATGATTGCACCACAAAAACTGGTGGACTGCGTAAAGGAACATCCAGATAGATGTTTAAAGGTTAAATATGAAGAACTTATCGTAAATACTGGAAGTATTCTTAAAAAGATTTGCGGATATCTTGGTATTTCATATTATGAAAACATGGTTAATTACGGTAGTCGGCTAAATACTGAATGGAAATTCGGGGACAAAGTTGGAGTAAGAAAAGCAATCCGTCCGACCGCTGGTAATATGGATAAATGGGAAAAAGGTTTTATATCTACGCAGGAAAAACATTTTGCACAATCGTATCTTAAAGAGCTCGGGCCGGAACTGGTTAAAGAGATGGGATATGACTTCGACGAAGTAGAATCATTGGTCAGCGGACCTGCCGAGAAAATGCGGAAGGAATTGATTTCATGGAATGTCTTAATGGATGAAGGAACAGATATAAACAGGCATGTAAGAAAGGTCAACAGGTTAACGGAGGAGAGGGATGCGCTCCTTAACAGCATCAGCTGGAAGGTTACAAAACCATTGAGAATAATCTATGATTATTTTATAAGAAAGTAAAAAAAGCGGTTATGATGACTAGGAACCACTGTATTACTTTATTAAAAAGACCATTGGTATTGCAATTGGAGACAACTATTTAATATTTCTTCGCAAGCCTGTATGATTTATATCATTCTTCCAGTTCACAATCGAATACAGGAAAATTGCAATATCAGATATATATAATATGAGAAAATTGGCACACATCATTAATCCTGTAATAAAAGATTTACATATAAAGTCATGCTGGATAAGATAGAAATCTTAAGTTTAGATCTGTTTAAGAGCCATAATGAAGAGATGGAAATTGTTAAGCGCATGCAGAAGTATTTTAAACAAGGGATAGGGTGGCATTACTATCTCGACCTGGCCTGGATGATCAGGGAGGTTAAGAAATTACCAAGGGGGTCTCTTATTCTGGATGCAGGGGCAGGGACAGGGCTGGCACAATTTATCCTCGCGGAATTGGGCTATAATGTCATCAGCGCTGATTTTACCACCCGTATCTTTTCCAGACGTCACATTAAACGATATAAAAAAGTAATATATCGCCTTAACGACCAGGAGCAGACCTTTGATAACCGTTATATACGGCACCTGCAAAGGAATTACAATATTCCTATTGCAAGATTGAAAAGAGGCATTATTAATAAAATATTACAACCACTTCTTCTTTGCGGGGGAATAAAGCAAGAAGGGGACGCTGTGTCTATTATCGAAAAAAACAGATACCACCCCAAAGGTAATGGCTATAACGAGATCCTTAAAAGCAGTGTCCCTGAGAACTGTGGAAGGATTTTTATATGCAAGTGCGATCTTAAAGATATGGTTTTTCTGCCCGATAATTTTGTAGACGGTATTGTTTCAATCTCTGCATTGGAACATAACGACCATGAAGATTTTGAGAAGTGTATGGAGGAAATATTGCGTGTTACAAAACCTGGTGGTCGATTATCTATAACTGTCAGCGCCTCGCAGTCAGATGACTGGTTCCATGAGTCCTCAAAGGGTTGGTGTTACAGCGAGACCAGTCTTAAAAAATTATTCAAGCTATCAGAAGATGTTCCGAGTAATTTTTCACAGAAAGACGAACTTTTCAAGAAACTAAAAGAAGAAAATAACGAGCTGCATAAAAGACTTGCTCCATTTTATTATAAGTCAGGTAGCAACGGCATGCCGTGGGGGAAATGGGACCCGCGGTATCAGCCGGTTGGGGTTGTTGAGGTAAAGCACATTTGAGAAATTATACGATGAATGAGCTTTTAGTCTATATCGACCCAGGCTTTTTAGATAACATTGGGCACTACAGAAATTTTGCAGATAATATTCATGAAGAGGCTCGGAAAAGGGGCGTAAATATCTGGCATTTTGTTAACGGAGACATCTCGGAGGATATAGCTGAAGAATACGGCCTTGATAGAAAGTTTCAATATAAAGCCATCCTGAAGGAAAATGAGTCCTTCCAGATGAGGGGTCTCTCCAGAACGCATAAGTTAGTTAACACTATGGCAATGGAGATCTTCGACAGATTACAGATCATAAGGGGATTTGAGCTTAAGACGGTATTCAATTGCAAAGCGTTATTAAAGCTGGCCGAAAACCTAATTGATAATTACAAAACTAGGGTGCTTAAATCGTTTTCTGTAGTATTAGAGATGATTCTGGACCGTGTCTCAAAAAATAATTACGACAAAATATCAATCTACATGTACACGTCACACCCATTATACTTTCCTGTTTTTGCCAAGCTTTTAAATTTAGAAAGGTACTCCACCTTGAATATTCAAGCCTATCTAGGCCTCTTTTATTTAGACCCAGGGTTTTGTAGAAATGAGTCTGTACCAAAATATGAACGTATGTTGAGATCTATATCGGGGTCAGTAGAAAAATATGATCCAGATCAAAGGGTTAATCTCTGTGCAGATTCAGAAAGAATAGTTTCCTGCTATTCGCCCTACTTCAGGCGTTCGATCAAAGTATTCCCTATTCCTTTAGGGAAGATTGCCGATCATAGCAGGGTCTCCCAGCAACTTAAAAAAAACATAGAAAAGATTATTATCGGATTTTTGGGGTATGCCCATATAAAGCAAGGATACCATCTGGTAAGAGACCTGTATCTGAGGATTGTAAATGCAAAGGGATACTCGCATGTAAATTTTATCATGCGCCATAATACCAATCTGGGGATTGAAGACATGAGTGAGATGGTTGATGAGTTTAAAAAAGAGACGGAACGGATTGTACATTTGATTGGAGATTTGCCAAAAGATAAATATGAGGAGCAGGTTTCTAACTGTGATATTATATTGATGCCCCATTCAAGAGCTGAATACCCTTGTCAAACATCGGGGTTGTTTGTTGATTCTCTAAGAAAACGTAAAGTGGTTGTTGTTCCTGAAGACACATGGATGGCAGATATGATAAAGCAATACGGTTCTGGAGAGATCTTTAAATCCGGCGATATATCGAGTTTTGTTAATGCTGTAAAGAAGGTATGTGACAACTTTCCCCGCTATCACTCCAATACAGAAAGAAATATAGAGGCATTTTCCATGTTCCATACGGCTGAATCCTTATTTGATGCTATGGGAATCGGTCAATGAACAAGCCTCGCTGTTCGTTAATAATCAGATGCTACAATGAAGAATGGCATATAGGACGGTTACTGTCAGGGATACTGGAGCAGACGGTAAAGGACGTGGAAATTATCCTGGTAAATTCGGGCTCAACCGATGCTACACTTTCTATTGCTTCGCGATATCCAGTAAAGATATTATCAATTAATCCGGAGGAATTCTCATTTGGTAGTTCTTTAAACAAGGGCTGCGCCGCCTCGACCGGCGAGTTTATAGTCATAGCGAGCGCTCATGTCTACCCTGTGTACAAGGATTGGCTTGAAAAACTAATCACGCCATTTAATGACCCGGCAGTTGCCCTTGTTTACGGTAAGCAGAGGGGAAATGAAACAGCCAGGTATACTGAGCACCAGATATACAAAAAATGGTACCCCGAACATTCTATAAATCCTCAGAAACACCCGTTTTGCAATAACGCCAACGCTGCAATCCGACGGTCCTTTTGGGATCGTTTACCGTATAATGAGGATCTGACAGGGCTTGAGGATATTGACTGGGCTGAGCGTGTGTCTGAACTTGGTAAAAAGATTGTTTACAGCGCCACGGCAGAGATAATCCATGTTCACAATGAAAGTTATTCCCAGATATATAATCGGTACAAGCGTGAGGCCATGGCGCTTAAGAGAGTTTACCCCCACGAGCGGTTTCACATATGGGATTTTTTAAAACTATTTATAGCAAACGTGGTTACTGATTATTATCATTCATGGAAGGACAGAATGTTTTTTAAGAACATTGTCGGAATACCCCTGTTCAGACTCATGCAGTTCTGGGGTACGTATAGGGGATTTGTGCGGCATGGTTCGGTTTCACAACAGTTAAGAGACCGCTTTTACTATCCGGCCGGTTTAACTCTCAAACAGGATACTTCAGACAAAGAAAAAAGGAGTTATATTGATTATGAGCATCATTGATATCTCGGTAACTTTGTATAAAGGAATGCCGGTTTGGCCCGAGAGTATCGGTATACGTCATAAATGGGTAAAGAGAATAGGAAAAGGTGATATGTCCAATGACTCAACCATTGAATGTGATGTGCATGCTGGTACCCATGTAGAAGCACCGTTACACTATATTGAAGTCGGAGAAAGTGTAGATCTGCTTCCGCTTGACATTTTATGTGGCCCGGTCTTTGTAGCTGATCTGACCAGTGTCGATTCGATAGGGGAGAGGGATCTTTCTGAACTCAGCCTGCCGGATAGTACAGAAAAGATTCTCTTTAAAACCAAAAATTCAGGCCTCTGGAGCAAGGAAGGTTTTAATCCCGACTACGTAGCATTGACCGAGGATGCAGCCGCGTGGATAGTTAAAAATGGCATTATGCTTGCCGGCATCGATTACCTTTCAATACAGCGTTATCATGGTGCACCGAATGTCCACCGCATCCTGCTTGAGGCGGGAACAGTTATTTTAGAGGGACTCAATCTGTCAGATGCCATTCCCGGACAATATGAGCTTTTATGTCTGCCTTTGAAACTTATGGGGGCGGAAGGCGCACCGGCCAGAGCGGTCTTAGTACCTTCCATGGAGGTAATGTCTGATGGCAGATAAAATCGTCGCACTTGTGCCCATGCGTCATGAAAGTGACCGCGTGCCCGGGAAAAACTATCGGTCCTTTAATGGCCGCCCATTGTACCATAATATAATCTCGACTCTCCTCGAATGCCGCTTAATATCTGAAATTATGATAGACACTGACAGTGCATTTATTCAGAAAGATGCGGCTAAGAAATTTCCCGGAGTTCGCGTCATTGAGCGGCCTGAACATCTCAGGGCAGGCAGTATACCAATGAATGAGGTCCTTCTGTACGACGTCACCCAGACAGATGCTGACTGGTATCTTCAGACCCACAGCACCAATCCTCTGTTGAGGCCGGAAACCATTACGTCGGCCATCAATACTTTCTTAAGCAAACTGCCATCCTATGACTCTCTTTTTTCAGTCAGCCGCTTACAAAGCCGCCTCTGGAGCGCGGAAACAGGGCCTTTAAATCACAATCCAGATGAACTGCTTCGCACACAGGATTTGCCCCCTGTGTTTGAAGAAAACTCGAACATATATATCTTTAACCGGGAAAATCTTGAATCAGGGCGTAACCGCATTGGAAACAGGCCCCTTATGTTCGAAATTAACAGGCTCGAAGCCCTTGATATTGACGAAGAACTCGATTTTCTTATGGCAGAGTTCCTGTATAAACAGATGCGAAAGGAGCGTAAATAATGGGATTTAAGGTTTTGGTTTCCGCACCCTATATGCAGCCTCTTCCTAAAAAATATCGAAAAATTCTTGAGGAAAATGATATTGAAATTATTACCCCTCCTGTTAAAGAGAGACTATCTGAAGAGGAGCTTTTAAAACTTATTGAAGATATTGACGGTGTAATATCAGGAGATGACGAATTCACGGACCGTGTTTTTAAGGCCGCGCATAAACTTAAGGTTATATCAAAATGGGGAACAGGCATGGATTCAATAGACAAAAAAGCGGCCAGCGCCAGAGGTGTGGCAATACGAAATACTCCCGATGCCTTTTCAGTGCCGGTTGCCGATTCAGTAATGGGATACGTTCTCTGTTTTGCAAGAAAACTGCTGTGGATGAATGAGAATATGCAGGCAGGCAGGTGGGAGAAGATACCCGGAACTTCGCTTGCGGAATGCACGCTTGGAATTATCGGTGTGGGTAATGTGGGCAGGGCAGTAGCCCTGAGAGCTGCTGCATTCGGCATGCGCCTGTTAGGCAATGATATCGTGGAAATACCAAAAGCTTTTATCGCGGAAAACCGTGTTGAAATGATGTCAAAAGAGGATCTTTTGAAAAATGCGGATTATGTGACTGTATGTTGTGACCTGAATCCAACAAGTTATCATATCATGGGGCAAAAGGAATTTGAGCTTATGAAACCGTCTGCTTATCTTATAAATACCGCAAGAGGACCACTAGTAAATGAAGCTGAACTTATTGAGGCCCTTCAGGCAAAGAACATAGCCGGTGCTGCACTTGACGTCTTTGAAGTCGAACCTCTGCCTGAGAATAGCCCACTCAGAAGATTAAACAACGTCTTGCTTGCGCCTCATAACTCCAACTCCAGCCCCTTAGCATGGGAAAAGGTTCATAAAAACACCGTTAAGAATTTGCTTGAGGAACTGCAAAAGGAGAAAAAATGAATAAAACAGCTCTAATTACCGGTGTATCAGGCGGAATCGGCAGAGCCGCTGCCAAAGCCTTTATTAATGCTGGCTGGACGGTGGCAGGCATTGATATACAGGATATGAGCAAACCTGTCGACAAAATCCATTTCATCAAGGGAGATGTCTCCGTTGAGGATTCAGCAGAAAAGATATTCAATAAAGCCGGAAAAATCTTAGGCAGGCTGGACGTTCTTGTTAATAATGCCGCCGTGCAGATATGTAAGCCTGTTATTGATATGAAGACGGATGAATGGGACTCGGTAATAGGCTCTAATCTGAACTCTATATATCTGGCTCTCCGCTATTCATACAGGTTTTTGCGAAAGCCCGGAGGGTCTATTGTCAATGTGGGTTCTGTTCATGCTTTAGCGACTTCAAAAAACATCTCTGCTTACGCGGCAAGCAAAGGCGGCGCCCTGTCCTTTACAAGGGCGCTTGCGGTTGAACTGGCCGACGACGGAATTCGCGTAAATATGGTGCTTCCAGGATCTGTGGATACAAATATGCTTAGAACGGGTCTGAAGCGCGGTCATATCAAAGGCAGCGGCCATGATGATATGTTAACGGAACTGGGCAGGAGAACACCGCTTGGACGCATAGGAAAGCCGGAGGAAATAGCACAGTCGATACTGTTCCTGGCGGATAATGACAGGTCCTCTTTTATAACCGGAGAGGCGATCGTTGTCGATGGCGGTGCACTAGCCAGGTTGAGCACAGAATGAAAAAAAATCCTTCCAATATTTTAAATGCCGGTAAAAGAGCTATAGGAAGACAGCTTTGGAATTATTACGCAGCTGCAGCTTATCACAGATGATGTTTTCATTTTGCGAGATTTCGAAGGAAAGAACCTATTAGATGGGCAAAATGGCTAAAATCAACGTTTAAAGCGGAAATGAACACAATTAAGACAGCAGCAAAAAAAATACTCCGACCGATATTGAAAGAGGCTGCCTTTGAGCTGATAGCAGGCAGATATGGCGACATTGAGACTCTCGCCAAGTGTATGGTAAGCCATACGTTCTGGGGAAGTATGCGAAGACTCAGAACATTCAAAGATAAACATAAAGGCGGGCGCTGCTTTATTATCGGGAACGGGCCCAGCCTGAACAAACTGGACCTGACACTCCTTAAAAACGAGATCACTTTCGGTCTTAACCGCATCTATCTGCTGTTTGACAGGGTGGGTTTCATTACTACGTATTATGTTTCAGTTAATGAATTAGTAATTGAGCAAAGCGCTGACGAAATTGAAAAACTGAACTGCCCAAAATTTATCGGGTGGAACGCAAGACGCCACCTGCGTTTTACATCGGACACGGTGTTTCTCCCGAGCAGGAGCAGTCCCAAATTCTGCCGTGACATACGCACACAGGGGATATGGGAGGGTGCAACAGTTACCTATGTCGCCATGCAGTTGGCGTTTTATATGGGTTTTTCTGAAGTAATACTTATAGGGGTTGACCACAATTATACAACCTCAGGAGAGCCACACAAACTAGTAATATCTGAAGACAAAGACCCCAATCATTTTGACCCGGATTACTTTGGAAAAGGCTTCAGGTGGAATCTTCCGGACCTGATCATGTCTGAAAAGGCTTATGCCATGGCAAAAAAGGCATATCTTGACTCAGGACGGAAAATCCTTGATGCTACTGTAGACGGCAGGCTCACAATATTTCCTAAAGTCAGGTACGAGGAGATTATTTCGAACCGGGCTGTAAAAAAATAACATGTGCCGGGAGCCGGTGAATTGTTTTTTTACCAATAACAAAACCTTCTTGATAAAACCAGTTCAATGAAGATATCCATTGTCACGCCAACAAAATATTCTGAAAGATTCATCCTTGAAACCCTTCAGAGTATCTCTATCCGGAGTTATTAATTTAATTGCATATAAATCTACAAAATAACAAACCCCTTGTCTCCATCATAACCCCCTCTTATAACCAGGGGAGGTTTATTGAGGAGGCCATACAGAGCGTTTTAAAGCAGGACTACCCAAACATCGAGTACATAGTTATAGATGGCGGTTCTACGGATAATACTGTTGAGATAATCAAAAAATGAATGCGTAAAATAACTTTAACAGAACTTTATCGAGGTTTTCTAAGGAAAGTGCTGAGAAACACCTTTGGTTTCTGGCAGTTTTTAGGATTCCATATTTCACCTAATCATTTCTATCAACCGATTTCCGGATACAAGGACTTTGAAAAGTGATATATGGGATCAGGACTCAGTGTTGGCCGGCCTCAATATACAGGCTGAAAAATATCTCAAACTGCTTAACACATTTTTTTCGTTTACTTGACAGCATGATAGAAATATGGTATGTTCAAATTATGAACGTTCAAAATCTGAACGATAAAAAACCTGAAAATCAAGATGGTTACAAGTCGTTTACAGATGAAGGAGAACAGGATGTCCGATAGAATTACGGTTTACAGCCCTGACAAAATGATAAGGACAGGCCTGATTGCAAGCTGGAAAGAACTGTTTGAGAGTCTTGTAAGGAGCAGGGAATTGATCTGGAGGCTTTTTCTCAGGGACTTTAGCGCCAAATACAAACAATCTATTCTCGGATTGCTCTGGGCAGTCTTGAATCCCATGATAACAGTTGGGATATTTGTTTTTCTGAATAAATCAGGGGTATTTAATCTTGGGAAGATAGATGTGCCTTATCCAGCCTTTGCACTGGTAGGACTTACAGTGTGGGCGTTATTTTCAACAGGCCTTACTGTCAGCAGTAACAGTATTGTTTCTGCCGGGGCAATGGTCACTAAGATAAACTTCGCGAAATCAAGCCTTGTAATAGCCGCAATGGGGCAGTCTGTTATTGAATTTACGGTCCGTCTATGTCTTATGATAATAGTGTTTATAATCTATGGCGTTATTCCAGCCTGGACAGCGGTTTTTTTGCCTTTTGCCGCTATTCCTGTGTTCCTGCTGACATTAGGAATGGGTTTCTTCCTGTCACTTCTTACAGGTGTTTTCAGGGATACTGTGCATGTTGTAGTTCTATTTACAACCTTTTTGTTGTTCCTTATGCCTGTTCTTTATCAGACACCGGACTCAGGGCTGTTTGCAACTGTAAATGCTTTTAATCCATTAAGTCATTTGATAATAGGCTTCAGGGACCTTGTATTTCTGGGAGAACTATCAAGCCCGGTAGGATATTGGGGCTCGTGTCTATTTTCAGTGGGAGTTTTTTTGTTCTTCTGGAGATTTTTTCAGATAGTCGAGCCGAAGATCGCGGAAAGGATTTAGAGACCGAGAATAGTCGAGTAGTTAAGTGGTCAAATAGTTGAGTAGTCAAGTAGTTAAATGGTTAAGTGGTTGAGTAGTAGCCACTTACTGAACAACTAAACGCATTTAGGGAGGAAAAATGAGTGACACAAAATCTACATTTGAGGATTTGGAAATTTGGCAGTTGGCCAGGAATTTCAGAAAAGAAATATCGACTCTCGTTAAGACCTTCCCTTCCGAAGAAAAATACAGGCTAACCGATCAAATGATACGATCATCGAGATCTGTAACTGCTAACATTGCAGAAGGATATGGACGGTATCATTTTCAGGAGAACATTCAGTTCTGCCGCCAGTCCAGAGGGAGCCTTTACGAAATAATTGACCATCTAACCGTAGCTCTTGATGAAGGCTACATTAAAAATGTTGCATTTGATGATTTTAAAAAGAAAGTTTTTGTAATAATCAGGAAGCTTAACGGGTATATAAAGTATCTGGAGTCAAGAAAATTAAATGTCTAACTGGGGGGATAATTGACTGGTTGAGTGGCCGAGTGGACAAATAATCAAGTAGTTAAATGGTAGAGTGGTTAAGTTGGAACTACTGAACGACTCAACGACTTAACGCCTAAACCACTTAACGGTATTTATCATGAACGACATAGTGATAAAAGTAGAAAATGTATCAAAGAAATTCTGCAGGAGCATTAAACATGTAATGCTCTACGGCGCCAAAGATATTGCAAAGAATGCAATGGGGCTGAGTTCAAATCCCGGGAAACTTCGTGAAGGTGAATTCTGGGCGGTTGACGATGTGAGTTTTGAGCTTAAAAGGGGGGAAACCCTTGGAATAATCGGATCTAACGGCTCTGGTAAAAGCACTATCCTTAAAATGCTTAACGGAATCTATATGCCGGACAAGGGAAAGATCGAGATTAAGGGTAAGGTGGGCGCTTTGATAGAGGTAGGAGCAGGCTTTCATACCATGCTTAATGGAAGGGAAAATATTTATGTCAACGGCGCTATCCTTGGTATGAGCAAGAAGGAAATTGACAGGAAGTTCGACGAGATAGTGGAGTTTGCCGACATCGGTGATTTTATAGACGCGCCGGTTAAGCATTACTCAAGCGGTATGGTAGTAAGATTGGGTTTTGCGATTGCATCACACTGCGAGCCTGAGATTTTGCTAGTGGATGAAGTTTTAAGTGTGGGTGATCTGTCATTTGCTATGAAAGCGCGCAAGAAAATAGCGGAATATATGAGTAAAGGAGGAACCACAATATTTGTGTCACATAACTTGCAGGCTGTCAAGAATATATGTTCCAAAGTCACATGGTTAAGTTATGGAACCATTAAGGATTATGGTAATACTTTGGAAATTACTTCTGCATACGAAGATAATGTCGTGCTGAATCAAAAAAGTGGTGAAAAGGGACTTAGAATCAATAATGATCCTGACGCTAAAATAACAGAAGTAGAATTCTTAAACAAGGATAATAGAAAGTGTGAAACCTTTTATAATGGTGATTATTTTAGACTGCGAATACATTTTGACTGTAAAAGATTAGTTAACAAACCGATTTTTACGGTTACTATATATAATTTGGAAGGTCTGGCAGTTAGCTCAAGTTATTCAAATTTTGATGGATATGAGCTGTTACCATTATCCGATAAAGGTTATATTGATTTTTGCGTCGAGAGATTGTCTTTCAAACCAGCAAAGTATATTTGTACCGTCACCCTATCAGAGGACAAGGTTGCTAATAGCCTAGATAGGCATGAAAAAAGCTATAATTTTGCTGTTTTGGGTGGTTCTTTTACTCAAGGGTTAGTAAATCTGTTTCCTGAATGGCAACATAACCTAAATAAATAGGATCTTGTCATCCATTACTGGATGATTTAGTGCAATTGAATTTATGGAACCATATAGGAGTTCTCTCATGAATGTAGCTTTGGGGAATATAGATGGTGACAAAGCGCTTGAACCAATATATGTAGTTGGATTTCCAAAATCTGGAAATACATGGTTAGTAAGGCTCCTGGCCGATGTATTGCGAGCTCCCGTCCGTTCTGGTGTTATGAAAGGGGGGGTGGAGATTGCTTCAGATATCAATAAGGAATTGTCCCTGTCAATAGAAGATGCGCTATACGAAATTCAAAAAATACACTTTTTGCCTCCATTCTTTTTTAAAGAGATCGAGGAGGAACCTAAGCAAATAGTTTACATCTATCGAGATATTCGAGACGTTGCTGTTTC
The DNA here is from genome assembly GCA_964574765.1 of uncultured Nitrospirales bacterium. Lineage (GTDB taxonomy): Bacteria > Nitrospirota > Thermodesulfovibrionia > UBA6902 > BMS3Bbin08 > CAZNPC01. The sequence goes on along the minus strand of CAZNPC010000001.1, from coordinate 60,064 downwards.
GGCATTCTTCTACTTTAGGTATAAGGGCAATGAAGACGATGTACGAACCGCAAGCTTTTCATCTGTTATTTCGCGTACCCCTCGATCCGCTTTCGGTTATTACCATAATCGTATACGAATGCTACATTATGTGAAGTTACTATGTATGAATGGTCTTAATGGACATGAAAAAGAATTCGGCACGTGGAGCCAGCACCTTGCCGAATGGCGCGATGTAAGCAAACGATCTAATGTGAACATGGCGTTTATTTCCTATGAGCAGCTATTGAATGATACGGCTTCTGCTATTTCATTAATTATCAATCAGTTAAATCTACCCAATCAGTTTATCGAGAGAATACAAGGTGCCGTTGCACGTCAATCACTTAAAACGCAAAAAAGAAATTTGCAAAAACGCCCAGATAATGCCGAGATTACATTTGGGAAGGAGTTTAATCTGAATTTTTTGCGAAAAGGAGTTTCCGGTGACTGGAAGAATTTTTTATCACAACGAATGGGGCGGATTATACATAAATACCATGGCAAGATGCTGTTTGAGCTCGGGTATGAATCTGATCCACACTGGTATGAGAAAATTAAGCCTAATAATAATATTCTGTAACAAGAAGGACTGATTCGAGTACGAGGTGGCTTGATAGGAGACTGACTATATGTTTTTCCCCGAAAAAATAAAGTCTATTAAAAAAAACGATTATGTGTTGGAAATAGGTCCGGAATGAGATTAGTAAATTATTACAAAATTATAATGAAATATATTCGTCTGATAGTTGAAATTAAACCGCTAAATTTCCCAAAACTACTAAATTTTCACTCATCATATAAAAAATATAAGAGTTTGACCAACACAGGCGAATTAAGTGCTTTGGATTTATACCCCTGTATCAGTGATGATACGCCTACAACTCCTTTTGATGCGCACTATTTTTATCAGGGGGTATGGGCATTCAACCGGATAAAGGAAAGCGGTGTTAAAGATCACGTTGACGTTGGATCTGAAATTAGATGGGTCGGCCTCTTAAGTGCAATTGCGAACGTTACTTTCATTGACATTAGAACATTTAAAATCGATATCAAGAATTTAGTGGTCAAGAAGGGCTCTCTGTTAGAAATGCCTTTTGAAAGTAATTCCTTAGATTCGTTGTCTTGCATGCATGTAGCGGAACATGTAGGTCTTGGGAGATATGGCGACGCTCTTGATCCAGACGGGACAAAGAAAGCGTGCAAAGAACTAACCCGTATTCTTGCGATAGACGGGAATTTATTCTTTTCGCTCCCGGTTGGAAAGCAAAAAACATGTTTTAATGCGCACCGGATCCATTCACCTCAGACCATTATTGATTATTTTATGGGGCTTAAGCTGATTGAGTTATCAGGGGTAACAGACTCAGGCCGATTTATAGAAAACATTGATATGGACATTTTGGAAAACTCAAATTATGCATGCGGTTTATTCCGGTTTAAAAAAGAAGCCTGAGGGAACCTGGAATGATGAATAAGTTAAAGATACTATTATTAACAGTGGGTCACGTTAACTATAACTGTGATATTAATTTTTTTGAACCGATGAAGGACATGGGTCAGCATGTAATCAGATACAACTATCTCGAACGTCTGGAAAAGGTAGGTCGCAGGAAAATGAACAGGGAAGTTCTGGAATTAGCAAGGACAGAGTATCCTGATTATATTTTCTATATTACCTATAGATATGAGATTACAAAAGGGACATTAAAGAAATTAAAAAATGACCGATTTAAAGTTGTTGGTTGGTTTTCTGATGATCACTGGCGTTTTGATGATTATTCCAAAGATATCGCTAAATACATGTTTTGTTCAATTACTACTGACAAGGATGCGCTTAACAAGTACAGATCAAGCAATTTAAATGTAATAAAATCACAGTGGGCTTCGAACTCAAGGTATTACCTACCGGTTGAATCTAATGAGAAATATGACGTAACATTTGTGGGACAAAAATATCCTCCCAGAGGGGAAATTATAAATTTCCTTCAAAATCATGACGTGCCAATAAGAACATTCGGAAGGGATTGGAATAACTTTGTTTCTAATGAGGAACTCGTGTCCATTTTCAGTAACAGCAGGATCAACCTGAATATTAGCGCAAGTTCTCAGGATATAAACGTAAAGCAGATAAAAGGCAGGGTATTTGAGGTTCCAATGAGCAGCGGTTTTTTGTTAACAGATTATGCTGAGGGATTAGAAGATTATTTTGAAATCGGCAAAGAGATTGTTTGCTATGAGGATGAACATGATCTGCTTTCTAAAATAAAGTATTACCTTGAGCATGATGAAGAAAGGGCAGAGATCGCAAGGAATGGCTATAAAGCTGCTCTTGAACGTAATACATGGGAAAGGCGCTTTGATGATATTTTTGGAAAACTGGATAGTACGGAATGGAAGGAAGCAAAAAATGATGGGTTAATTGCTAGGCTCAAAAATGTTTTATTCAGCGTCCTGAAAATTAAGGCGCAGGACTATGATAAAAAGTTTTATGAGTTTTGCGTTAATAAGTATGGGGCGTTTGCTGAAGAATTAATCCCAGTTCTGATTGACATGTATGATCCTGCATCTGTAGTTGATGTCGGATGTGGTGCGGCGATGTATTTAGCAGCTTTTCACAAAAGAGGAGTTAAAGTAAAGGGATATGAGGGAAGCCAAGCAGCTTTAAAATACGGCCTTCTGTCTCCCGAGCATATAGAACTGTATGATCTGAAAAATGGGTTGCAATCTTATACACGATATGATCTATGCCTGTGTATTGAGGTTGCGGAACACATCCCGCTTGAAAAAACAGATATTTTAGTGAAATCGCTTTGTAATCTGAGCGATCGCATTATTTTTACCGCAGCCCAACTAGGCCAGGGCGGCCTGAACCATATAAACGAACAACCACCAGAATTCTGGATCGAGCGGTTTGAAAAATTCGGTTTAAAATTTAACAAATCTGACCGCGACAGGCTGAAAGAAAAAATATTAACATTTGTTTCCTATAGGGATGATAATTTTTTCTTTAAAAATCTGTTGGTTTTCGAGAAAGATGCTAATTGACTTTTTAACTCAGGGAAGAATAAAAGATGACTAAATATAAACTTGAACAACTAGTAATTAAACCTACTTTGGCGTGTACGTCTAACTGTCCAACATGCTCATTTAGAAAAGATCTCCATAAGGAACTGATTAAAAGAAAGTCGTTGTCAGTTGAACAATGGCTTAAGGTCTTTGATAACGCTGAATCGCTTGGAACCAGACGGCTTGATATCAGCGGCGGAGAACCAACGCTTTATAAGCGCTTGACAGACTTAATTAGTGCAGCCAAAGGAAAAGGCTGGTACGTTAATTTAAACTCTAATGGGAGTCAGATAACAGAAGCATATGCATACGAACTTTTACGGGCTGGTTTAGATTCTATAGCCATATCACTTTATAGCCCATACCCGGATGCTCATGACAAAATGAGGTGTAATCCTGGCTTATGGAAGAAGGCAACAAGTGCAGTACGAATATTTGCTGAACTCAGGAAGAGATACCCGAAATTCAGCGTTATAACTCAGACACTTCTTATGAGGGAAAACTATAAATCTCTTCCTGAGCTGATAGAGCTTCATTATAATCTAGGCTCTCAAACGATAGCGTTTACTTACCTTGAAGGAGACTTTGATAAGAAATTTTTGCTCAATAAAAATGAAATCGCAGATTTTAAAGAAAATACTCTGCCAAAGGCCATTGATTTCTGTAAAAAATTACCGGCTTCAGTTAGACAAGATGCTATCTCTACGCTAGAAAGCTGCTACAGCGAAAAGATCACCTCCATCGCAAATTTTGCTAAGGGAATTTACAGGCCGAAAGAGGCTAAGATGACTCCATGCCAACGGCCAAAAAACTTTGCGCTAATTCTTGCAAATGGAGATGTACACCCATGCAACATGGTTGAGTACTCGCATGAGCCCGTTATGGGTAATATTTTTGATTCAGACCTAGTTGATATATGGCAAAGTGAAAAATGGAATAAGTTTAGGGAGGAACTATTTGACTATTGCATTTTGTGTCCGATCAATCTATATATGAGCATACCATTGAGGCTTCACCTAGATAATTCTTTTCTTGGCAAAATCTACTACAGCAGTATTTTTGCTCCGTTTAGAAATCTTGCAAGGCGAGTTTTAAAAGCGTTGGGAGCACAGGAGGTTAATTGAGATAATGTGCGGAATTGCAGGTCAGTTTTCATTTGGAAATAAGGCTGACGGTGACTCTATAAAGAAAATGACCTCTGCACTTGTGCACAGGGGTCCTGATGATAAAGGCTTCTTTATTAAAGATAATGTAGCTCTTGGCTTCAGGCGTCTGTCAATTATAGACCTCGAAACTGGCAATCAGCCGATTTTCAACGAAAACAATGAGTTGTGCATTATATTTAATGGAGAAATTTATAATTACAGTGAGTTAAAGGATAAGTTAACTTTACACCAGTTCAAGACAAAAACTGATACTGAGGTAATCCTTCATTTGTTTGAAACATACGGGGTTGATGCGTTCGGAATGTTGAACGGTATGTTTGCACTTGCTATTTATGATTTTCAGGAAAACATTTTATATTGCGCAAGAGACAGATTTGGTCAAAAACCGTTTGAATATTATTACATCCCGGGTAAAGACTTTATATTTGCCAGTGAAATGAAGGCTCTGCGAAACCATAGGGAAGTTGATATGGAGCTAAATGCGTCGGCTCTTGCATTTTATTTTTTTTATAATTACATTCCCGCACCTCATGCTGTATATAAAAATGTTTATAAACTGCCCCCCCAAAGTTACATTGTTGTTGATTCCAGTGGAATTAAAGTTAGAAAATATTCTGTCCATGATACTGAATCCGGGATTGAAAAACTGAAATTTCACGAAATTCTGGATAATACCTCGTATTTGCTCGAAAAAGCTGTAAAAAGACATCTTATTGCTGATGTGGAAGTCGGCATATTTCTGAGCGGTGGGCTTGATTCAACAACTGTTTTAAAGTATGCGTCAAAATTAAAACCCGACATAAGAACGTTCTCTGCGACGTTTGGTTCATACATTAGCGAATATGAATATATTAGCCGCGCTAGCGAAAAATATGGCGTAAAGCCCAATATCATTGATATTAATCCTGATTTTCGTGCAATCGAGAGGATAATTTCGTGTTATTCCGAGCCATTTGGGGATTCTGCCTGTGTGCCGACGTACATGATCTCGGATTTTGCGTCTAAAAGCCTCAAAGTTGTTCTAACAGGTGAGGGCGGTGATGAACTGTTTGGAGGATACGCACGGTATGCCGATCTAATGAAACAATATTTAAAATTCCTGTCCTTCCTGAAAAATCTGGCAAAAGGCAGACCCGCAAAAGAGATCAGCCTTAAGAGTAAATACCAGGATATGATGGCTTTCAGCTCTATAGAGGAACTGAGGCTCAATTACGATCTGGATCTCTCAGGATTGCTTGAACACTTTGATGAGCTTGTGCTGAATTCGATAGAAGATATTATCTTTCATGAACAGCATCAGAGACTGCCTGATAATCTTTTCAAGAAAGTGGATATTGCTTCGATGGCAAACGGTCTTGAGGCCAGATGCCCTTTTCTTGACCATGAACTTGTGAATTTTGTAAACGCACTATCACTGGCTGATAAAGTGACAAGCAAAAAAAGCAAGATTATTATTAAAGAAATATTGTCTGGAGATATGTCTGATGATTTTCTTGAAAGGCCGAAAATGGGATTTGGCGCACCTGTCCGGTACTGGATGGGTGAGGATGTATTTAAAACAAAACTGCTTGAGATAATCAATCAGGAAAGTTCCAATCTGTTAAAGTTGGTTAAGCCTTTATATATTGAAAGTTTAAAAAAACATCTACTGTTAGGCAAACCTGATTATAATCACTGGAAAATATTCGTTCTTCTTGTCTGGCTCAGGGAGAATGGTATTCAGTTGTAAATGGGAGAAATGAATTAAAGAATATGATATGAAAGTCCCTAAAGTAACAGTATTAATGTCTGTTTATAACGGAGAACAGTTTCTCAGGGAAGCTGTTGACAGCATCCTGAGCCAGAAATTTGAAGATTTTGAATTCTTAATAATTAATGACGGTTCAAATGACGGAACAAAAGAGATCCTAGAATCATATAGGGACCCCAGAATCAGGCTCATTGAAAATGACAAAAACATTGGTCTGACCAAGTCGCTCAATAAGGGAATTAATATGTCCAACGGACAATATATCGCCCGTATGGACGCGGATGACGTATCCATACCTGATCGGTTTGAGAAACAGGTTAATTTTCTGAATGAAAACAATGAAGTCGGTCTTGTAGGCACGTATTATCTGATGATAAATGAAAAAGGTAATGTCCTTCATGAAGTAAGGCCTTTAACTGATCGAAGAGAATTGAAGGAGAAGTTGTTAACAACAAATCAATTTGGGCACGGAACGGTTATGTTCAGAAGGGAATGTCTGGGAAAGTCTGGATTATACCGGGAAGAATTTAAATCATCGCAGGATTACGATCTCTGGCTCCGCATTTCCGAGATGTATGATATTGCCAATATACCTGAACCGCTTTACAAATGGAGAGTGAATCCCGGTGCGATATCTGTAAACAGGAAAACTATGCAGGATAAATATGCATGTCTTGCTGTTATGATGGCCAAAGAAAGAAGACAAAACGGGGAAGACAGATTACAGACCATGAGTGAGAAAGAAATCGACAGTTTTATTGATAATGCAATCCCAGGGTTCTCGTCTCAAAGTAAAAAAGAAATTGCTCAAAATTATTACTTCTGGGCCACAGTGCTGTTCGGCGGAAAAGACTACAGGGGCGCTTTGAAATTAATATGGAGATCTGTAATTAATAACCCCTTGTACAGACGCTCATGGCTGCTTTTTACTGCATGTTTGATACTTACGTTACTGCCCAGGCCCCTGATCGATGTTTTACGATCTATAAAATTACGTTTTCAGCGCAATCAGGTTAATGACTCTACAGGAGAAACCGGCGAAAGATAATGCTTTTGAATTCAATTATATTGTGAGTAAGTGAGTGTTATGGACAGTAAAAACAAAACAGATGCCGTCAGTACGGATGAGGCAGACTATACTGTTCGCAATTTAACTGCCAGACCTACAGGTGAAAACTACACGAAGTTCCTCTCTGCCGCCGGACGGCAAATTGACCTGAACCCTGAGTTTCAATTCATTGATGCCAAGGCTAAAGTCGTGCTTGGGACCGCGGATTCAACTGCCTGGACATTTTTACTGAACTACTTTGAAAGTAAAGGCAGTATTTATGCTGCAATCTGTTCTGCAGAGGCATTACTGCTTGAAGATGATAACAGTGATGCCGTTATGAGGTATGACCGCCTTATGGCTAAATACACCAGTGTCAAAGAAAAGGAATTGTCCCTGATCCGGCAGGCTTTTACTGATAACCCTCCTGAGCGTACCATAAGTGTAATTATGCCGACTTATAACCGCGCCCAATATATTAAGAGGGCTATTGAGAGCGTTCTGAACCAGACTTTTAAGGACTTTGAGATAATCATTGTTAATGATGGAGGTTCAAGAGAATGCGAAGCTGTTATTGAATCATTTCACTCAGATAAGATCCGGTATCTATATGTTGAACACGGCGGCCTGTCACATGCTCTTAATCAGGGAATTCTGGCATCCAGGTCAAAATATATTGCCTATTTAGATGATGATGACCAATATTTTCCGGACCATTTGCAGAATCTCGTCACGGCCCTGGAATCATCATCTTTTGCCTATACCGATGCCCGACGTATTGTCAAAGTATATATAGACGGAGAATGGAAACATAAGTCAGAAGCAGTGGAATTTTCGTATGATTTCGATCCGGGACGATTTGCTGAAAACAACTATATTCCTATTCTATGCATGGCTCATCGAAGAGACTGTTTTGAGAATGTCGGCCTTTTTGAGAGGGACTTACCAAATGCCATGGATTGGGACCTGTGGACAAAGGCGGCCAGGTCGTATGATTTCCAGCATATTAATAAAGTTACATGTATGTATGAATATCGTCTTGGCCCTGACAGCTTAAGCGGGAGGCAGTTGGACAATCTTTTTTTTAGTATTCTTTTGCGCAAGCACAATTCATATCTTGCAGGGAAAGTGTGGTCAGAGCTGAGTAGTAAAGCAGGAAGCGGCCTTATTGACTATGATGATATTGAGGGCGGAATTAGTCGGTACTGTAGCGATAAATGTCAACTCGCTGAATGGCTTTTGCCCTTTGCGTTTGCACATGGTAAAAGGAATCGGGCATATTCACTTATAACGCAAATGACACGGAATAATCCGTCTGAAGCATTCTTTACGATTTGGCGGCTTGGCCGTAAAATCCCTTTTTTTGTCAGAATTATTGCACTTGCGGGTATACTAACCAAAATGGTTTTAAATGTGTTTAAGCGCCGGACAGGGAAAATGCTGAATTTAATATTTAAGAGGAAAGATGGAACAGATAGTTGACAATAAAGCTGATATTAGGGGGAAAACATTGAAGCTTGTTTCAATAAATATAGTTAACTGGAATGGCCTGAATTATTTAAGGAATTGTATTGAATCTATAAAGTCTCAGACCTATGAAAATATTGAAATCAATATCATTGACAATAATTCATCAGATGACTCAGTCAGATTTCTTTCTGATAATTATCCGGAAATAAGGCTTATAGCCAATGCCGGGAATGAAGGATTCAGCAAGGCGCATAACCAGGCTATAAGAATATCATCAGGTGAATTGATTCTTCCACTTAACTTTGACATTGTGCTTGCCCCTAATTTTGTTCAAGAGATGGTTAAAGCTATTGAATCTGCAACGGGGATTGGCATTGTATCAGGAAAACTTTATGTTCTGAAAGATGAGAAAAGAACAAACATAATAGATTCAACTGGAATAACAATGCTTGGGATGTTTGCTTCAGACAGAGACAACAATGAAACTGACAGCGGTGATCATAATGAGGCAGATTATATTTTTGGCGCTTCAGGCGCTGCCCCTCTCCTGAGCAGAAATATGCTTGAAGACATCAAACTGTTTGATGAATATTTTGATGAGGACTTTTATATATATTTCGAAGATGTAGATCTATGCTGGCGCGCGCAATTGTACGGATGGAAGGCCCTTTATACGCCGACGGCGATTGCTTATCATAACAGAGGAGCTACCAGACATAATAATTCTACAATGAAAAAAGAGTATATTCTTATTGGTTATCGCAACAGGAGCCTTGCTATTATAAAAAACGCCATCTTTCTGAGTTCATTGAAAAATATCATATGGATACTGATTATAGAGACAGGTTTTTATTTCACCAAGGTGATTGAAGGGAACCTGTTTGTATTGAAAGTTCCGTTTATGACATTAAGGTATGTGCCGCTAATGCTAAGAAAACGAACTCAAATACAGAAAAGAAAAAAAGTATCTGCTGAATACATGGAGCGCTTTTTTTTCAGTAACATTAGACGCGCTGTTGTGGAGAAAATTTTAGGGAGATTTTCAGGAAGAGGCGGGAAATGAAAACGATTTTATTGTTCCCCGGTATATCGGGCATAGGGTTTAACAGTTATGGAAACGGGATGGAGGAGTCCTGGATAAGCCACGGGTTATGCAGTATTAGCGCTTACGCACGGGATCAGGGATATAAAACCGAGCTGATCGACCTGCGTTGTCTAAAGAGTTGGAAACACTTCAGAAAGATCATCTCTGAAAAAAAGCCGGATGTGGTCGGCGTGACCATGATGAGCGTGGATTATAATCCGGCCATGAAGGCCATAAATATAATAAAAAAAATTTCTCCGCAGACTGTAACGGTTGCCGGAGGGCCCCACCCGACCATAGTACCGGAAGAGCTGATAAAAGAAACAGCGGTTGATCATATTATAACAGGAGAAGGAGAGATATCATTTGTTGAACTATTAAGGGATACTGAAAAAGGCAACAAACCGCCGCGGGTAATTAAAGGTGTGTTTCCTGAAGACCTTGACAAACTTTCTTTTATAGACAGAGATCTGTTCAAAGATCTGGAATATCCTCTCCCTGTTAAAGGCTTTGAGAGGCCGTTTGTGACGTTGATCGCGGGCAGGGGATGTAAATTTAATTGTAATTATTGCCAGCCGGCTGAGAGATTAATATTTGGGAAAAAGGTAAGGCGCCGCAGTCCTTCAAATGTCATCGAGGAACTGTGTATGCTAAACGAAAAGTATAACTTCAAAAGCATGATGATCCATGATGACTGCATTACCGAAGACAGGCCTTGGGTAATCGAATTTTGCAGGCTGTACAGGGAAAAGGGATTTAATCAGCCGTTTGCCTGTCAGAGCAGGGCTGATATAATCTGTCGCAATGAAGACATGATAGCGCTTATGTCAGATGCCGGTCTTAAGTTGATGTTTATCGGATTTGAAAGCGGAAATCAGAGGGTATTAAATTTTCTTCGTAAAGGAACGAAAGTGGAGCATAATTTCAAAAGTGCGGAAATCTGCAGAAAGTACGGCGTTGAAATATGGGCCAATTATATGATGGGAATCCCGACTGAAACCAGAGAAGAGGTGATGGATACCATAAAGATGATACAGACCATTAAACCGGAACACTACAGCCCGGCATTTTATACGCCCCATCCGGGCAGCGATCTGTTCAAATATTGTATGGAACATAATCTGTCCCTGATCAAAAGTCATGACAGTTACCGAAGAAATCCGACCGAGGCCAAAATAAAAGGTGTGGACTATAAATTTCTCAACCGCGCCCTGATGGAATCAGTGGGCATGGACAGCCCTGTTATGAGGAACAGCTTGTTGCTTGGATTAGGAACAAAGATGATGCCTTTTTTCCTGCGCCATCCGCACATCAAGGAGGCGGTCAAAAAACCACTTATATTTTTCGGCCTTATAAAAAAGTAGATAAATCTGTTTTTTACGATTGTGCGGGACATGAAATATAGAAAGATCATGACAGGATTGAATGTATGACTGAATTAATTCCAGGCGTTTCGATAGTTATAGTTAATTATAACGGGATCGAGTACCTGAGAAAATGTTTTGACTCACTGAAACAGAGCAATTACCCCCTTGATAAGATCGAGACCATTATGATAGATAATGCCTCATCAGACGGAAGTGTTGAGTTCACAAGGGAAAACTTTCCATGGGTAAGGGTCATTGCACTTGATGAAAACACGGGCTTTGCAAAGGCGAATAATATCGGGGCCGGGAATGCCGCAGGCGAGTACGTAATGTTCCTGAACAATGACACTGTTGTGACCCCGGGCTGGCTGAACCCGCTTGTTGACGCGCTAATGAAAGACAAAAATGTCGGCGCGGTTGGAAGCAAGATACTGCTTCTTGACAGGCCTGACACAGTGAACTCAGCAGGCGCCAGCATCATTATCACAGGCAGTGGCTTTGACATAGGTTTTATGGATAAGGATTCTGAAAAATATAATGTCAGAAGGTTCAGGGGGTGCGTGTGCGCGGCTGCCATGATGGTCAGAAAAGAGGAATTCCTGGGAATAGGCGGTTTTGATGAGGAACATTTCATGTATTTTGAGGATACAGACCTCTGCTGGAGATACTGGCTTTTTGGCAAAAAAGTGGAATATGTGCCTGAGTCTGTGATCTACCATAAGTTCGGCGGGACCTCAGGCACAGAACGTGATGTGCCGGTAAGGGTGTTTTACGGCACAAGGAACGCCCTTTTTAATATAGTCAAGAACTATCAGCTCCATAACGTGTTTATCGCTTTGTTTGTGTCACTGCCTTATCATTTTGTAAAAATGCTCGGTTTTTTTTTAAAGCTGGAGTTCAGATCGGCCTTTTTGATGATCAAGGCGTATTTTTCTTTTCTCAGATACCTGCCTGAGTTGATGAGAAAGAGAAGGGAAATACAGGCAAGGAGAAAGGTCAAAGACAGCTATTTATTTAGACAATCAGTCATAGTTTCATTCACTTTAGCGTTCAAAGAGTTTGTGCGGCTTTCAAAGACTGAAAAGTCCGGAAATTGCAGCCCTGACGGCTAGAGAATATGCTATTATAAGTTTAACCTATAAACTATAATATCAACTATGAACTAAAGGCTATTTTAAGTGTTTTTACTATGAGCTATGAGCTATGAACTATCAAACCCTCGGCCTGAGCTCGGGTCGAAGGCTATGAACTATATTGAGGAGCGAAAATGAGGATATTAGTTACTGGCGGAGCAGGTTTTTTAGGAAGTCATTTGTGTGAGAGATTACTCAATGACGGCCATGATGTTCTGTGTGTTGATAATTTCTATACGGGGCGGCGTTCAAATATAGCAAAGCATTTCCCGAACCCTTTATTTGAGGTAATGAGGCATGATATATGTTTTCCGCTGTATGTTGAGGTCGATGAAATTTATAACCTTGCCTGTCCTGCATCTCCCATACATTACCAATTTGACCCTGTGCAGACAACTAAGACATCTGTTCACGGCTCTATTAACATGCTCGGGCTTGCCAAACGGATAAAGGCAAAGATATTTCAGGCGTCCACGTCCGAGGTCTACGGAGATCCGACAGTTCATCCACAGACTGAAAGCTACTGGGGAAACGTGAACCCTGTGGGGCCGCGGTCCTGTTACGATGAGGGGAAGAGGTGCGCAGAGACCCTTTTTTTTGACTATCACCGCCAGCATAAACTGAAAATAAAAGTAGCACGAATATTCAATACTTACGGACCAAAGATGCTTCCTGACGACGGCAGGGTTATCAGCAACTTTATTGTTCAGGCGTTAAAAGGTGAGGATATAACAGTTTTCGGTGAAGGAAGCCAGACAAGGAGCTTTTGCTATGTCGATGACCTGATAGACGGGATGGTGCGGCTCATGAACACCACGGACGATATTACAGGCCCTGTTAACCTGGGCAATCCTGTTGAGAACAGTATCCTGGAAATGGCGAACAAGGTCATTGAAATGACCGGCTCTAAATCAAAGATAATAAACAAACCCCTTCCCGAAGATGACCCAACCCAGCGCCAGCCTGACATCTCCCTTGCGCGGGAACTGCTTAAGTGGGAGCCAAAAGTAAAACTGGAAGAAGGGCTGAAGAAAACGATTGAGTATTTTGAAAAGCTATGAGCTCATAGTAACCACTGAAAACACAGAGTACACTGAAAAAAAATAGTGAAAGAGGTAAAAACTAATTACTAACTACGGACAATTGGCGATTAACTATGAAAATATGAACCCCACCAAACAGACTGGCGGGCAGGCACTGAGGTCACTGAATACGCTGAAAAGGCTTTGCAAAAAATGAAAATTTTTAAAAATAATTTTACAAATTCTGTGGTTTTAGTGTTTTCAGTGGTTAAGAGGGTGTTTAAATAATTCAGTCATGAAAATACTAGTAACCGGCGGCGCCGGGTTCATAGCCTCTCACATAGTAGATGCGTACATTAAACAGGGTGAAGATGTGGCTGTTATTGATAATCTGTCCTCAGGCCGCAGGGAAAACATAAATCCGGAAGCAAGGTTTTTTGAAGCTGATATCGGATCTCCTGATCTGGAAAAGATCTTTCAGGAGGTCAAACCTGATCTTGTAAATCATCACGCGGCACAGGTTGATGTGCGGCGCTCTGTGGCAGACCCTGCTTTCGATGCGAGAACCAATATTATAGGTACTATAAACATCCTGCAGAATTGCATTAAATACGATTCAAAAAAAATGATATTCGCTTCTACAGGCGGCGCGATCTACGGCGAGCAGGATATTTTCCCTGCTGATGAAAGTCATCCGCTTAGACCCATAAGTCCTTACGGAGTGGCAAAATTAGCAGTAGAGAACTATTTGTTCTATTACAGGTCTAACTACGGCCTTGATTATGTGGTCCTCAGATATGGCAATGTATATGGACCAAGGCAGGACCCTTATGGTGAAGCAGGTGTTGTCGCTATTTTCATACAGAAACTCCTTCACAATGAACAGCCGGTTATAAATGGAGACGGCAGACAAACAAGAGATTTTGTATATGTTGGAGATGTAGTTAAGGCAAACCGCATGGCGATCATGACTGGCGAAGGAGGCATTTTCAATATAGGCACAGCTCTTGAGACTGATGTTAATACCATATATAAGATGTTGGTAAAAATAACAGGGAGTAAGGCAAATGAAGTTCACGGGCCGCAAAAGACCGGAGAACAGATGAGAAGCGTAATTGATCATAAAAAAGCCAGTCAAGTTTTAAACTGGCAGCCCGATATGTCTCTTGAGGACGGCTTGATCAATACTGTTGAATACTTTAAAAACAAATAAACCGTGATTCCATATAATTATCGAATAATGCAATTGAAATATTAATAATGGATAATCAAATTGACGAGTTCAAGACAAAAAGTCCGGTCCCATTTGTTTCTATTATTATTCCCGCAAAGAACGAGGAGCGCCTTATTGAACAATGCCTTAATGCCTTAAATGCCCTGGAATACCCGCGAAATTCTTATGAAATCATTGTTGCTGACGGCCAGTCCACTGATAATACCGTCAAAATAGCAGAAAAGCTTGGGGCAAGAGTCGTTGCAAATCCTTCAGGTACGGTATCGCCCGGCAGAAATATTGCCTTTAAGCAGGCAAGAGGAGATATAATCGCGTTTACTGATGCGGACTGCGTTGCAGACGTAAACTGGTTGAAGAATTCTATTAAATATTTTGATGATGAAACGATTGCCGGGGTAGGGGGCCCAAATCTAACCCCTGAAAATGAGACCCTGTTTGGCAAAGCAGTGGGATTTGTCTTCGGTCAGGCGATCTTCGCGGCCGGGTCAGTACATGCAAGAAATCTAAAAGAAATAAAAAAAGTAAGAAGCATACCGGGCTGCAACGCTATATATAAAAGGGAGGCACTGGAAAAGGTGATGCCTGTTGACGAGGGCCTGCTCACCTGTGACGACACTGAAATGAATCAAAGAATTATTGATAATGGCTACAGCCTTTTATATACGCCTGATGTTTTTGTCTGGCATTACAGGCGGCCGACCCATGTAAGGCTGTGGAAGCAGATGTACAGGTATGCCATAGGCAGGCTTCAGGTAGGCAAACGGGACAAAAGGATGATCAATGTGTTTCATATACTTGTGGGGATAACTCCGCCAATGGGCATTGTTGTACTTTTCTTCTCTCGCCCGTTGTTTGCGTCTTTATTCCTTATATACGCACTATTTCTTTTTATATATTTTTTGGTCTCACTATTTAAAACTGGTTCTTTTAAGGTATCTTTGCGGGTGCCTGCTGTGATATCAATAATATTTTTTGCATGGTCAACGGGTTTTATGAGAGAATTAATATATCCAATTAAAAACAGCGAGATAAAGTAATGAAGATAACCTTTCTTACACCTCCTCCTCTTGATGGAAAGCCAGCGGCTGAAAGGATTTTTGGCTGCAACTACGGCATCTACACCCAACCTAATATTTTTGTTCTCTATCCGGCAACAGTTCTGAAAGAGGCTGGCTATGATGTCATCGTAAGAGATTTACCGATTGAAAAGGTAAGAAAAAATGAATTTTATCAATTTGCAGCAAGTGATGACTCAGACATATACGTTTTTTATACAGTTTTTCTCTCGAAAAAAACAGACCTTAGCGCAAGAGATATTATAAGTGAGAAAAATAGTGATGCGAAATTCATTTTCATGGGCACTGAACCCACAGTTAACCCTTCTGAATTTATTGATAGTAATAGCTTTGTAATAAGAGGGGAACCTGAAGATAGCATTAAAGAGTTGGTGGATGTTATTAAATCAAAAGCAGAACCTGTAAATGTTGAGGGCATTAGCTGTCTCAGGAACGGCGATAAAGTTGATACTGTGAGACGGAAATTAATTGATAATCTCGACCGACTTCCTTTCCCGGATAGGACACTTCTTGAACCGGCAAACTATCACAATCCTAAATTATGTGCACTGCCTTTTACTACTATGATCTCATCACGGGGATGTTCCTACAATTGTTATTATTGCGTCCCAAACTCTCTTGATTTTGCTCGTGAGATTGAATTCAAAAGGTGTAGTTCTGCAATGGAAAAACCCCCGGTAAGATTAAGGTCGGCCGATAATATTATTGAAGAAATAAAAATGCTGCACAAGCATGGTTTTAAATCTTTTTCTTTTTTAGATGACCAATTTGTGTGGAATCGCAGCCGAATTATTGAAATATGTAATGGCATACGAGACCTCAATATGGAATGGTCTTGCCTTGCAAGGGCAGATCATTTAGAAAACAATGAATTGATAAAGGCAATGGCAGAAGCCGGCTGTAAATATATCGACATTGGAATTGAATCATTTAATCAGGAGATACTTGATTATATTAGAAAGGACCTAAAAGTAGAATCGATTTATACTGCAGTCAACATGCTTAAGAGATATGGAATTGAACCTGAACTTAATATTTTAATAGGCAGTTGTCCGCTTGAAACAAAAGAGACCATTGAATACACTATTTCAGAGACTATAAAACTCGATGTGGATTACGCCCTTTTTTCAATTTGCACACCATTCCCCCATACAAACTTTCATGAAATCGCAAAGAAAAACAAATGGATGATTGCTGATGAGTACGTTCCCATAGATCCTATGAAACAATCTCTTATATCATTCCCTCATCTTACTAAAGAAAACATGGAAAAGATCATAAGAAAAGCATATCTCAGGTTTTATTTCAGGCCATCATATATTCTAAAAAGACTAAAAAAATTACATGGTTTAACTGACTTTTTAAACAAGTTCAAGGCGTCTCTATCAATTTTGAGGAAATATTAAATACAGCTTGAAATAATTGAGGACAATAAATACACTACTGCTTTGTGGTTAAATATGAGCTTATAAATACATCTGGAGTGAAAGAAGGTATCTGAACCATGACGACTAAATATGATAATACTCTTATCATAATACCAATGTATAACGAAGAGCTAAATATTAAGAAGGTTGTGGCTGATGTCAAACAGGTGGCCCCGGATGCAAGGATTGTAGCTGTGGATGACGGTTCAACTGATAATTGTGCTACCGAGGCTTTTAAGGAAGGTGCGCTGGTGATAAGCCATGCATTTAATCTCGGCTATGGAGCCGCCCTTCAGACAGGCTATAAATATGCCTTAAAGAATGGTTATGACTGTGTCGTTCAACTTGACGGGGACGGGCAGCATGACGCCTCATATATTCCAGATCTTCTAAAGGTACTTAAAAGCAACGAAGCCGACGTCATTATAGGTTCAAGATTTATAGGTAAGAACGTTTATAAGATCGCTTTTATGCGAAAGCTTGGCATGAGAATGTTCAGTTCCATTGCATCGATCTTAATGAAACAGCCGATTACTGATTCAACATCAGGTTATCAGGCACTGAACATGGATGTGCTCCGTTTTTACGTCAATGAAAGATACCCTGCGGATTTTCCTGACGCAGATACGCTGATAATGCTGAAGCGATCAGGGTTCAGAATAAAGGAAGTACCGGTACAAATGTATGGTTCAGCAATATCCATGCATTCGGGTATTAAGCCTGTTTATTATATCTTTAAAATGGTTCTATCGATAATTCTAACAATGATAAGGAGAGAGGGGTTTACTGAACTATCTCATAAAAAATAAAAAGGGTTAATTATACAGGTCTGCCTATACTAATCACATTGATAAAACGTAATAATATATCTCCGTGGGGAGGGGAGTAGAAAATGTCTTTTATTCACATGTCCACTCATCAAAAGATCTTTGCTGTCATAACCTCTGTGATCATATTTATTATTATAATCGAGCTTTTAAGGAAGAGAAGGCTTAAAGAAGAATATGCATGGTTATGGATATTAACCGGGCTTAGTATGATAATACTGGTAGTGTGGTATAAACCGCTTGTATTTATTACAAATCTGATCGGAGCGATAGAGCCCACTACCACTCTGTTTATCTTTTCAATACTCTTTCTTCTTGCGATATCAATTCATTTTTCTATTATAATCTCAAAATTAAGCCTTCAGGTTAAAGACCTGACCCAGGAACTCGCGATATTAAAAAGTGAATTTAAGGATAAAAAACACTGATGTTACGGAACATACTATAATAAATATATGACCAGTTACGCGAAGACGGAGAGGACAACCCGCATCTTAATTACGGTTTTTCTGGCGTGTGTTTTTATCCTTGGCATAATAAAGATTGAATCTTATGACGCCGGGACTCATCTCAGCCTTGGCAGGGAGATCGTAAACAACAGGGGCTTCCCGGATAATGAGCCTTTTTCCTATCCAAGCCTGAACAGGGGCTTTGCCGACCCTGAATGGCTGTTTGATGTTGTTTTCTACCTGGCTTACGCGGCATTCAGCCTGTATGGCGTTATACTGCTTAAAGCCGCAATTGTAACAGGGGCTATTTATATACTTCTGAAGGATTCGCTTATTCCGGACAGGGAGCATATCGCTTCAATAGCGGTCTTAATATTCATTGTGTTTATGATCAGGCACAGAATTGTGGAAAGGCCGGATATAGCACTGATGTTCTTTCTGGCGTTTTTAATTTATTCGCTTAATGCTTTTGTTCATGAAGGCAAGAAGTATATATATATATTGCCCCTTACCCAGATAATATGGGTCAACATGCATCCGAGCACAGTTCTGGTCATAGTGCCTTTTAGCGCCTTTATAATCGGCGGCATTTTGCATCGGATACTGAACAGGAGATATAAATTAAAACTTCCGTTTACACCGACAAACAGGCAATTGGCGGTCATTATGCTGGTGTTCATGGCAGTACTGGTAGCTACCCTTTTGAATCCATATACTTCTTATTCGTTTTCCGCTCCAACGGAGATGATGTCAGGGACGAGCTGGTATGCTGATGAAATCACAGAGCTTCAAAAACCTCTCTGGAAAGATTTTAAGATGGTCTATTTCCTGACAGCTGCCATTATTCTTTCATTTTTTGTAAACATAAAAAGGATCTCGATAATTCATGTGTTTTTGGTGGCGCCATTCATTTATATGGCTTTTTCAGGATTAAGATTTATGTTTCTGCTTGGCATTGTCGGCGCACCCGTAATAGTCAGGAATATTGCGGCTCAGATAAAGATCAACGGCAAAGCGTGGCGAATTCTTAATGCAAGTCTTATTACAGTTCTTATTATCATTACGACACTCGCCTGCCTGGAGATCAAGCCTTTTACGACGCCGGGAAAGAAGTTCGGTTTTGGATACAATAATGAATATCTTCCTGAACTGGCGCTTCAGTATCTTGATAAAAGAAATATTTACGGCAGAATATTCAATGCCTTTCACTGGGGAGGTTATATAACGTGGAGGGATTTTCCAAAAAGGTCAGCCTTTGTGGATGGCAGGGGAAATATATCAAGGGAACTGCTTGAATCTCTTGATGTGGCAAGGACTCGGCCGAAACTTCTGGAGGAACTCCATGAAAAGTACGGATTTAATGTGGCACTCCTAAGCTATGTGCTTCTTGAGAAATTCTTCAGGGAAGTTGACATAGATATAGATTTTGGCCTTTCATCAAAAGACTGGGCGCTTGTGTACTGGGATGATCTGTCAATGGTGTATCTTAAAAGAGGTGACGAGTTTAAACATATAATTGAACAGGATGAATACCGCTATGTTGTACCGGCAAACGGCGCATCTGCAGTAAGGTCCAGACTGCATGATAAGAATTATCTGGAAGGTCTTATCAGTGAATTGAAAAGAAACATTAATGAAACAGGGTCGTCAATGGCATACACGTTTCTCGGATTCATCTATAACGATAAGGGGATGTATAAAGAAGCCATTGAAGCTCTGTCAAAAGTAGAGGACTATCCCATCATGAGCAACATATATAACGCGTATCAGGGGCTTGCTTTTGCTTACAGTAAGACCGGGGAGTATGAAAAGTCCATAAAATATTACAAAAAGGCCTTTAAATTAAAAAACGATGCTGTCATTCTACATAATATTGGGCTTGCTTATATGGAAATGAACGATAATAAAACGTGTATTAGATATCTTGAAAAAGCGCTGAAGATGAATAATCGTATTGTTTCCATATATCCTATTCTTATGTCTTTATATCAGGAAAACGATGATCAGATAAAATATAATGAAGCATTGTTAATGTATGAACAGGCAAAAAAAAATAATATGGGCGAGGAGCATTTTCAGAAGGGGCTTGCCGCATACATTGCAAAAAAACACAATCTTGCGCTTGAAGAGCTTAAGAGATCGATCGAGGTCAACCGGTTTAATCCGGCTGCGTACAATAATATAGGATATATTTATTACGATCTGGGCCTGTTTGATAGATCACATATGTATCAGAAACAGGCGCTTGATCTTGATCCTAATTACGCCAATGCGCACTATGGCATTGCCCTTGTTTTTTTGAAATGGAATGACAGGGGCAATGCCATATACCATTTTCAGGAATATCTGAGGATCGAGCCGAAAGGTTATTTTTCAAGGAAAGCAAAAAAAGAGATATTTAAACTGCAATCAGTAACAACAAATTAGTAATTTATCCGCCTAAAAAAGAGCAGTTCATAAGTTCAACGCAAAGTGGCTTTTAACATCTGAAATAGTCTATAATTTGAACTTGTGTATTTGTAAATAGTTCATAATATTATGGGTGGGGGGAAGGTCTTTATGGTGCTTAATGCCCCGAAATCAAAGAATATATTGTATTTAAAATACTAATAAGAAATTTGCGAACTTGTTTTTATTGTTTATCTAATATCAACTAAAACTTAATGTGAAACAGAATTCAACATTATATATTGGAATTATGGTTGTTATGTTAATGCTATTTCCGTATTTTGTCACTAACGCCATGGGAAGATATATTAGCGGTAGTATACAATTAACCTATCAGAATGGTGAGAGAGAATCAAATTCTCAGATTAGTTCACAATCGTCACTGCAACAAACATACAGACTAAACTACTCAAGGTATTTGTTACATCGAAATTTGCTCTCATATTCGTTAACCGGCGTGTATGCGCAGGAGGACAGGGAGTTTGACGGTTCTTCTTTTGAATCTGAATCTTTTGATTACAACATTCTTCTCGATTTTATTAGGGCAAGCGCGATGCCATTTAGTATTTCCGCGTACAGAAACACACAAAACGGTTTCAGTACTCTGAATACAGGAACGCCAATGCTGGAGCAGACAACAACGGGTTTTGCGCTAAGGGGCTCTGTGAAACTGAGAAAATATCCGACCCTCAAATACTGGGTGACACAGGATGATCGTGAAAGAACAGGGAGGAGTAAACTGGATGATAGGAGACGAGCACTGCATATGGACTTGAGCAAGAAATGGAAAAATGCAGATGCGAGCTTGAGCTATGATTATAGGAACACCCTTGACAGATTGACTGACAGTGAAACTGGTTCCCATACATTAAATTTACGCGCCCACTCAAATCACAGATTGTCAAGGGTTACGAGTCTGGAATTAAGCGCAAATGCGGGTTATGACACAGAAAGTGAAAATGCGAATATGGGAGCTTCATCTGTGCTTCACTACCAGCCGTCTTCCAAATTCTACGGCAAAAGCGGTACTACATTTAATTATGCTAATGATACTGCTGGATCAAATATAACAGTGAATAATAATACGTCTGCTGAATACAGGATTAGCAGAAATCTCCTGTCTAATGGAGGGATTTTTTTATCATCGAGAAGAGGTTCGCACGGAGAAAGTACTTCAGAGTCGGCGAGGGGATCATTGAGTTACTCAGCTACTCTTCCTGCAAAAATAAAATTTACCGCGCGTACAGGAGCCGGCTACGGAGCCTCTCAGGGAGAGACAAACAGTTCGCATTACAACGCTGATGTTCTTTCAAGCCTCGGCAAATCATTCCGGAGGATAAAGACATCTCTTAACACAGGCGCTGGCGCTTCATATACGAGTTCATCAGATAGTGACAGTACATACGCGTATAATGTGAACATAAATGGATCAAACAATTACATAAAAAGACTGCAAGCCGAAGCCAGTGGAAATTATTCTGTAATGAATCGAGCATCACTTGCTGATGAAAGGCATATTACGGGTAAAGGGAGTTTGAGATATGAGGTGCCGCTGGGCTGGAGGGCCAAAATGGGTCTGAGTGCAAGGGCATCAATTGAGCGCGGGGATACCAGCTGGGAGGTATACAGCGCTGGTCAGGATTTACATTTTGTTTTGTACAGGAACCTTAGCCTGACACAGGCTGCATCTTACAGGATTTCACCGACCTCAGATTCGACAGCTATTTCAGCCAATGTTGATATAAACTACAGAATAAGACGGATTTTCCTGACTGTGAGATATAATTGGAGTATGGAAGATAATCGGGATATTTCGACCACCTTAAACAGGTTGAAAGTCCAGGCTACAAGAAAATTTTAATAGAACTGTAGGCCAATAAATATTGTATCTTGGCAAATATTGATCTAAAATATAAACAATATGGCTGTTATGATAAATCGTAAAAAGATATACTTTGTAATACTGGTTTTTTTGTCCATTTTTATGTTGGGCATGAGTTCTACGAAAGAAGCGTCAAAAAAACCGCAGGAGAGAATGGTCTGGCCTCAGCCGCCGTATGAACCAAGGATAGAGTTTGTCAAAAGTATCAGCACTCCGGATGATATTGGAGCAAAAAAGAGCTTCCTGAAAAAGGCATGGCAGTTTATTGCCGGCAGGGATATTGAAAACAGGATACTAAAGCCGTTTGGAGTGTCCATTGATGATAAGGGCAAGATATACGTTACTGATACGGCTCTTCTGGCAGTACATATATTTGATATTAAGAACGGCAAATACAGCATTATAGAAGGAACAGACAAGGGCAGATTTGCTTCTCCTGTCAGCGCTGTTTCAGACAGTCAGGGTAACATTTATGTGTCTGATTCAGTTCAGAAGAAGGTATATGTGTTTTCCGGGAAGGGCAAGTATTTAAGGAGTTTTAAGCCTCCCCCGGGGCAGGACTCTTTTAAAAGGCCGACAGGGCTTGCGATCGACAATAAAAACAGCGAGATATACATAACAGATACTGTAGATGCCAGGATATATGTTTATAAAACCGATGGTACATATAAGTTTTCATTCGGTGAAAAAGGAGAAGAAGACGGACAGTTGAACCATCCTACTTTTATATACATAGCTGATGACGATAAATTATACATTGCTGACTCTCTCAATTTTAGAATTCAGGTCTTTGATAAGAAAGGAAAGTTTGTAGCGAAGTTTGGAAAACATGGTGACGGCACAGGTGATATGGGTAATCCAAGAGGAATTGCTATTGACAGTGAAGGAAATATCTATGTTGTTGATACCTTGTTCGAGGCTGTCCAGCTCTTTGATCTGTCAGGACAATTGCTCCTTGTATTCGGCAAGTCAGGCCGAAGAGTTGGCTCTTTTTTGCTGCCGGCGGGCATAGCTATTGACAGCAGGGATAATATATATGTAGCAGATGTATTTAACAGCAGAGTACAGGTGTTCAGATATCTAAAAACAGAAGAAAAACCCACTGCAGAGGAAAAAGAATGAAGATTCAGGGTCTTATGGCATGATTTTTGATATAATATTAAGTATATACCGGATTAATATGAAAATAATGACCATAAGAAGATATAAGCTGTATTTGCAATTGATAGTTATCTCTGCTATGACCGCTATTGCGTCTTTATCATGGGCAGTTGATGTGACTGAAGTAGATGTTGCATCTACAAAGCATAATCTCTCAGCAACCAGCACCGGCACTGTCAAGGCAGCATCAGAGACAAAATTATGTTCTTTTTGCCATGCCCCTCATAATGCTCAACCGGCTGAGCCTCTATGGAACCATAAATTAAGTACGGCGAGTTATACGATGTATGACAGTGAGTATCTGCAGAGAGTTGATTCTCCTGGTTATGCAGTTTCACCGGATTTGGGCACATTCCCGGCAGTTGGTTACAGGTCACGACTCTGTCTGAGCTGTCATGACGGTACAGTTGCGATAGGAAGTGTATATAACCTCAGTGGAAGTACTTATGACGCCGCCACCGGTACTTTTACAACAATAAGTATGACAGGAGTTAAGAATGGAACCGGTGAATTACTTGATGCGTCAGCAGGCAATCTTGGGATCAATCTCCAGGATGATCATCCCGTGGCGATCAAGTATGATGAAAATGCACAGATCAGTTTTGATACAGGCGGCCCCAGGTCTATTGAACTGAAATCCGGAGTAAGCAAACCTCCTGTACAGGGGATTGGCGGTACTTACTATGAAGTCAGGCTGTATAATTATTCAGGCGATTCATATGTCGAGTGCACCTCATGTCATGACCCGCATACCACTAACGAAAAGTTCCTTGTATTGAACAGCGGCAGTCTGGCACAGTCGATCAATGATATTTGTGACAGGTGTCATGAAAAAACAAACTGGGTTGGAAGTATTCATCAGACTGATGCTACGGCAATAGACGATCCGGTGGCTGAGACACAGCCCATTCCGGACGGTACACCGGATACAGTAGCTGAGGCTGGATGTGCGTCATGCCATAAAGTTCACAGTGGGGGAGGTTCTCCCTATTTATTAAGAAAGGCTGAGGAGGACACGTGTTTTTATATAAGCGGTATTGCATCGACATCGTGTCATGGATCCGGAGTGGGTGTTCCAAAAGAGTTGAAAATTTATGATATGTTTCAGACGTTTTACAAACATCCTGTTGATGCTCTTCCACCTGTAAGGCATACTAACCTTGATGTTCTTCAGATTGGCGTCTCGTATGATGCCGACGATCTCAGATGGGACCTTGGCAATGAGCATGCGGAATGCGTAGACTGCCATAATCCTCATCAGACTCTCAAGGGAACTCATGTTTCTGCAGTCAATCAATGGTATCCTCAGTTACCGGATGCATCGACGAATGATGTTTCAAATGCCCTTCTGGGAGTTACGGGAGTTGATCATCCAAATGATGATCCTTTATGGAGTGATATTGCTTTATCTTCTTACAGAACAATGAACAGCGCGGATAAAGAGTACCAGATATGCTTTAAATGTCATTCATCGTACGCCATCAGAAATTTAGGTTCGCCCGATACGATCTATACTACTGGATCAGGAGCTGTCATAACTGATCAGGCATGGGAATTCAGCAGGGGCAATAAATCAGCCCATCCTGTGAGGGTCACATTGAATAACATGCTCACCGGTACTGCCGGAGCGTCATTCCCCGGTTCATATCCTCCTAAAGCGCTTACAGATGCTCAGATGAGTACGCCATGGAAAAGTGAAGGTGATCAGACAATGTATTGCTCAGACTGTCATGGCGCCGAAAGTGAGGACACTACTGACCCTAGAGGACCGCATGGCTCAAACTCAAAATATATGCTTAAGGGCCCAAACCAATACTGGCCACTCAGAAACGACGCACAGCTCTGGAAGTTGAGCGATAAAGACAGTTTTACTTCATACGGCGGCCTGTTCTGTAAAAACTGTCACCCTCTGTATCCCGGTGGAAGCGAGACCGGCTGGTACAATAATGTTCATGAAGTAAGCTCGGGCGGCGGTGGCGGCGGCGGCGGGAGTGGCCACCAGAACCAGACTTGTGTTACGTGCCATATAGCTGTGCCTCATGGAGCAAAAAGGTCACGTCTGATCGGATACGGGACTAATGCTGCGAACCCTGACCTTGACCCGTACAATTACGGCGGTAACAGCCTTAAAATAACTGCGTTTAAAAAAGCCGCGACCCCTGGAGGCTATGTGAAAAGCGGCATGGGTAATAACAACTGTTCCACGCAGGGAGTTTCAGGGTGTCACGGCGGGTCAGTCACAGATTCTGATCCATAATACCTCACTACTGCGTGAAATACCGCCTCGCTGAGTGTTTTCACTAATTTCCATAACAGCCGTATAAAGCCAACGCATTGAATTATCGGAGATTTCCCGAGCTGATTTTAAGGGTTTTCATGTAGGGATATTTTAAAAGGCAAAGTTTTTTTTGAGCTTTAACTCCTCTGGCTTGAAAATTGCAGCAATGTTCAGTGGAGGGTTATAATTCAATGACATCAGCGAAAGAAATTAAGGCTTTGGTTATCGATGATGAAGAGCTGATAAGGTGGTCACTGCAGACAGCGCTGAAAGGGCTGGATCTGTCTGTTGATGTTGCTGAAAGCGGTGAGCAGGCGTTAAAGATGCTGAAGTCATCCCGTTATGACATAATTATCACTGATCTGAAAATGCCGGGCCTGGACGGACTTGAACTGCTCGCGGAGATCAGGGCGTCAGGCATTAAGTCGATAGTAATACTTATTTCGGCATATTTGTCGCACAGTACGATAAAGCAGGCTTCGGAATACGGCGCTTTTAAATGCGTGGATAAACCATTTGGAATGGAAGACTTTCTTGGAGTTGTAAAAGACGCTGTGGATCACCGTGAAGTCGCTCTGCAATAGACTCAATTATGGGACGCTGCCGGGAGATGATCATTTAAGGGGCGGATTAATCAAAACAGAATCATCTTTGTTACTTTCTACGATGACCCTGCCTCCTGAAACTGACATTTTACCCTCGGAAAAAAGCTTTATCGCGTACGGGAATATCCTGTGCTCCTGCTCAAGTATTCTTTCTGAAAGACTCTCTTCTGTATCAGCGTCATAAACAGGCACAGCGGCCTGAATTATTACAGGGCCTGTGTCAACTCCTTCATCCACAAAATGCACAGTGCATCCTGACAGACGCACGCCGTAATCCAGGGCCTGTTTTTGTCCGTGAAGTCCGGGGAAAGAAGGTAAGAGGGCAGGGTGAATGTTCATAATCCTGTTGCGGAATTTTTCAATAAGAGTTTTACCTACAACTCTCATAAATCCCGCGAGTATTGTAAGCTCTACTCCTCTTTTCATCAGCTCGTCTGAGATCTCTGTGTAATATGAGTCGTTGTCAGGAAAATCCTTTTGCCGCATAACAATTGATTCAATCCCGCTATTTTTCGCCCTTTCAATCGCATACGCATCATTATTATCCGTAATAAGCACGGCGATTTTCGCCTTAAGATAGCCGGAGTCGATGCTGTTGATTATCGACTGAAAATTTGAACCTCTTCCTGATGCAAGAACACCGATGGTTAACATATGTTTAAGCTCATAGCTGATAGTTTATAGCTCATAGCAAAAAAGACATAACTGATAACCGACAGCAAATTATTTTGTTTATCCGTACTATGAGCCATGAGCTATGAACTTTGAGCTATTTGTTATGCGTACGTTACTCCCCTTTTCCCCTTTTCTATATGTCCTATAATATGCGCCTTTTCACCGGCAGACCGCAGTTTATTCAGAACACCCGCTGCATCGGCCTCTTTAACAACAAGCACGAAACCGATCCCCATGTTAAAGGTTCTGAACATTTCTTTATCAGATATTCCGCCTTTTTTCTGAATAATGCTGAATATTTTCTGTTCAGGCCAGCTCTGCCTTTCTATTATTGCTTTTAAGCCGGGTTTCCCAGGTAGAATGCGGGGTATATTTTCAGTTATACCTCCGCCGGTAATATGAGCCATTCCTTTAATTCGATAATTCGCCAGCACGTTAAGTACAGGTTTAACATAGATCTTTGTGGGTTTAAGCAGTTCACTGCCGATTGATCGCCGGAGACCGCTGATTATCTTCCCGGGCTTATATCTGCCGATATCAAAGAAGACTTTTCTTGCGAGTGAGTAACCGTTGCTGTGCAGGCCGTCTGATGCGAGTCCAATAATAACATCTCCCTTTCTGATGCCTGATCCATTGATGATACCGGCCTGATCGACTATTCCGACAGAGAAGCCTGCCAGGTCGTATTCACCCGTGGCGTAAAAGCCGGGCATTTCGGCCGTCTCTCCTCCAATCAGTGAACAGCCGGCAATCTTACAGCCGGCGGCAATCCCTTTTATTACATCAGACGCTTTTTTTGCAGACAGCCTGCCGGTAGCGAAATAATCCAGAAAAAAAAGAGGTTCAGCGCCGCTTGTAAGGATATCATTAACACACATGGCGACAAGGTCGATGCCGACAGATGTATGCCTGTTCATCATAAACGCTATTTTCAGTTTAGTGCCGACCCCGTCAGTACTGCTTATCAATACCGGTTTTTTTAAACCGGTCAGGTCAGGCCTGAAAAGCGAGCTGAAAGAACCTATGTCGTCTAAAACCTCTCGTCTGAAAGTTGAGCGCACCACAGGTTTGATGAGGTCGATCAGTTTATTGCCCGCGGAGATATCAACCCCTGCTTTCTTATAAGTGAGAGTCATATTGATAATTGTCCCCGTAAATCCTGACGGATCAGGACACGGGGCAGGTAAATGTTAATTGTTAATTGATAATTGTTAATTTTGCAATGCGCTGCTAATTATATCTTCTTCTTAGGCCGCTTTTCCAGTTTTTTCAGTCCTGCCCTGGCGGCCTGTTGTTCTGCTTCTTTCTTGCTTCCGCCCGTGCCTGTACCACACAGATCACCGGCAACGAGGACGCTGACTTTGAATACTTTTTTATGTTCAGGGCCTTCTTCGCTGTATATCCTGTAGCTCGGCAGGATTCCGAACTTTTCCTGAACAATCTCCTGGAACCGGGATTTAAAATCATAAACGAGATTGTTATCAACAAGATCCCGTATCTTGTCATTAAGACTGTCAATCGCGAATTTTTTCGCTTTCTTATAACCGCCGTCAAGATAGACAGCAGCCAGAACCGCTTCAAATACATTAGCCAGAAGAGACGGTTTTTTTCTGCCGCCGCTTGACTCTTCTCCTTTTCCCAGGAGAAGATACGAACCCAATCCGAGTTTTGAAGATACCTCCGCAAGTGTGGCCTCACGTACCGCGTATGCCTTTATTTTTGACATCGACGACTCGGAATGGTCCGGATAAGAGTTGAACAGATATTCCGATACTATAAGTCCCAGCACCGCGTCACCGAGAAATTCAACTCTTTCGTTGAAGCAGTATTTCGCGCCGTCTTCACTGGCGAATGACTTATGAGTGAGAGCTTCTCTGATTAAAGACTTCTTCCTGAACTTGTATTCTATCTTTTCTTCAAGAAGCCGGATATTTTCTGAAAAGGATACTTGCATTTGTACCGCCGAAACCAAATGAATTAGACATTGCGACATTGACATCCATTTTCCGTGCTTTATGAGGCACATAATCCAGGTCACATTCCGGATCAGGATTCGTCAGGTTAACAGTAGGGGCGACGATATTGTTATAGATGCTCAGGACAGATATCACGCCTTCCACTCCTCCTGAGGCCCCCAGCAGATGGCCTATCATTGATTTAGTGGAACTGACAGCAAGTTTGCGGGCGTGTTCCCCGAATATTTTTTTAATGGCGGCAGTTTCCAGTTCATCATTGTACTTTGTAGATGTACCGTGAGCATTGATATAATCAACTTCGTCAGGGCTGATGCCGCTGTCCCTGATTGCCGAGTTCATACACCTGGCGGCGCCGGCGCCGTCCAAAGCAGGTGTTGTTATGTGATATGCGTCGCTGGACATACCGTAGCCGATAATCTCGGCGTAGATGCGGGCTCCCCTTTTCAGCGCAGACTCCAGTTCCTCAAGAACCAGAATTCCGGCGCCTTCACCCATCACAAAGCCGTCTCTTTCACTGTCAAAGGGCCGGCTTGCAAGTTCAGGTTCGCTGTTTCTCGTGGACAATGCCTTCATTGCCGTAAAACCGCCTATGGCAAGAGAGTTTATGACTGCTTCCGAGCCGCCGGCTATCATAGCATCGGCATCTCCCCTCTGGATAATTTTGAACGCGTCTCCTATGGAATGAGTTCCGCTGGCACATGCCGTTGCAACAGACGAGTTTGGGCCTTTAGCGCCGTAACGTATAGATATCTGCCCGGCGATCAGATTAATTATCAGCATAGGTATAAAGAAAGGAGTGATCTTTCTGGGGCCCTTTTCAAGAAGTATCTTGTGGTATTTCTGTATTGTGGTAAGACCGCCTATTCCGGAACCGACGATTACTCCAACCCTCTCGTCATTTTCCTCAGTGACGTTAAGTCCGGAATCCTCCATGGCCATAATGCCGGCGGCGAAACCAAGGTGGATAAACCTGTCCATTTTCTTCTGTTCCTTCGTTTCAATGAACCGGTCGATATCAAAATCCGGCACTTCACCTGCGATTTGAGATGGAAATGCCGAAGCGTCAAACTGTGTTATCCTGCGGATGCCTGAACGCGCTTCCAGCAGGCCTTCCCATGATTTTTCTGTGCCGGTGCCGAGGGGAGTTATCATGCTCACACCGGTTACGACGACCCTTTTTTTCATATTGCAGAACCTGAAACAGACAAAGGAATTAATTTCCCGATTTATTTTTTATGTAACTTATAGCATCACTGACTTTTATTATTTTTTCAGCGTCTTCATCGGGAATTTCAATATTGAACGTTTCCTCGAAAGCCATTACAAGTTCAACAGTATCAAGAGAGTCCGCGCCAAGATCGTCCATGAACGAGGCCTCGGGCGTAACTTTCTCCATGTCAATGCCCAGCTGTTTAGAAATTATATCCTTAACTTTTACTTCTGTTTCCATAGAACACCTCCAGTTTTTTTAATTGTCAATTGTAAATTGTAAATTATCAATTGGTTACATATACATACCGCCGTTTATATGAAAAACCTGGCCGGTTATATAATCGGAATCGTGCGAGGAGAGAAAGACAACCGCACTGGCGACGTCTTCAGGTGTGCCGAACGTGTTAAGCGGTATGCTCTTTCTCATTTCATCTTTTACTTTATCAGATAATGCGTCAGTCATTGCTGTCTGGATAAATCCAGGCGCGACGGCATTTGCCCTTATGCCGCGGCTTGAGTATTCTTTCGCAATAGTTTTCGTGAGGCCCACAATGCCGGCCTTGGACGCGCTATAGTTGGCCTGGCCGGGATTGCCCGTAAATGCCACAACAGAAGAAATATTTACTATTTTTCCGTAATGTTTTTTCGCCATGTATTTAACAGCCTCTTTACTGCAGAGAAATGTGCCCTTAAGGTTGATGTCGAGAACAGCGTCCCAATCATCCTCTTTCAACCTGATAATCAGGGCATCTTTGGTAATGCCCGCATTATTGACAAGAATGTCGATCTTTTCAAATTCTGTAATGACAGCATTAAAAGCAGATGAGACCTCATCTTTCATGGAAACATCAAGCTTTACAGCAATTCCCCTGACACCGAGAGCGCGGATTTCTTTAATCGTATTTTCCGCTTTTTCAATGTTGGTATCGGCCACCGCGATATTAGCTCCCTGTGCGGCCATTGCAACAGCTATTGACCGGCCAATACCCTGAGCGGCGCCTGTAATTAATGCGTTCTTTCCCTTTAATCTCATGCCGGTTCCATTAATTGGTAAAGAAAAAAATAGAAATAAAAAATCCCTCGATTATAAAAACCTGCATATTATATAATTTCAACTGCAATAAGGCAACCTTTTTGCTTTAATACATTCGGAGGAGCCTTATCTTAAGCGCACCTCCTTTAAATGGCTGATTCTTCGTTCTTCCGCCGTCTGTATTCTGTGGAAATACAATACGTTTATATGGTATTCTGTATTTGATGATGATATATGATAAATTCTTATAATAAGGGAGGCACATCACTATTAAAAATATACCAATTCTGATGCTTTTATTTATTTTGATGCTGCCGGCATATGTTTCGGCGGTTCAAACACCTGCCGCGGCAGCTGAAGGTGAATCTGAAGATGCCGGCCGGCTCAATAAGGAAAATAAACCCCCTGACAATAATCCTGTTATTAAACCTGAAGATACAGGTAATCCTGAAAAAAATGTTCCTGCAGCAGGACACGTATCAGATAAAGTTTCAACGCCTGAAAGCAAAAAAATAGTACTCCCCCCCGGAATACCGGGAATTCCTTCGGGTACTTCATTTACAGAGGAACAGATAAAGAATTTCTTTGCAAATAAAAAGAAGGCTGAAGAAGATTATATAATCCTCAATTTTGATAACGCCGGGTTGAAGGACGTTATAAATACGATAAGTTCAATAACTGAGGAGAGCTTTATACTAAGTCCGGGCCTTGACGCGCGCATTACCATTCATTCGGCGGAAAAAATACCGACCTCGGAAATATTGGATGTCTTTGAATCCGTTCTGGAAGTTAACGGAATGGGACTTGTCAAATCCGGGCGTTTTTATAAAATAATCCCGAGTTCGACGGCAAAGCAAAAACCGCTGGAATTCTTCACTGGAAAGGACGCGGGCAATATCCCGACCTCCGACAGGTTCATTACACAGATCATACAGGTGGATAATGTTCCAGCCGCCGAGGTGGCCATTGTTCTTCAGCCTATGATATCCCAGTTCGGGAGTATTACTCCAAATCCGAGAAGCAACTTTCTTCTTGTCAATGATACGGCCGCGAACATAAAACGGGTCACGGGAATACTGAAAGAGATAGATCAGGATGTTTTTCAGAATACGAGGATGGGGTTTTTTCAGCCCAAATATTCAGATGTAAACACCATTGCAGAGGAGCTTACGGAAATAATCAATGTATTAAACCTGGGACGGGACGGGACTGTAGCTCTTGTTCCGATTGAAAGGATAAACAGCCTTATTGTTTTTGCCTCAACACCTAATCTTTTAAGGTCGGTTGAGGGATGGTTTAAAAAACTCGATGAAGAGATCACGTCAGGCCAGAATATATTTGTATACAATGTGCAGAATGTCAAGGCAGAGAGCATTGCGGACATATTAAAAACCGTTTATATTCAGGATGATGCCAGTTCGCTGAAACGGACGACTACGACCAAAAGGACAACTGCCACGCGGAAGGGGAAAAAGACGATTCAGAGGTTTGCAGTCTCAACTGGAAGCCCGGCGGCGTCATCCAGGGTGGAGATAGTAATTTTTGAACCGTCAAACGCGCTTGTTGTGCTTGCGCCCCCAGGTATATACCGCGAGATAGTGGAGACGATAAAGAGACTCGATGTTTATCCGAAGGAAGTTCTTATAGAAGTCATCATTGCCGAGGTTTCTCTTTCAAACGATGACCAGTTCGGCATTCAGTGGTCAGCTCTCCACAGTGTTCATATTGAAGGCGATCCTGACTTCACCGGACTTGGACAGAACACTGCCGACCCAAATCTTGGGGCTCCTCCCCTGTCTTCAACAATTCCTGCTTTAGCAGGCGGGGCTTCATCAGGCATTTCATACCTGTTATTTAAGCCTGAAAGGCTTACGGCAATGATTCACGCCCTGGCGAGCAAGGGCAGGGTAAATATCCTTTCCAGCCCGCGCCTTCTTGT
Source organism: uncultured Nitrospirales bacterium (assembly GCA_964574765.1). Classification (GTDB taxonomy): domain Bacteria; phylum Nitrospirota; class Thermodesulfovibrionia; order UBA6902; family BMS3Bbin08; genus CAZNPC01. The sequence goes on along the minus strand of CAZNPC010000001.1, from coordinate 26,715 downwards.
AAGAAACCATGAGGAGGCAAGTATTGAAGTCGGTGAGGACATACCTACAGCCACAAGCACTACATCTACTACTGATGTTAATACATTGACCCAGAATATTGAATATAAGACCGTCGGAATTAAATTAAATATAAAACCTTCTATCAATGACGAGAAGACTGTTGTGCTGGATATCGAGCAGGAAGTGTCAGACAGACTGCAAAATATTACTGTAGGAGGGGCCAGCTACCCGTCATTTTCTACCAGAAAGGCGAAGACGTCTGTCGTAGTTCCGAACAAGCAGGCTATTGTTATCGGCGGCATCATTAAAGAGAAAAAAGACAAAAGCTATCAGGGTATTCCGCTTCTAAGCTCTATTCCTATTCTGGGCAATCTGTTCCGCTATACTGTTAACACCAAGACTAAAACCGAGCTGGTCATACTCCTGACGCCTCATGTCATATCAAACAGAATGGAAGCGGATATTCTTACTTCTGATTTTTTGAGAAAACTTGAAGAGGTCAAAAAGTTCCTTGAAAAGAATGAGAGCCAGCTTACTATTTCTATCCCGGAAGAGATAACTCCAGCCGAAGACAATGAGCAGTGAAGCAGTCAGGAAAAAAATCCCCGAGCGGTTAGGAGAGATCCTTCTCAGGGAGAAGCTTATAACCCCTGATAAACTCGATGTCGCCCTGAAGGAACAGGTTTCAACAGGGCATAGCCGGAGAATCGGTGAGATACTTATTGACCTCGGTTTTATATCAGAGAGTGATATGCTTAAGGCACTGGGAACACAGCTGGGCCTTAAGTATCTGACCTTTTCCGAATTTCCAAAAATAATTCCTGAAGGTTCCTATCCCACGATAAAATTCATGAAAGAGTACAAGCTGGTCCCTATCGGAATTGATGACAAAAAAATTAAGATCGTTATGTCTGATCCGCTTGACAGTTACGCTACCGAAACACTCAAAGTCTTTACGGGCAGACATCTGGATATATTCCTCAGCAGCGAAAAAGACATTCTGGAGGCGGTGGAGCAGTATTTCGGAAGCAGTGTTCAGATGTCAACAATTATGGAAGGAATGCGAGACGAGGAAATAGAAGCTGAAGACGATGATTTGCAGGAAGATGTTCATCATCTTCGTGACATGGCCTTTGAGGCGCCTATCGTCAAACTCGTCAACATGATCATCACGCGCGCCGTGGAAGGAAGGGCCAGTGATATTCATATTGAACCGTTTGAACATAACGTTAAGGTCAGGTACAGGATAGACGGAGCGCTGAACGAACTGGACCCTCTGCCGAAACGAATTCAGGCGGCTGTCATTTCAAGGATCAAGATCATGTCCAGGCTGAATATCGCGGAGAGAAGGCTTCCTCAGGACGGAAGGATCAAGTTGAGGGTATCAGGCAGGGATATTGACCTCAGGGTGTCTTCCATGCCGACTATTTACGGTGAAAGTATTGTTATGAGGATCCTGGACAGCAGCAGCGCTCTTATCATGCTTGAGCATCTTGGTTTCCCGGAAAGCACTTTGGAGCATTACAAAAAACTGATCAGGATCCCGTATGGTATGCTCCTTGTTACAGGTCCTACCGGAAGCGGTAAAACCACTACACTTTACGCTTCACTGAGTCAGATCAACTCTTCCGACAAAAAGATCATTACAGTTGAAGACCCTATTGAATATCAGATAGAGGGTATTAACCAGATCCAGGTAAAGCCCAAGATAGGACTGACGTTTGCAAACGGCCTGAGGCATATTGTCAGGCAGGACCCTGATATTATAATGGTGGGTGAAGTCAGGGATATAGAGACCGCGGAAATATCAATACATTCAGCTCTGACAGGCCATCTGGTATTCAGTACACTTCATACAAATGACGCACCGGGCGCCGTGACGCGGCTGCTTGACATGGGCATAGAGAATTTTCTTGTATCATCTTCCTTAATAGGCGTTCTTGCCCAGAGGCTTGTGAGGGTTATTTGTCCATTGTGCAAGGAGCCGTTTATTCCGCAGATGGAGATAATCGAAAAAATAGAGTCTCTTGGAGCGGATATAACTACCTACCACGGAGCGGGCTGTGAAGAGTGCAGACAGACGGGTTACAAGGGCAGGACAGGGATATTCGAGTTGATGGTCATGAACGAAGAAATGAGACAGCTTGTAATTGAAAAGGCCGGCTCTGATATAATCAGACAAAAAGCTGTTGCTAACGGTATGCAGGTGCTGAGGGACAACGGATGGCAAAAAGTCCGGGAAGGGATTACCACGATTGAGGAAGTCCTGAGGGTTACACAGGAGGAGATCTGATGGAGTCCTTTTCCTATGAAGCCACAACCGGAGATGGAAGTATTGTAACAGGTATTATTGAAGCCGCTAACGAGAGGCTGGCAATTGATCAACTGCAGGAAAAGGGATATTTCCCGCTAAAGGTCGGCAGGGCGCGGGAACGGAAGCCGATACTTTCGGAATTTCTGTCTTCAGCTCAATCGCGCGTAAAAGAGCGCGATATTATGGGGTTTACTTACCAGCTTGGTGTTTTGCTTGAAGCAGGTTTCCCTCTTGATCGATCCCTGACCATTCTTTCTGAATTGGCCGACAAAAAACCGGTCAAAGACCTCATTGCGGGGATACATTCACAGATAAGGAGCGGGAAATCGTTCTCAGAGGCGCTGTCAAAATATCCGTCATCATTTCCGCTATTTTATGTAAATATGATCAAGTCCGGAGAAGCAGGCGGTTTTCTTGAAGACACGATATCAAGGATGGCCGTGTATCTTGAAAATTCACAGGCATTAAAGGAGGAAGTAAGGTCAGCGCTTTTATATCCCGCGTTTCTTGTAATTGCCGGCGGCGGCGCTGTGCTTTTTTTGCTGACTTTTGTTGTTCCTAAATTTACAAAAATATTTTCAGATATGGGAGGGGAACTGCCTTTTGTAACTGACATTCTGATATCGATCAGCGGAGCACTGGTTAATTACTGGTGGGTGATCCTGTTATTATTTGCGGGAAGCGCCGTCTTTCTCAGGCGTTATCTGAAAAGTGAAGACGGAAGACGGGCGTGGGACAAAATAAAGTTCAAACTCCCGCTTTTCGGCAAACTGTTCAGAGAGACGATAGTGTCACGCTTTTCACGCACAATGGGAACGCTTCTTGCCGGCGGTGTGCCTATATTGAATGCCCTAAAAATAGTTCAGGGTACTCTTGACAGCGATCGTATGGCGGCGATAATAGCTTCTGTCAGGGATGAAGTAAGAAAGGGCAGGGGAATATCAGAGCCATTAAGGGCCAGTGATATTTTTCCTCCCATTGCAGTCCATATGGTTACTGTCGGGGAAGAGACAGGAAGGTTGGATGAAATGCTGATCAAGACAGCGGAAAGGTTTGATATAGAAGTTAGAACAACTGTGAAAAGGCTTCTATCTCTGCTGGCACCTTCTCTGATCATGTTTATGGGACTGATAATAGGTTTTATTGTTATTGCAATGCTGATCGCGATGCTCAGTATCAATGAACTGCCGTTTTAATTGACAATGGGAAATTATTTTTTGATGGAGGATTAAAACATGACAAAACACACAAAATTCCGGAGGGGTTTCACCCCGTTAGAGAAAACAATATGTCTTTTGAACAAACTAAAGAAATACATAGTTAAGGCGGCACTCAAACCCTCACCGAATTCTCTAACGGGGTTTACATTAATCGAAGTAATGGTTGTCATGATAATCATCAGTCTTATGGTCGCATTGGTAGTGCCTGAAGTATTTAAGAAATTCGGCAAGGCAAAAATGAGTGCCACTTACGCTCAAATTGAACTGTTCGGCACCGCGCTTGATTCATACAGGCTTGACGTCGGCAGTTATCCTACTACGTCTGAAGGGCTTCAGGCAATGATAACAAAACCGTCCGGTGCTGAAGACTGGGACGGCCCTTATCTTAAAAAGTTGGAGTTGCCTCTGGATTCCTGGAACCATGCCTATCACTATGAATCTCCGGGAAGTCATGGTGAATATGACCTGTATTCATTAGGCAAAGATAACTCAGAGGGCGGTGAGGGTGAAAATAGGGATATCGTAAGCTGGAAAGGACTTAATCAGATTAAGTAATGCCTGTCCGGCTATTTCTTCCCCAACTGAGTAAAACTCGGACAGCAGGGCAGTGCTTCTCGGGAATTTACACCAGCTGATCCATAAAGAGATTTATGTCTAAGACAATTTACAAATCCGGAAGAGGATTCACTCTTATAGAGATTATTGTAGTTATGTTAATTGTCGGGATTTCAGCCGGACTTGTGGCGGTCCTTGTTGGTAAAAGTTCAGCCAACCGTGATCTTAAAGTGTTTGTTAAAGACGCATCCGCGATGCTGAGGTACGCACGAAACCATGCTATAGCAGAGAAGCGAAAATATTCATTCGTTGTCTCAGGCAATGCCGGTTCATATGGATTATACACGGATCTTACGCCAAACGCCGATATTGAAGACGCGGTCCCGATCGTCAAGAGGCCTGTATCTGAGATGTTAAACGTCCAGTCTGAAAAACATTCATCCGAAGTAGTAATTGAGTTTTTCCCGCAGGGAAACTCAAGCGGAGGTGTTGTAAAGGTTACGACTCCGAAACAAAAGAGTGTATATATCGCGGTAAACAGAGTGACAGGGAGGGTTGAGATCCTGAAAGATCTGAACTGACATACGAATGATATACCGCATATATTCCCATGCCGCGAAAAACAGCAATTCAAATTCCGGAGGGTTCACACTTATTGAGGTGATAGTTGCGATGACTATAATTGCTGTAAGTATGACATTGGTTATGCAGTTGTTTTCAGGAGGACTTGGAGTCAGCAGGAGGTCATGTGATTATACAAGAGCTGTTGTTCATGCCAAGGGGAAAATGGAGGAAATGGCTTTAAACCCTAAACAGGGAAGCGGTGAATTCAGCGACGGGTTCAGATGGCAGTCTGAGCTGCAGCCATACGCGGAACTTAATGGAAACATTGAGGGTGAGCCTGTTAACTTAATGAAATTAAAGGTTATTATTGAGTGGGATGATTATTCGAACCGGCAAAAGTCTGTAGATCTGGTAAGCCTGATAATTATTCAGGAGGACTATGAGTAAAGAAGATGGATAAACTAACCGAAATTTTACATTTTAAATTTTCAATTTTACATTCCCGCAGGGCGGGGTTTTCTCTTTTGGAAGTCATTATAGCTTTGGCTATCCTTGGTGCTGTTATGCTGATAATCGGCAGTGGATTTCGTTTGGGAGTCAGGGCCTGGGATAAAGGGGAAGAAGAGACCATTGAGACACAGCGACTGAGAGCTCTGTCCGGACTGATTTCTCAAAATATAAAATCAGCGTATCCGTACAAAATGGAGATAGGCGGAGAGAAGGTCGTTATATTCAAGGGGGAAAAGAATTCTGTCTTATTTGCTACAACTCTTGCTGACCCCGCGGTTGGCGGATTTAAGTGGGTCAGGTTTGTTTATCGCAATAAAAAATTCATTTTCTCGGAGGGGACATTGCCTGACAAGGATTTTCTGAAAAGGGTATCCAAAAATGAGGAGATAATTGACAAGGATATAGAAGACGTCTCTTTTGCGTATTATTCCGTTGAGGGAGACGCCTGGGAAGAAGCGTGGAGTTTCGGCGAAGTGCTTCCATCAGCAGTGAGGGTTAAAATTGCCTACTTCGAGCCTTTTCTGATCTCGATCCCAATGGGAATGTTGCGGGAGGATGATGAGATTTTCTGACAGACCTGATGACATTGGTAATGATTTCAGAGGTATCAGGAACAGAAGGGGCATTGTCGCGCTTATACTGGTGGTGTGGATCATGCTTGTTCTCATTACTATTGTTGCGGAATTTTCGAATTCAATGAGAACAGAGCTGAAAATTATGAGAAACTTCAAGGAAGAGGAGGAAGCTTATCAGCTCGCGCTGGCCGGCATTGAAAAGGCAAAGCTTGAAATACTGTCCTCAAAAGAGTCATCATATGTGTACCTGAACGAAGAGGGTATCCTGATTTTAGATACAGAAGTTGAAAATCCCGTAAGAGAGGGCGAACTGGAGGGCAGGACGTTTTCATATACCCTGACAGATGAAGACGGCAAACTTAACATTAACTCATCAACTCTTGATCAGATAAAATACGTTATTATGCAGACCGGTGTGGAATTTACTAAAGTTGATACGATTGCCGATTCGATAATTGACTGGCGTGACGAAAACGACCTGCATATGCTGAACGGCGCGGAGGAAGATTATTATAAATCACTTGATAAACCGTACAGCTGTAAAGACGGACCGTTTGATATTATCGATGAACTCCTGCTGGTAAAGGGAGTTGCACCTGAAATTTATTACGGCAGTGATGATGAAAATGAAGAAAAAGCATATTCAGGCCTGATAAATTATCTTACACCATGGAACCAGATGACGATCAACATCAATACTGCGTCAATTGAAGTGCTTGAGGCGGTCCTTGGAACGGAAGAGGCCCTGAATATATTATCTCAGCGGGCTGCAGAACCTATATTCTCACCGGTCAGGGGAGGAGCGGTCAGTTCCTCTTTTTTTACGGTGATATCAACGGGGTTAGTATCAGATGGCAGGATAAAGAGAACTGTTAAGGCTGCTCTTCACAGGAACGAAAGCATGATAGAGGTTATTTACTGGAATGACAATTTTATCGGATAGTTTCTCAAGAACATTTATAGGAGTGGACTTCAGGGAAGAGAGTCTTGTGATATCTCTGATGAAAAATGACCTTTCAGGATTCAAACTGCTTTCTTCTTCAACATTTCCTGTCAGGGCTGACGATGAAACCACAGGAGAGATTAAGGCGTTTATCTCGCGCGCGGGCGAAGAAGGAAGTGTTTATGTATGCGTTCCGCACAGTTGGGCGATTATAAAGTTCATACAGGTGCCGTCCGCAAAGGGTAAGGGGAGGAATGCTCTGTCTCAGATGATGAGATTTGAAATAGAGAGGCATATCCCTTTTCAGGTCGACGATATTTTTTACGACTATCAGGTCGTTGATACTTTGGGTGCGTTCCAGAAAGTAATGTTCACTGCTGTAAAGAGGGATAAAATCGAATTCCTTAATAATTTTCTCGAAAAGATATCTCTCAAGCCGAGGTCTGTTTCTCTTGCGCCGTTTGCTGTTTTTAACGCGATTGAATTCAGTCAGGGGAAAATAGGGGGATGGCAGGAGATTCTGGGTATAAAGGGCAGGCCGGACGTGTTTGGCAGAAAAGGAGACAGTTGCCTGCTGATGCATATTGACGGCAGAGACGCGCATCTTGCGGCCATGAAAAACGGTGTTTGTGTTGAGTATCATCCATTCGCGCTTGAACAGGATATGCCTGCAGGAATACTTATATCTGATATCGCCGCAAGGGTGGAAGAACTGCTGAAAGGAACAGCTATCTCTGATTCCAGGCAGATGATTATTTCAGGATACTCTCCGGACATAAAGGAACTGTCAGAGGGTCTGGGAGAAAAGCTTGGGTTGAAAATCAGAACGATCAACTCCATATCCGGTTATTTCACCGGGGAAGAAGATCCTCAGGACTGGTCGAAAATGTCTTCAATAGGATCATGCTATCCCGGAGTGGGCATTGGATCTTTAAAGATTAATCTTCTACCGCACGAGTCTGATACTGAGACCGGTAAACTGGGACTTATAGTTACCAAGGTATCTGTTCCGCTGATCCTTTTTCTTATAGCCGGTATATTTGTCGGAGAACTTGCTTACGACAAAAGAGTTTTGATGAAGATAGAAAAGAAGCTGAGCCAGCACGAAACCGAGATCGCAGAAATAATGAAACTGTCAGATGAGGTACATAAACTTCGCGCAAAGAATACACTTTTGAGGGAAGCAAAAGAAAGTAATGTTATACTGGATGTTCTTTCAGAGCTTACGCGGATAATACCTCCGGAAGCCTGGCTTACTAATCTGAGTTTTGGACAGACCAGTGAAGAAGAAGAAAAGAATGCCAGGGGAGAACTGGTTATAACCGGATACGCGGAGTCCTCGTCTGTTCTGATTTCGATACTTGAAGATTCACCTTTTTTCAGGGGTGTTGAATTTGTAGGTTCGATTACCAGAAGACAGGAAAAAGAGGGTTTTAAGATCAGGGCCATAGCAGTAAGGACGGATATGATCGAGGAAATAGAGGAAGATATCATAGAGAACGATATGGAGGGTGAAGAGAGCCTGATTACCAAAGGCGGTTAATAATATGAGCGCGTTATCGAGGGTCACTCCGAGGGAGAAAAAAGTACTCATAGCAGGAGCTGTTGTTGTTATCCTGATTATTATTTTCAAGCTTACTTTGTGGTACGGTGATATTGCTTTAACTACCGGTGAATATGTCGAAGCAAAGCGGATGAATTTGAGTAAACAATTAAATAAAATTGCCCAAAAAGATAAATTACTGGAGAAACATGAGAATTTGAGCAATGAACTGAAAGTTCTGGAAAGTGGACTTCTGCCCGGTTCCAAGCCGCCGGTTGCGGCGGCAATGATACAAAGAGACATTAAGAGTATTGCATCATCCCTTGGTATCAGTATCAGGTCGGAAAGGGCATTGACGCCTGTAGATGAGGGTTTTTATGTAGCAGTACCTGTTGAGATTGGATTTTCAGCAACCACAGCGAAATTTAAAGACCTGTTGTACAGGTTGTCGATATCCCCTAAACTTTTAACCGTATCCGAAGTTGATATCCGTGTTGTAAATATCAAAAATCCTAAAGATGCTATTACAACATTAATTGTTACGGGATACATTAAGAAACCTGAGATAAATAAAGACAAAGATGAGAAGGAAGCTGAGGAGGGAGATGCCTCGTAATTTATTTTTAATTAACCTGATCATGATTATAATGATCGGACTTTTGGGGTACTGGTTCTACAAGGTTTGGGTAAGGCCCCTGGATCTGCCTGTTAAGGCAGGTCAGGAGAATGTTGTGCCGGATGAAGACGCAGACGGCAATATGAAGAGGCCGATGGACAAGGCCGCTTATGATATAATCGCTCAGAAGGACCTCTTTCGTCCCTCAAGGACAGCCTCTAATGCTGAATCTGTTCCTGCATCGGTATCTGCCGGAGATGCTCCAAAATTGTTTGGAACAATAATAAAGAATGATATAAAGATGGCCATTCTTGAAGATCCTTCGTCAAAAACAACAAAGATCTATAATGTTAATGACTCTGTGGCAGGCTTCAGGGTGTCTGAAATCCTGCAGGATAAAGTCGTTCTTATGAGGGGCAATGAAAAAATCGAAGTTAAGCTGAGAGAAGAAAAGGGAATCACAGCCCCGCGGGCTGTCAGACAGCCTGTAAATCCGAGATCAACGCGTTCACGAAATATTAAAAGAAGGACATCACGAAGGACACTGCCCAGGTCCGCGAGACAGCCTGTATCACCTCATGTAACCTTACCCGGCAATCCGCCTCCTGTGGTGAACCCTGGAGCTATGGTTCCTCCACAGCATCCTGATCTGTAGCTCAATAAAGGCCGTGAATCGTGAAAGGTTAATAGTGAAGCGTAAAGGCTCAAAAGAGAGTTAATCGAGTCTAAATCAACAATTCCAGAGTGTCAATTCTTAACTTCTTAACCTCTTATCATCTTAACTTCTGCCTTTTATTATTTACGGTATCTCAATACCAAGCGATTTAATTTTCTTATGAAGATTGCTTCTCTCAATTTCGAGGTCTTCCGATGTTTTGGATATGTTCCAGTTGTTTTCCTGAAGTTTTCTGGATATGAAATCCTTTTCAAATCGTTCTCGCGCATCTCGCAATGTTTTATGACTTTGATAGTCAGGTCTCGTCTCTCTGAAAGATGGCACGCTTTTAATGTCAATGACATCAGACGTACTCATGATTACAAGCCTTTCTATCATGTTCTTTAGCTCCCTTACATTGCCGGGCCAGTGGTGATTGATCAGTATGTCGAGAGTCGCCCGGGAAACTGTCTTAGGTTTCTGACCGTACTGAAGCGCGACATTATTCAGGAAATGGTCAACAAGAAGGGGGATATCTGTTTTTCTCTCACGCAAAGGCGGGACGCTCAGAGGAATGACGTTCAGCCGGAAGTGAAGATCATCCCTGAATTTGCCGCTTATGATCTCCTCATGAAGGTTCTTGTTTGTTGCTGAAATAATTCTCACATCCACCTTGATTCTTTTGTTGCCGCCGACTCTTTCGAATTCCTGGGTTTCTATGACCCTCAATACCTTGGCCTGCGTTGCAAGGGCCATATCGCCTATTTCATCAAGAAAAAGAGTCCCTTTGTCGGCAAGTTCGAACTTGCCTTTCTTTCGCTCAACCGCACCTGTGAACGAACCTTTTTCATGTCCGAACAGTTCACTTTCAATAAGCTCCTGAGGAATTGCCGCGCAATTAACCTCAATGAAATTCCGGTTCTTTCTATCGCTGCCTTCGTGCAGGGCATTAGCAACGAGCTCTTTGCCTGTTCCGCTTTCGCCGAATATAAAAACCCTGCTCATGGAACGGGCGGCTTTGGCAATGTCCTGTTTGAGGGCGTTGATTTGAGGGCTTTTACCTATTATTTCCTGCCCTCTGCGAAGAGTAAATTTAAGTTCCTTGTTTTCTTTTGCAAGGCGCTCTCTTTCCAGCGCCCTCTTAATTAAGAGAAGAACTCTGTCTAAAGATAAGGGCTTTTCAAGGAAATCATACGCGCCGAGCTTTGTGGCCTGGATTGCAATATCAATATTGGCATGGCCGGAGATCATTATGACAGCAGAACGCCGATCAATTTTTTTGATCATTTTAAGGGTCTCGATGCCGTCCGCTCCGCCGGGCATCCATACATCCAGCAAAATAATGTCGGGTGAAAGGTCTTTAACGAGCTCAAGAGCTTTTTCACCTGAAGTTGCCGTATTTATCTCGTAGCCGTCATCTTCGAGAATACCTGACAGAGTATCAAGTATCCCCTCTTCATCATCAACTATAAGTACAGAAGCTTTAGCAGGCACTGCCATTTTCATGTCCCGTCCTTTCTAATCTATAAGGATACAGGATTCAGGATAAAGGATTCAAGAGACAAAACAACGTGCAAACTCAAAAACATATTATGTATCCCGGATAATGTATCATTACTTTTGCGACACAGGCAGTTCTATTATAAAATGAGAACCTTTTGGCTTATTGTCCTTAACCCTTATATATCCTCTGTGTTTTGATATGATAGTGCTTACAATCGCAAGTCCCAGGCCCATACCCTCTTTTCTGGTAGAGAAATGAGGCAGAAACAGCTTCTCGCGGTCATGTTCTTTTATACCGCTCCCCTCGTCTTTAACATCTATTTTTATGATTTCCCATGATGAATCGTAGGATGTGTTTAACCATATTCTGTCTGTTCCCGCCTGAATGGCATTGTCGATCAAATTAATCAGCGCCCTTTTTAATTGCTCTCTGTCAACGTCAATTTCGGGGAGATGCTGAAGAGATTTGATGATCGTGACATTCTTCATGTCATCATACAGTTCGGCGACGGCGTTTATTATCGAGTTGACGTCAGCGGGATGAAGGTCTATCTTCGGCATCTTGCCGAATTTTGAAAATGAGTCAACCATACTCTTGAGGCTGTCTACCTCCCTGACAATGGTCTTGGTCCCTCTTTCAAGAACTTCAGGGAAATCTTCAGCCTTTTCGTTCCATTTTCTGAAAAGCCTTTCCGCGGATAGTTTGATCGGGGTAAGAGGATTTTTTATTTCATGAGTTATGCGTTTCGCGACTTCCTGCCATGCAAGAGCCCTCTGCGCGGTTATTATCTCCGTAAGATCGTCAAACACAACAAGAATTCCGATGAAATCACCTTTTGCATCTTTTAAAATGGTTATGTAAACCCTGAGTGTTATAGGCCTGCCGTCTATATGCGCGTGGATCTCTTTCTCTGCCGCTTTGAAGTCTTTTTCGTCGAGCCTTTTTACCATTTGGTTCAATTCATCAGATTTGATTAACTCCAGAAGGTCATTGTGGCTTTTGCCAAGGATATCATTCCTGTTCAGATTAAGCATTGAACACGCGGCGTTATTTAACGTTGCTATCTTTCCGGAACGTTCAAGGAAGATTACGCCTGTAGCGATGTTTTCCAGAATCGCCTCCATGCTTAGCCTTCCTTTGTCCGATTCGTCATAGGCCTGTTGGAGTGATAATTTGCCGTCTCTGAGGTCATCAAGCATTTTATTGAACGAATTAATCAGCAGTCCTATTTCATCGTCTCTTTTAATGTTAATTCTGAAATCGAGATCACCGTGCGCAACGGTCTTTGTGGCTTCAGCCAGTGACTGTATAGGTACGGTTATTCCTTTTGCAATACGGAGTGAGAACCACTGGGCAAGAAACACTATAAGCAGTGTCGCGATTGTAAGCATAAAGAAGTATAGGAACCTGATGGGGTTCTGCTGGATCTTGATCTGGTTGTATTCAGTGTAAGCTTTCTTGATAGCCTCCATTTTGGCTACCGTATCCCGTGAAATCAGCGTTTCCACGACCACAACCGCTGTCGTACGGCCCCCGTCCCTGACAGGAGCAGCCGCCCGGATAACATCTCCTTTACCTGTGGTAATAATTTCAGTGTCGGTATTGCCGGAAAAGGCGTTTTTGATAATTTCTGATTCGTCAGGATCTTTGACTACGTAAACCTGAAAAGAGTCGCTGTTGTTGATGATGGTATCCGCGGATGAAGGAAACAGCCTGTTTCCCGCGATAAATTCCGCATAGTACTGTACGTTTTCTCTTTCTTTAGCATAAAAAGAAGCCGCAATGTCCATGGAATCACTGACAGGTTTCTGGACTTCCAATGAAAACCACTTGTCTATGGAACTGTTTACGAGCTGAAAAGAAAGAATGAATAAGAGGGTTGAAGGTATTAAAGTGAGCCCGACAAAAGCAATAACGAGCTGGGTCCTGAATTTTGAACCAAGCACCTTCTGTTTTTTCTCAGCGTTAAGGCGTACCAGGTTTCTGATGACTAAAAAGATCAGAATCAAAAGGAATAAAACGATATTCACGATTATGAATATGTACCCGATTTTGATAAGGAGAGGGCCATGCTCGATACCCAGGTAGCTTAGAACAACACCGGTTATGATCACTGCCGCGACGCTTAATATGAAAAGGCCAAGCAGGATCTTTAAGTTTTTCATCTGGTATCTCCGATATTGAAATGATGAGACTCTTTTGCCAGGCTCATTTCCACTTCGGGTATGAAGAGCATGAGCAGGCCTATAACAGGCGGAAGCTCCATGCTTTTTGATTCCGCCACTACCCGTACATAGTAACTCCCGGCTTCAAGCTCTCTGATATTGGCGAGATTTAGTTCATTTACCGAAAAAGCCCAGCTTCTCAAAGCCCGGAAATCTTTAAATCTTTTCTTAATTTCTGTTTTGCCGTTATTCGCCGATGCGGAATAACGGCTTCTTAGATTGTCAAATTGTATTGTCCGCCGGATTATTTTTGATACCACAAATTCATCCGGCCAGAATTTCCAGACCCTGAACAGATCGACGGTGAATACTATTTCTTTTTCAACGCCGGAGTTTATCGCGGATATCAGGTCTTTTATATCGATGAGGCCGGTATTAACCAGGATATCGTTGTTTCTGATCTCGATTTCCGGGCCAAGTATTTCGGCAGTAAGCGCGGTTTTGGGAGTCGAGAAAAGAACACTGCAAGCAAGCAAAGAGATTAGAACAAGGTATTTTGCCATATATACGCGAAAACCAAATAAAATTTACTTGATTATAACACACCTTAGTTACAGTGGTCAGTATTTGTCTTTACAGCAGTTGTAAATACAAATCCTGACCCTCCACCGTGCCAAACAAACTGGCAGGCAAGAAAAGATCGGCGGGCAAGCTTCTGACTATGGAAGAAGACAGTGTAAGCCTTTACAATATCTGTAAACACTTTTTGTGTTCAGCGCATCTTAGTTGACTACAGGAGTAGCTGACTGATCAAAGGGGTTAGTTCGTAAGGCAAGCGAAAACAGATAAGGATAATTATCCTTCAGGTGCTTCACGTAATCAATCCACTCGCTCACAAGCGTGGAATATACCCTTGTGACATCATTAGTAAGGTGTTTAATATCAATATCCGGCAGTTCCTTGATGATGTCGCGGCTGTCGAGTTCTTCAGTCGCATGAAACACGGCCCTGAGAAGTTCAGTGAACGACTCGTGTTCAAGAAGAGCGGGATTTTCAAGAAGCCTGAGCAGAAAGCCTCTATTGTCAATCAAAAGAGAACGAAGTGCTTCAAGATCCAGCTTTTCAATGCCGATACTATATTTGTAAGATTTGAGTTTTTTGCTGACACTCATGAACTGCTTATCGCTCCATTCGGAGGTAATCAGCAGATTGTTTTTGATATCATCAAGGTTAGGGTCGGAATCTGAAAGGACAGTCAACAATTTAGTGCCGATTTCACTGAAGAAAGCTCCAATAACCATATTCAGCTTTTCCAGCCTGTTCTTTTTTTCCCTGAAGCTCAGGAGCCTGTGAATGATGAGGGTAACGAGCATAACTTCGATAGGAACGAACGCGATATCTCCGATTAAATAGATGAATATGTGGTGAACATCCCGGAAAATCATATAGTGGACGAAATAAAGAAGTGCCGATAATAATATAAGTGAAAGTCCAAGAAGGATCTGCCATCTGTGTCGTGCCATTTTGAATATCCCGGAATCAGCCGGCGGCTGTTGACACCGGCAATAATTTTATATAACTTACTTGTAACTGTGTCTATAAGACAGGCTATAAAAATATACCATATACAGAATATAAAGGGGGAATAATGATACGTGAAATTAAATATGACGAGAAGGGCCTGGTGCCGGCAATAGTCCAGGATATATCAAGTGATGAGGTCCTCATGCTTGCATATATGAACAGCACTGCCCTTGAAAAAACAATCTCAACGGGAAAGACACACTTCTGGAGCAGGTCCAGGCAAAAGTACTGGATGAAGGGTGAAACTTCAGGGAATATACAGCTTGTAAGAAAGATCTTTTACGATTGCGACAGGGATACACTCCTCGTAAAGGTGGAGCAGATCGGCGCTGGCGCCTGCCACACAGGGAACAGGACCTGTTTTTACAGAGAATTGATTATGGAGGATGATAAGTGAGGTTAGGTGATGAAGGGGAGGGGTTGGCAATAGAATTCCTTCACAAGAAGGGGTATAAAATACTTGAACAGAACTATAAGACACCGGTCGGCGAAATTGATATAATAGCCGCGGACGCTGAAACCCTGGTCTTTATTGAGGTGAAGACCAGGAAAAGTATTGAATTCGGAATGCCGTTTGAAGCTGTAAACAGAGTAAAAAAGCGTAAGATCTCAAACACTGCTCTTCTCTATTTGAAAAGATTCAGGGAAATTCCTTCATGCCGTTTTGATGTTGTGAGTATTTACTATGAGAAGGGCAGGCCTGAATTAGAGTTGATCAGGGATGCGTTTGAAGTATAAGTGCGAGACCCGCAGATCATATATGGTTTTCCACAGTAAATATGGTATTATTTTAAGTTATTTTTATCGGGGCGTATTCAATGAGACTGGGGCTTATGGGAGGAACGAGTTTAAGGCCATAGTCGTTATTAATCCCGATTCATCGGGGGCGCAGCGTGTTAATGAGACTTGAGTTTTTATGAGGTACGAATGAAAACCCCGTCGATATTCAATCCCGTTATTCCGTTCTCCGTAGCAGCACTGCGAAGGATGAATCGGGAGACAGGCGGTATTAGATTACTTTAACGTTGGAGCAAGTGCTAAAGTACATATAGTTGTAGAACATTTATTCGGGGCGTAGCGCAGCCTGGTAGCGCACTGCGTTCGGGACGCAGGAGTCGGAGGTTCAAATCCTCTCGCCCCGACCAGATTAGACATTTTGAATTTTTGAGGGAAGGGAGTTGATAAATTAAAAGACTGCCCCTTTCGGCTTGCCATCCCGCCCTCTAAGCTATTGATTTTTGGTTTCATCACACTTATGGGCATTCTCCTCTATTTTGAATTGCTTATTCATCTAAAAGACAGGGTTTGGCGGGCGGGGTCGCCCACGTCCCGATTATCATCGGGACAAGCCGAAATCCCCAAAGATACAAAATCAAGTTATAAAACTAAAAGAAATTTGTAAACACTATATGTTTTTCGTAGTGGAATATTTTGAGGCGACAAAGGGGAGAAGTCTTGGTATAAATGATATGACTCTTCCAAAAGGTGGAATATTTGATGTCTGTGGCACATGGAATCCAAAAGATTCTTGCACCAACCCTAATACTGGTAGAACCATGACAGGACATAATACACACCGTACAGGAACCGATGCAGATATTGATAGAGATAGGATTAACTGTAAGGATGATTGGAAGCTTAGGAGAGCAATTGAAATTGTGAGTAAATATGGATATGTGGCTGGTGGTCAACCTAAAGCCACATTAAAATGTGAGTCAGGAGGAAGAAAGCATATTGACTTTGACTGATGTGAATTAGGTGGGGCTAAACCTTTTGTAACAATGGGAAGTGAGAGATCTCAGTGTTAGGTCTATATTGGAGTTTTAAACAGAGTAATGCGATTGCGTAACTTATTATTGATAGGGTTTGTATTCTGTCTGGGATATGTGATTGGATTTGATGCCATTGCCGAGGAAACACGCGGTTGGACAAAGATTCAGATTTTTGCTGATAATGGATTTGAACCTAAAATTGAGGGTCTCAAGGTTGAAGGTGGGATTTCCAAGAATGACATTATTAAGCGGTTGGGTAAACCGCTAAAAGATAGTTCAACAAAAACAAAAGGGTCTGATCCTAATGAAATTCTTACATTGGAATACAAGGGTTTAACTATTATATTGAATAGACCTGTGGACTCAGGTTCGGGACCTGATTATTACTGGATTTTAAAAATCATATTAACAAGTCCTAATCATGCTTTAAAGTATGGGCTAAAGATAGGCCAATCAAGACAAGCCTTTTTAAAAGAACTTGGAAATCCTGATAAGCAAATTAATGGAAGCTTTATTTACTCTGTAGATAATTATGCTCCAATAGCTGATAATGTTAGCTATGCTGGGCATATACAGATCTCTATTGAATTTGATAAAGAAGATAAGGCAAGGAAGATTGTTTGGGAGTATGGTTGGGACTAATTAAATAGTGGTATGTGGTATAAGGTATAAAAAATGCGTCAGAGCCTAAGAATAGTCATAAGCACTTTAATAATAGTTGCAGGATTAACTTTACCTCTTAAAGCTGAGCAGGTAGGTCTAATGCCTGTTCCTGTGTTTCAGAATGTTCAGGTTCAGTCTCAGGTATTCTTTAACTTAACAACAGGCCTTTATACCTACAGCTATACTATTACTAATCCTGTTACCAATACAGGAGAGATATGGAGCATTGATATAGACATTACCAAACCACAAGCTGGTTACAATATCCATTAGTGGAATTACGGATCCAGACGATGACCCGGTCACCATTACCATCACACATATCACCCAGGATGAACCTGTCAACGGTCTGGGTGACGGAGATACTTCACCTGATGGATTTGGTGTTGGGACTTCTGAGGCTCAGATAAGGGCGGAGCGTTCTGGCAGAGAAAATGGGCGTGTGTATGCTATCTCATTTACCGCAGAAGATGGTAAAGGTGGTAGCTGTACAAATACCGTTCAGGTAGGTGTACCGCATGACCGAGGAAAAGGTGCGATCCCGATAGATGATGGGCAGAATTACGATTCAACAGTACCTTCCTGTTGTTTTAATCAGGCCATATTTGTGAACGGGTATAGTCAATGGCAACTTCTGATATCCCCTCTACCAGGAAACCTACTCTTTTCCCGAAAAGTGATATGTTTGAAACTTCAGAGATATAATAATCATTTATATAAAAGCGAATAGTCCCGCCCTGTTTTTCCATCTTAAGAGCATTAAAGGAATTCTCATGTAAAACCATTTCCCTTATTTTTCCGCCGGCAAGTTCAAGAGAAACTCCTCCCTGATATTTTTTTATAGTGTAGAAATTGTCGGCACTCACCTGAAAGACATAATTATTGCTGGCATCGCTGGCGCCCAGGACGAACCCGTATGCATGGTTGTCAGATGACCTGATGGTTTTGATCGCGGTCTCAATAGTAAATTCCCTGCCAAGCGGGAAATCAGCATGATGTAGAATAAATAATGCTCCTGAATATCCTTTGTTGTCAATATAATATTTGCCATTTTCTATGCGCGCGGAAGCCATAGATGTATCATATGTCTCCCATCCATTAACATTATTATCAAACGGCTCATATGTGCGCCTAAACTTTAATTCAGATTCTTCAGCGAGCCCGGCCCCGGCAGATATGAATATGGCGGCTATTAAGAGCGCTGAAAAGGTGAATACACGCAGGGTCATAAGTCTCATTTTTGCCTCCTTTTGTATTAACGATGTATATCTGCATTATAGCAAATTATTTGCATTAAAACACATAAAAATTAATAATTCTTGCGGTTGACATTAATATATAAGCATATAAGCAACAATTTCCTGACGAATTGACAATCATGCAGGGATTCTGTAAATTACTTAAGAATGACCATGAATTGCAGTCCTTTTCTGTTCCGCGATATAATAATTTCTGTATAAAGGAGGAAGTATGAAAGAATGCTTAAAAACGGGCAGGCCGGGTGTGAAAAGTCTGAAAACTTATTTTTTTATCGCGGTTTTATTTTGTACGTCTGTTTTTGTATTTGCAGGATGCGGAGATGATGTTCATCAAATAATAGTAGTTGAGGACACAGCTTCTTTTTCATACTATGTGTATGCGGTTAATTTTAATCCGAGTTTCAGTATATCAGCTTATTCTGTTGATATTGCAACCGGCGTGCTTACACCGGTAACAGGTTCGCCTTTTGCATCTGCCAATGGTCCTTATTCAATAGCTGTTAATCCTGCGGGCACTTTTGCGTTTGTTGTGAATCAATTTACGTCTGTATCTGCTTATGCCATTGCTGCTGATACAGGAGTTATAGCTGAGGTAATAGGGTCACCTTATACAGGTTGTTGTCCATGGACCGTGACAGTGCACCCTGCCGGCAGTTTCTTATATGTTGGTGATTTTTTAGGTATTAATGCTTATGTAATTACAGCCGATACAGGTGTGTTGACCGTGGTTCCGGGTTCACCGTTTGCCTCCACTTCACTTCCGATGTCTGTAGCTATTGATCCTACGGGAAGTTTTCTGTATACACCCAATTTTTCAACCAGTAATATAGACGCTTTCACTATTAATGCTGTTACAGGCGCTCTGACACCTGTAGCAGGCTCTCCTTTTGCTTCAGGCGCAAATCCAAGTTCTGCGGCAGTTGACCCGACAGGAAGTTTTCTGTATGTTATAGCAGGCGGCAATATTTATGCGTATACTATAAATACGGCAACAGGCGCGCTGACGCCTGTGGCAGGCTCTCCTTTTACTGCAGGCTCAATTCCCCGGGGTATAGCAGTTGAAGCAACCGGCAATTTTGTATATGTGACGAATATTGCTTCAAATGATGTATCAGCTTTTGCAATTAATATCGCAACAGGTGCGCTGACGCCTGTAACAGGCTCGCCGTTTGCTGCGGGCCAGGGACCTCAGTCCATATCGGTTGACCCGTCAGGTAGTTATGTATTTGCAGCCAATGGCGCGTCAAGCGATATTTCTGTTTATGCTATTGATTCTGTAACAGGCGCTCTGACACCTGTGGCAGGCTCGCCTTTTCCAACAGGAGCAGCGAACTCGTTTCCGATTTCTATCGCATCCACAAGGGTGCTGAATTAAGGGACGTTGCTGCATACTATGCAAAACTATTTACTAACTATAATTATAACCCGGTTGCGTTAGATATATATGTTTAACAGAGGGGGTAAAAAATGGTGCCCCCTGCATGACTCGAACATGCGGCACCAGGTTTAGGAAACCTGTGCTCTATCCACCTGAGCTAAGGGGGCGGTTTTTTGTAATTGTCAATTGACAATTAACAATTGATAATATATTTGTCGGGGCAAAAGGATTTGAAGCATCGACACGCTGTATTATGTACTATGGAGCGTTAAAGTTCAATGATGTTTATGCTGCTTCCGGCCTCTTTTTGAACACCTTCCATGTCTTTAAAAGGTCTATGGCGCGCTGAAGCTGAACGTCATCTTCTTCCTTGATCTCATACGGTACCTTTACAGAATCTTTTTTCTCTTCTTTTTCTATTACGGAATCATGACCGGTTTCGTTTTTAAGATGACCCTTAAGGTCTTTTTCTTTTATGGCCATATGGCCCTTGATATCGCCTTTGGCTTCGATCTTGACAACGATATCAGGTTCGATCCCTTTTGCCTGAATGGATCTGTCTTTAGGGGTATAATACCGCGCTGTTGTCAGCCTCAGTCCGGAACCGTCGCTTAATGGAATAACCGTCTGAACAGAGCCTTTGCCGAATGTTGATGTGCCGAGAATAACAGCCTTGTCCCAGTCCTGCAGAGCTCCGGCCACGATCTCCGATGCGCTGGCGCTTCCTTCGTTTACCAGTACTATCATGGGATAATCATATACAACTCCGCCGTTGGTTGTGTTAAATTCGTTTCTGTCACCGCTTTTATTCTTAATATATACTACCAGCATGCCTGGAGAAAGGAACTGGCTGGTAACATCAATCGACACATTTAGAAGGCCGCCCGGGTTATTTCTGAGGTCAAGGATCAGGCTGTTGATGTCCTGCTTTGCAATATCCTTTAAGGCTTTTTTGAGCTCAACTGCTGTGCGCTCCTGAAATTGAGTGAGCTTAACGTATCCGATCGTTTCATCAATGACCCTGCTTTTTACGCTTTTGATCTTTATTATGTCTCTTACGATAGTTATGTCCAGAGGTTTTTCAAGCCCTTCACGCACTATGGTTATTGTAACAGGCTTTCCTTTCGGGCCGCGCAGTCTGCTGACCGCGTCGTGAAGGCTCATATCTTTAGTGGATTCATCCTCAATTTTATAGATTTTGTCTCCAGCCTTTACTCCGGCCCTGTATGCCGGAGTATCTTCAATGGGCGCGATAATTGTGAGTACCGAGTCTTTGATCGCTATCTGTATGCCGAGGCCTCCAAATTCACCTTTGGTGCTTATCTGCATTTCTTTATAAACGTCAGGAGGCATAAAAGATGAATGCGGGTCCAGAGAGCTTAGCATTCCCTTTATAGCCCCATAGATCATGTCTTTAGTGTCGACTTCGTCCACGTAGTTTTTCTTGACCAGTGACATCACTTCTGCAAATATCTTGACTTCCTCATAAGGTTCACCCTCAGCGCTTACTGTAGACACGCTCAGCTTGCCCAGATAAAGGCCGCCAATAGTTACAATAAGGATCAGTATCCAGAGGATAACAAGTTTGTTTTTATACATTATTTTCCCTCCATGCATGTTTCTTCATGATCCTGAGCCATTTGAGAGGATCAACAGGCTTGCCCTTATAACGGATCTCAAAATAAACAGCGGGAACATTAAGCAGTCCCGATTCACCGGCCTTGCCGACTGATTGTCTCCTTTTTATTATATCACCAGATTTGTGAAAAATCTCTGAAAGGTTGGCGTACAATGAATGGAAGCCTTGCCCATGGTCGATGATGACCAGTAATCCGTAGCCTTTGAACCAGTCTGCAAAAACAACACGTCCCCCGTCAACGGCCAGAACAGCTGTTCCAAGATCAGCTTCGATTTCAATCCCTTTCTTAAATGTGGCTATATCGAAAGAAGGGTTTTTCTGCCTGCCAAAAGGCACCAGAACTTTACCGGTCACCGGCCACGGCAGTCTGCCTTTTAACTGGCCGAATCCCTTTCCCGCGTACCGGGAAGCGGCCTTTTCCTCTTCAAGTTTTTTAATCAGGTTGCGGAGTTTCTTTGATGATTCCTCAAGCTCTTTAACCATTGCCTCATATGAACTGCGTTTGCTTTTAACGGACGCCAAAAGTTCATTTTTCTTTTTTCGCTCGCTTTTTATCTCTTTGGTTTTATTGAGTACCTTTTTTTTACTGTATTGCAATTCCTTCTGCAGAGTGTCCATATGCTGTTTTTTGTCATTCAACGTCATGACTTCTCTGTTGAATTTGTCCATCAGCCTGCTGTCATGATGAGCGATATAGCTTATAAGCCTGCTTCTTTTTATCAGTTCCTGATAATCTTTGGCTGATACAAGTATTGAAGCCATATTGCCGTACTGCTGTTTGTAAATACTTACAAGGCGGCCCTTTAATATTTTCTTTCTTTTATTTATTTCATCCTTAAGCGCTCCAATTTCATTTCCGAGCTTTTTGTTTTTACTGCGTGTCCGGGTAAGCCTGTCGTCATAAAGCTTGAGTTCATCCTGCTTTTTTCCGAGAAGTTTGTTAATTCTTTCCATTTCTGTAAGGATAGATTTTTCTTTCTCAATGGTCTGTTCTACCCTTTTCTTTTCCCTGAGCAGTCTTTTCTGTATTTTCTTAAGCTCTCCTTTGGGATTGGCGGCGTGTATAGGTGAGAAATGAGAAATGAGAAATGAGAACAGTAAAAAAAAAGAAACAAGAAATAAACTCTTAATTTCCCACTTCCTACTTCCCATTTCCCATTTATTGTTTCCCAAGTTAATACCTGATCTTCCCTATGGCGATAAAGCTTCCAATGATGCTCATCACAGCCCCTGCCACCGGGGCGGCAGGATATGTCTCAATCGGGATAAATTTTAAAATCAGCCTGAGTGAAGGTATAAACTCGATAATTCTGGCGCTTGCAAAATAATACATTGCCAGCAGGCCCAGAAATCCTGCAATACCGCCCGACAGGCCGATAAAGAATCCTTCCAGAAGAAAAGGGGCCCTGATGAATCCTCTGGTGGCCCCGAGGAGCTTAAGCGTCTCGATCTCATCTTTTCTTCTGTAGAAAAGGATCTTGATCGTGCTGTAACTGGCAAACGCAATCGCTATGAATATCACCGCACCGAACAATACGGCTATTATTTTCATGCCTTCTGTCATATTGCTTAGCGACAGCAGCCACTTCTCACCGTACTGGACGTCCTCAACCTGGTTCAACTGCTTTATCTCAAGAGCTTTTTGTCTGATCCACTCAGGCGCCAGAAGGCCTTTTCTGAGTTTTAGTTCAAATGACGCCGGAAGCGGGTTTTTGTCAAAGCCCTGCAGGATAGATTTCCTGTCACCAAGGGCGTCCTTTAGTTCATCTAGAGCCGCGGTACGTGATACATATGTTATTTCCACTATATCAGGATCTTTTTGAAACCGTTCGTTTAACGCATCTTCCTCGTCTCTGCTGAGGTTGTCATTCAGGTATGCTACAATCCCGAATCCCTTTGACCACCGCTTGATGGCAGAGTCCATATTCAGTGTGATCAGGACAAACGTACCCAGCAGGATCAGTCCCACTCCGACGGTCATGACAGTAAGAAAATTGATCCATTTCTCATGCCACAAATTTTTTATAGCAGTGTGCAGTGAATATATAAAAACTCTCATAAGGAAGAATCCTCCGCCAGCTCGCCCTCTTTTATACGCAGTACCCTTCTTCCTGTTCCTGTATATAGTTCTTTCTGATGCGTGGCAATCATTATTGTTGTACCGCGTGCGTTTATTTCATTGAACAGCTTCATGATGATGGATGATGTGTCAGGATCGAGGTTGCCGGTCGGCTCATCGGCAAGGAGTACCGTGGGCTTTGATACCATTGCCCTGGCAATGACCACTCTCTGCTGTTCTCCTCCGGAAAGGTGCTGGGGAAAATCATGTGTCCTGAGCTTTAATCCGACGTCTTTCAGTACCTGAGTGACGGATGCCTTTATCTCTTTGGGGTGAACGCCGCGAATTCTGAGGGCGAGGGCGATATTGTCGAACACTGTCCTGTTGAACAGGAGCCTGAAGTCCTGAAACACAATGCCGACGTTCTTCCTGAGATAAGGAATGGTGCTCTGCCTGAGTTCGCCCACGTCCCATCCTGCAACTATGACTTTGCCCTCATCGGGGCGTTCAGATCTGTAGATAAGCTTCAAAATGGTTGTTTTGCCAGCTCCGCTGGGGCCGGTAATAAAAACCATTTCGCCCTTTCCTACAGAGAAAGAGACATCTTTTATGGCGAATTCGTTTTCATAGTACTTGGAAACTTCAGAGAACTGAATCATTTGTTCAAAGCCTTTTTGACCTTATCAATGATGGAGTCCTTTGTAAGGCCGTACAGCTTTAACAGCTCGTCCGGGTTTCCGGAACATCCGAAAGAATCATTGACTCCGATTCTGCGAACTGGAACCGGATGGTTTTCGGACAGGAATTCACAGACAGCTCCTCCAAGTCCTCCAATTATGGAATGTTCCTCAGCCGTAATTATAACTCTGGAACTTTTTGCGGCAGTAAGTAAAACCTTTTCATCAAGAGGCTTGACAGTTGACATATTTATGACGCCGGTATCTATTCCCTGATCGCGCAAAACCCGGGCGGCTGACTGAGCAATATCCACCATGATCCCGACAGCTATGATGTTGGCGTCAGTCCCCATGTGGAATACATGAGATCTGCCAATTATGAACGCATAGTCCTCAGGCATGACATACGGCACTTTGGATCTTCCCAGACGCACATAAACAGGTCCCGTATGGTCGGCAACGGCATTGATGACGGATTCGGTCTCTCTTGCGTCTGATGGTACGATAACCGTCATGTTGGGCAATACCCTCATCAATGCAATATCTTCAAGTGCCTGGTGTGAGGCCCCGTCCTCACCGACAGTTATTCCGCTGTGAGTTGTGACGAGTTTTACATTATTATTCGAATAACAGATTACAAGCCGTATCTGGTCCCACGCTCTGCCTGTCCCGAACACCGCGAACGTGGAGGCAAAAGGGACTTTACCCGTAAGACTGAGTCCGGCTGCCGTACCAATCATGTCCTGTTCAGACACTCCAAGATTGAAGAACCTGTCAGGGAATTCTTTTGCGAATTTACCCGTTTTGGTAGAGCCGGAAAGGTCGGCGTCAAGTACTACTATATCCTGCCGTTTTTTGCCGAGTTTAAGCAGGGTTTCTCCATACGCATCCCTGGTTGCCTTTGGTTTTCTCTCTGTTTCGGTCATTGTGTCCGGGTTTTCTTTTTCAACCTTCATCCTATTTGCTCTCCCTCATTAGATGCTAAAGCTGTTCAAGATAGTTCAATTTAGTTCAACGTAGTTTAAAACAGATCAATTTTAAACTATTTTGAGCCACGTGGAACCATTTTAAACTTTTTCCCTGAGTTCCTTCATTGCCTGCTCCAGCTCATCAGGTGTAGGAGCGACACCGTGATACTCTACTTTACCTTCAAAAAACGATACTCCTTTGCCTTTTATTGTATGAGCCACTATAAGGCTTGGCTTGCCTTTTGTATTCTCAGCGTCACCAAGGGCATTAAGTATCTCATTCATATTATGTCCGTTTACCTGGATCACATTCCAGCCGAAAGCATCCCACTTTTCAGCCATTGGAGCTACTCTCATCACTTCATCTACCGGGCCGTCTATCTGAAGGCCGTTATTGTCCACGATCCCGCAGACATTATCCAGACCGTAATGAGCTGCAGTCATGGCAGCTTCCCAGATCTGGCCTTCCTGTGTCTCTCCGTCGCCCATAATACAGTATACCCTCGCCGGAATCTTATCGAGCTTAAGCCCCAAAGCTATTCCATTTGCGACAGACAGTCCCTGACCAAGAGAGCCTGTTGAGACCTCCACCCCGGCGAGTTGTTCACAGCACGGATGCCCCTGTAAAGGGCTGTCAATTTTTCTCAGAGTGGAAAGAATGTCATCTGAAAAATACCCGGCTTTAGCAAGGATTGTGTAGAGTAGAGGGGCTGCGTGGCCTTTTGACAGTATAAACCTGTCCCTTTCTTTCCATTCGGGGTCATCGGGCCTGTAATTCATCTTTGAAAAGTAGATTGCAACTGCAACGTCAACAGCGGAGAGGGATCCGCCGGTATGGCCTGATCCGGATTTTGTAAGCATCTTTAAGATGCCTATCCTGACTTCTACGGCAATGTCTTCCAGTTTTGCGGAATCAGTGATCTTATCTATCTTAACGGTACTCAATGACTATATTCTGTTACCCGGGGGCTTATACATTGAGCCTGCCTCCCAGTAATGCCTTTATCATATTCTTGTGCTGGTTCTCCATCAACTGTTTGACAGTCTCATCCGCCCTGTCGTCCTTCATAATGTCTTCATAGCTGATCTTTTTGGACGCTATTACAGCTCCCTTTCGATATATTGTAGTGGTTATAACAGGGTTGTTAGGACCGGTATTTTCGGTCTGAACATGAAAGATATCGTTTTTGTAGACAATATTATTATTAAACCCGGCAAGCATAGTCATAGATTATAAAACGGAAGGTCATCGATAATCAACAGCTTTTTACATAAATACGGAAACAGGCATTATTAACCGCTTTTAAAATGCCTGGACTGAGGACGGCTGTCATGTTTATCCGCGAATATACCATTCGAAACTGTCCGGGGCAGGGGGAACATTTTTCGGGCTTTTGCAAACAGTATGCGTGACAGTATGTAACAGAGAATAAACGTGAACACGTATCCGACCGTGATCCGTTTGCCAGGGAATAACAGCAGGCTGAAGCGCACGTCTGAAAAGCGGTACTGCATCCAGCCGAGAGCTATGAACAAAGGCCATAAAGAAGC